>DHGV01000091.1 GCA_002402945.1 Pelotomaculum sp. UBA4789
TACACATAACTTTGGACTTGATCTATTTTGTATTAATATTTATTGTATTTTATACTATCTTATAATATATTATAAAGGAGAGGACGCAATTGACCTCTTGGCTTGAAGCATGGATAGTATTACTCAGAGAAATAGGAAGGACCCGGAACTACATTATATCAAGGCATGCCTTTGACAGGATGGGAGAGCGGGATATCAGTGAGGATGATGTACACAGGTGTTCTCTGACAGGGCAATATATTGAGTTCCAGGGACATGGGCGCGATTTAAAAATTTTACTTCAGAGTGAATGTGATGATGGTTCACCATTTTACATGGTTATCGCTCTTGCATTCCCCCGACCTGTAATAGTAACAGTTTGCAGGTTTGCGGATGGGATATGGGATGATCTGGGTGCGATGAAAAAAAGAAAATAAAAAAAATTCCCGGGATGGAGGGGACTGTCATGAAATGTTATGTATGCGACGGTAGAATGAATAAAATACAAAAAGATGTAGAAACTACATGGAAAGGCAAAACAGTGGTCTTCAAGGGTATGAATGCTTATGTCTGTGAATCATGCGGCGAGGAAGCTTATGAGCCTGATGATGTCAAAGCGATGCAGTATTTCATAGAAGGCGCTGTTAAACAGGATGAATACCCTGAAATCATGAATGTAGAAGAGGTGGCGGATTTTTTTCGGGTCAGCAACCAAACTATCTATAATATGCTCAGGGCTGGAAAGCTGCCCGCCGTTAAAGTGGGCCGGGAATGGAGATTTCCCCGGGATAAGATTAAAGCTATGGTATTTGAGCAGGGACAGGAAAAAGGTCCTATTGAGCTCGCGGCCAGGGACAATAGTTCAGAATTAAGCAAAAAGGACGCAATCATAATTTCCAGGTATTTAAGTGATATGTAATGTATTGATCTATAGATTAGGGAGGATAAATTATGAGGATCCTGCACACCGCAGACTGGCACTTGGGGCGTATCTTCTACGGTGTCTACCTGACTGACGACCAGGCCCACGTACTGCAGCAGTTCATCCGGCTCGCCGGCGACACCAGGCCGGATGTGATCTTAATCACCGGGGATATTTACGACCGCTCGGTGCCCCCGACCGAGGCTATCAAGCTGCTGGACGAAGTGCTGTCCACCATTCTCATGGATTTCAAAATTCCCGTCATCTTGATTACCGGAAACCATGACAGCCCGGACCGGCTCGGATTCGGCACCCGCCTGCTGTCCGAGCAGGGCCTGCACCTCGTCGGCCAGCTAAGTGATCAGTTAAGGCCAATCGTCATTGACGACGCCCACGGACCGGTATACTTTTGCCCGGCGCCCTACGCCGAGCCGCCGCTGGTCAGGGAACGGCTGCATCTGCCGGAGGTGGCCAACCACGAGCAGGCCATGCTGGCGATGATTGCGCATTACGCCGCGGCCATCCCGGCAGGGGCCCGCCGGGTGCTCCTGGCCCATACCTTCGTGGCCGGCGGGGTGGAAAGCGAATCAGAGCGGCCCCTTACCGTAGGCGGCACCGGCGCGGTCAGTGCCGCCTGCTTCCAGCCCTTTCACTACGCGGCCCTGGGGCACCTGCACCAGCCGCAGAACATCGGCAGCGCACATGCCCGCTACGCCGGCTCACTATTGAAATATTCGTTCTCTGAAGCACATCACCGCAAGTCAGTAACCCTGGCGGAACTGGACGGCGACGGTAATATAACATACGAGGCAATTCCCCTGTCACCCCGCCGGGACGTGCGCCGGCTGGAGGGCTATTTCGCGGATATTTTAGCCGGGCCGCAAAAGAGTCGGGAAGACTACATCATGGTCACCCTGCAGGACACGGGCGCCATTCTGGATGCCATCGGCAAGCTGCGTGAGGTCTACCCCAATGTGCTGCACCTCGAACGCCCCAGCCTGACGGCGGGCGGCGAACTGCGCGGGCCTGGCGGCGACCACCGCTGCCTGAATGAGGCAGAACTCTTCGCCTCGTTTTTTGAACAGGTCACCGGCACACCGCTTTCCGAGGAGCAGGATAAAACCTTCAGCGAAACCCTGGAAACCTTTTACCGGCAGGAGCGGGAGGTGCAGTCATGAAACCGCTGAAGCTTACAATCAGCGCCTTCGGACCTTTTGCCGGGACCCAGACAATAGATTTTACCGAGCTCGGTGAGCGCACTTTCTTCCTGATCCACGGCCCCACCGGCTCCGGCAAGACAACGGTTCTCGATGCCATCTGCTTTGCCCTGTATGGTGACACCAGCGGCGCGGAGCGGGAGGGCAAGCAGATGCGCAGCGACCATGCCGACATCAACGCGGTGACCGAGATCACCTTTGACTTCACCACGGGAGCTGAGGCCTACCGTATCAGGCGTTCCCCGGAGCAGGAGCGGCCTAAGAAGCGGGGCGAGGGGACCACTGCCATGATCGCGAACGCCACTTTGTGGAAAAGGACCGGCCTCACTGGCGATGCCGAGGAAGGCGAGGTCCTGGAAACCGGCTGGAGCCGCGTCACCGAAGCGGTGGAGAAGCTGCTGGGCTTCAAGAGCAGCCAGTTCCGGCAGGTGGTGATGCTGCCCCAGGGCGATTTCCGCAAGCTCCTGATGGCAGACTCCAAAGAGCGCCAGGCGATCATGGAGATACTTTTCAGCACCGAGCTTTACCGCCGCATCGAAGAATACTTAAAAAACTGTGCTAAAAAGCTCCAGGTTGAGACGGAGCAAAAAGCAAGGGATAAAGCACTGAAGCTGCAGGATGCCGGGGTGGAAACGAAAGACGATCTGGCTCAGAGACACGTCGTACATACAAAGCAGCTGGCAGAAGCAACGGAAAATATTACGGCCCACTACATGGCCGCTGAAGCAGCGCGCAAGGCCCTGGAGACCGGCAATCAGGTCCAGGAAAAATTAGCCGCGAAAAAAGCCGCTGTCATTGCAGTCAAAGAGCTGGAGCAAAAAAGCCCGGAAATAGAAGCCAAACAGGCTGTATTAACGAAAGCCCAGCAGGCCGCCCAGCTGATAGATAAGGAAAAAGCGCTGCAGGAAAGGCAGCAGGAGGCAGACACAGCAGCCTCTCAATTTGAAAATAAAAAATTTATAAGAAGTAAGGCCGAGTCAGCCAGTACAAAAGCGGCTGAAGCGCTGGCGGCAGAAGAGAAAAGGGAGCCGGAGCGGGAGGCCGCCAGCCGTGAAGTGATCCGGCTGGAAGGGCTCGCCGCTAAAGTTGCTGCCCTCGACGAAATTTGCAAAGCAATCGGCGAGGCTGAACAGAAGGTAAAAGCGGCAGAAACAGAGCTGGGCGCAGCCCAAAAGTACCTGGAGGCCACCCGAAAAGACATGGCCGAAAAAACAGCGGCGCATGCTGCCGCGAAAAGCAGCGCCGGCCAAGCAGCCGCGCTGGAAGCGGCCTGCCGGGAAGCAGAGCGGATCAGCGGGCGCAGGCAGACACTGGAAGATTACCGCGGGGTGCTGGGCGAGGCTCAGAAATCATTCAGCCAGGCAGAAAAAAAATGCCGCCTGGCCGAAGACGGTTATGCCGCCGCGAAAGAAGCACTGTCCGGTTTGCAAGAACGCTGGAACAAAGGGCAGGCCGCGATCCTGGCGGGCAGTTTGACGGCAGGTGAGCCCTGTCCGGTCTGCGGCTCAGCGGAGCACCCGAAACCGGCTGCCGCCGGCGCCGAGTTGCCGTCAGAAGCAGACTTGAAAGCCCGGCAGCTGGCATTAAATGATCTCGAGGCGGCCCGCGATCAAGCGAAAGACGAATTGAACAGCGCAGAAGCGGTAAGGAGTACTGTGCTGGGCAGGATCGAGGACCTGGAGAAGGAACTGGGCGATCAGGTCCGCCTGGACCCGGCAGTCCTGGCTGCCAGCGCCAAAGAAATCAAAGGATTGTGGACACAGGCCAGCAGGGCTGCAGAAACCGTCTCCGCGCTGGAAAGCGAGCTCAAAGGGCTGCAGGAGCAGGAAATAACAGCATGCAAAATGCTGGAAGACTGCAGGGAAAATTATCAAAAAGCGCATACCGCGCTGGAAGCGCAGCGGGCGGTGCTTCAGGAGCGCGAGGCGGCCGTTCCGTCAGACCTGCGTGACCCGGCTGCTTTACAGCAAGCCCGGCAGGAAGCAGTTAACAGGCAGGAGCTGCTCCGGGCAAACCTAGAAAGCGCCAAAAATGCCGCGACAGATGCGAGCCAGGCACTGGTGCAGGCCGCCACCGCCGAGCAGGAAACACTGGCCGGGCTGCAGGCGGCACAGAAGCGCTTGGGGGACGAAAGGCGCTCCTTTGCCCAGCGCTTAAAAGAGGCCGGCTTTGACTGTCTGAAAGATTACGAGGCAGCCAGAAAAGTTCCGGAAGCAGTGCAGAGGCTGCAGCGGGAAATTGATGAATTCAGGGAGAAGCTGTATGCGGCCAAAGACCACTTGGAGCGTGCCGCCGGCGCGGCGGAAGGCTTGGCCGAACCCGACCTGGCGGCCCTGGCCCAATATAGAACTGAGGCGGAAAACGTTTATGAGCAGTCGCTGAGAAGGGAAGAACAGCTCCGCTCCCAGGTTAAAAATGAGGACAAGTGGCTCAAAGACCTGCAGGAGATGGAAGACGCCATAAAAGAACTGGCGGACCGGTATGCGGTACTGGGGCGTCTTTCGCAGGTAGCCAACGGGGCAAACAAATACGGCCTGACCTTCCAGCGCTTTGTGCTGGGGGCGCTGCTGGACGACGTCACCATCGCTGCTACCGAGCGCCTTAAATTGATGAGCCGCGGCCGCTACCACCTGCAGCGCACGATGGACCGGGCGCGCAGCAACGCCGCCGGCGGCCTGGACCTGGAGGTCTTCGACACCTATACCGGCGCCGCCCGCAGTGTGGCCACGCTTTCCGGCGGGGAGACCTTCCTGGCCTCGCTGTCGCTGGCCCTGGGCCTGGCAGATGTGGTCCAGTCCTATTCGGGCGGCATCCACCTGGACACCATTTTCGTGGACGAAGGCTTCGGCTCCCTCGATCCCGAATCCCTGGATTTCGCCCTGCGAGCCCTGCTCGACCTGCAGAAAGGCGGCCGCCTGGTGGGGATTATTTCCCACGTGCCGGAATTAAAAGAACGCATCGATGCCAGGCTGGAGATCCTGCCGACCGACAGGGGCAGCGCCGCCAGCTTCAGAATAGTTTAATTTGTATCAAATTATGATGCGGGGGTGTGTGCACTGGACAAATTTACCTTAAACCGCCAGGAGGCTGTCCTGATGGTGGTCGACATCCAGGAACGTCTGGCGCCGGCCATGAAATACGGCAAACAGGTGATCAGCAGGACCAACACCATGCTTGCCGTCGCTGCGGACACAGGGATCCCGGTGATCGTTACAGAACAATATCCCCAGGGCCTGGGCAGGACGGTTGCAGAAATAAATACCGGGTCCGGGACAGCCGTGTATGAAAAGACAACTTTTTCCGGGTGTACGGCGGAAGCAGCCGCAGCTTTGAAAGAGCTGGGCAGGAAAAAGATAATTGTAACCGGCATGGAAACACATGTTTGTGTGCTGCAGACGGTAAGGGACCTGCTTGCCCGGCATTACCAGGTTTTTGTTGTCGGGGACGCGGTTTGTTCCCGGACTAAGGAAAATTACCGCAGCGGCTTGTCTCTGATGTCGCAGATGGGGGCGGTCGTTACAAATACGGAAACGGTCTTTTTTGATCTCATGAAGGAAGCAGCCACCCCTCAATTCAGGAAATTGTCGCCCTTGATCAAATAAAGCCAAATATATTTGGGCTGTTATTTGACGGACTTCTGATATAATCTAAGTGAGGTGATATGATTTTGAACTGGTACCTGTATGTCTTAAAGAAATACGCCGTATTTGAAGGCCGGGCCAGGCGGAGAGAGTACTTGGATGTTTGTGCTGTTCAACATCATTTTCAGCATAGCAGCCGGGATCCTGGATGAAATATTTGGCCTGGACTTCAGATCCGGGCGAGGCCTGATTGAAAGCGTGTACAGCCTGGCTGTTCTGATACCCAGCATCGCGGTGATGGTGCGCCGGCTGCATGACGTGGGCAGAAGCGGCTGGTTCTTCTGGATCAACCTGATCCCGATTCTCGGGTGGATCTGGTTCCTGATCGTGCTGTGCACGGAGGGCAATCCCGGCCTGAATAAATACGGGCCGAACCCCAAAGAAAGCGAACCGGCGGAGCCGGACCTCAAAATAAAGGATTTAATCAGCAGCCCGAAGGCAGCATCAGACGGCGTGGCCTACGACACCGCCCAGCAGATCAAGAAGCTGGCCGATCTGAAAAACGCAGGCGTCCTGACAGAGGAAGAGTTTGCCGCCAAGAAGCAGGAGCTGCTCGACAGGATGAAAAAATAAGGAAGCAGGGGGACGGTTCGAGACCGCTGAAAAACACCTAATAAAAAATAGCAAAAATACAATTAAATGCCTGTCGAAACAGAACTGAAAAACCCCCTTTATGATATAATGAATGTAGCGCAAACGCTAAATCTAAGGGGGTTTTCAGGTGCTTAGGACTGATCCCAAACAATTAAGTTTATACTCATCATTGTATTATAATATTCCAGAAAATCATATACTCAAAACCATAAATAAATCCATTGATTTAGAATTTGTGAACAAACTTCTGGAAAGTTCCTACTGCAAATACTATGGCAGACCTGCCAAAGAACCAGAGATGATGCTGAGGATACAGATCTTGAAGTATCTGTACAACCTCTCTGATGAACAATTGGTGCAGGATCTGAACGTGAATCTGGCTTACAAATGGTTTATTGGCCTCAACCCCGAAGAACCTTTGCCTGAAATCAGCCTGTTAACCAAATTCCGTACCCAGCGCTTAAAAGATATCAGCATGGATGCCATTATTACCGAAATTGTACGGCAATGTGTAGAAAGAGGCATAATTCAAAGCCGTAACGGCATTGTGATAGACACCAC
>DHGV01000061.1 GCA_002402945.1 Pelotomaculum sp. UBA4789
GGGGTACGGTGGGTGTATCAGAGAATATTATCGAGGCGAGCTGGCAGGCGCTGGCGGACAGCCTTGCTTACGGCCTGCTGAAAAGCGATAGTTTAAGCCCGAAAGGCAGTATTGGGAAAGATAAAACGGAGAATAAGCAGCTGTGAGAGAGTTTGAAGGAACAAGGATGATCTGGACTTAGCTGCATGAACCCCAGTCAAAAATATAAAGATAATCTGCAGGAAACAGCTTCCCGCTTCCCGAAATAGGGGGTAGCGGTTTTTTTATGTTATAGAGATATGCCGCACCATGCAAAACAAAGGGAGGTTTATCCTTTGGAGCAGTTCTGGCTCCCGAGCCTCGATTATTTAAAAACAATTTTAAAGTTCAACCTGAGCAGTGTTATAGATATCCTGATCGTTGCCTTCCTGATGTACAGGTTAATGCTGCTAATCAAGGGTACCAGGGCAGTCCAGCTGATCAAGGGACTGGCTGTTTTACTGGTAATTACCGCCTTTGCCAGCCTGTTTAATCTGTACACCATAAACTGGCTGCTTGGCAAGTCCATGACCGCACTGGTGGTTGCACTGCCGGTAGTATTCCAGCCGGAGCTGAGGCGGGCGTTGGAAAAACTTGGCCGCGGCAGGTTCTTGAACCACCCCACCCTGGCTCCTTCAGGTGAAATTGACCAGGTTAAAGTTGTCAATGAGATCATTAGGGCCGTTACTCTCCTGTCCAAGAACAAAATTGGAGGGCTAATTGTTTTGGAGCGTGAAACAGGACTGGAAGATCACATCGATACCGGGGTTAAGGTCGACGGTCTTGTTACCGCCGAGTTTCTTGTAAATATTTTTGTGCCGAAAACACCGCTGCACGATGGCGCTGTGATCATCCGCGGTGACCGTGTTGCCGCCGCTGCCTGCTTCCTGCCGCTGAGCGAGAGCCCTCACCTGCCCAGCGACCTCGGCACACGGCACCGGGCAGGGATCGGGATCACTGAGCATTCCGACGCTGTGGCAGTGATTATATCGGAGGAAACAGGTTACATTTCATTAGCGGTTGAAGGTGTTATCAACAGGAGCCTGGATGAGGTTGAATTATCAAAAAGACTCACTGACCTTTTGTATAACCGGCCCAGTTATTCTTTGACAGCATTACTTTTCAGGAGGTAGCGAATCTTGGCCCGCTTAAACTGGCGCAACTATTCTCTCAGATTGCTTGCTCTGCTGCTGGCTTTTGCCCTGTGGCTTTATGTCAGCAACGAGCAGAGCCCGCTCAGAGAAAAAACATTAACTATAGAATTGGAAAACTCCGGGCTGGAACAGGGCCTGGTGATTTCCGGAGGTATGCCGGAAACGGTAAAGGTGAAGGTGCAGGGGAGCCGCAACCAGCTGGCTAACCTTGTCCCGGAAGATTTCAGTGCTGCAGTGAACATACCGGCAGGCAGGACAGGAGATTTTACCATTCCCGTTCAGGTGAATGTGCCGACGGGGCTGCGCTTAGCCCAGGTTACACCTGATGCAGTGAGCATTTCTGTTGACAGCGTTGCGGAAAAGCAGGTTGCTGTCGCGGTCAGCCTAAGAGGGACACCGGACCAGGGTTATACAGCGCTGGCGCCGTTTTACCAGCCGGATACTATAGTTGTCAGGGGCCCCACCAAGGTGCTTGAAGGCATAAAACAGGCCACGGCATTGATAGACATCCAGGGAGCAGTGCAGGACGTGGACCAGGTCCTGCAGGTAAGCGTTGGGAATTCCAATGTTACCCTTGAACCATCAACGGTGAGAGTGGTTGTGCCGATTGTGGAAATGGTTCCGACCAAGACAGTGCCGGTTCTGATCCAGGTGGCCGGCAGTCCTTCCGCCGGTTATTACGTTAAAAGCGTTGTTTCAAACCCGGTTTCAGTGCAGTTGTCCGGCCAGTCGGAGATGCTCATCTCTATTACAAACATTGAAACCTCGCCCGTTAATATCAGCGGTATTGACAACAGCTTTACCATTGACGCGCCCCTGGCAGTGCCACAGGGGATCAGTGTCCAGCCCGGCATTGTGAAAGTGCAGGTTGAGGTGGTAAAAGGTGAGGCCCCTGCTTCTAATGTGACGAATGAGAGCGGAGCAGAGAAACCAAAAACCTAATTTCACAGGTCCTTAAAATTGTCAGCCCGCCATATTGTTGAAAAGAACAGATAAATTGACAATCAATCTGCCCGAAGTTATAATGAGTTGTATTTTTCCTGGCGGAAGGAGTTACCTTTTGATGGGGGTTATGTTTGGAACTGACGGTGTCCGGGGCGTTGCCAACCGCGACCTGTCGCCGGAAACAGCTTTTAAACTCGGCCGGGCCGGGGCGCATATTTTAACCAAACTTTACGACGCCGACCGGATTGTAATTGGTAAAGACACCCGCATCTCCGGTGATATGCTGGAAGCCGCCATGGTGGCCGGTATTTGTTCCGCGGGAGTAAATGTCTTGAAGGCGGGCATCATGCCCACTCCCGCGATCGCCTATTTGACAAGAGAACTAAACGCGGCAGCCGGGGTAGTGATCTCCGCTTCGCACAACCCTGTGGAAGACAATGGGATAAAGTTTTTTGGCGCCAGCGGCTACAAGCTCTCCGACGAGGTTGAGGCGGAAATCGAGGCTTTGGTTATAGATGATTGCTCCGGCGTGGCGAGCCCGGTCGGCGGAGATGTCGGGCGGGTATTCGAGGTGCGCGATGCCGCAGACCGCTATGTGAAATTCGCCTGCAGCACGATCAACACCGATTTAAAAGGCCTGAAAATCGTGGTCGACTGTGCCAACGGGGCCGCTTACCAGTTGGCGCCGCGTATTTACAGAGAGCTTGGTGCGGAGGTAACGCCAATTTTTAATAATCCAGACGGGATTAACATTAACTGTGGGTGCGGCTCCACTTATACGGAAGCATTGATGAAAGCAGTTATCTCTTCCGGGGCGGACCTGGGTCTGGCCCACGACGGCGACGCCGACCGTGTGCTTGCCGTGGACGCTGCGGGCAGGCTGATTGACGGTGACCAGATTATGGTTATCTGTGCGGGTAATTTAAAGAAGAAAGGTTGTCTTGCAGAAAACACAGCTGTTGTAACCGTGATGAGCAACCTGGGACTGCGCATGACCATGCGGGAAAACGGCATCAGGGTGTTGGAAACAAAGGTTGGAGACCGGTATGTGCTGGAGGAACTCCAGCGTACAGGCGCGAAATTCGGCGGTGAACAGTCCGGCCACATTATTTTTCTGGATCATAACACCACCGGCGACGGCATTCTGACCGCGCTGCACCTCCTCGCGGTAATAAAAGAGGAGGGCCAGCCGCTCGCAAGGCTCGCGGACCAGATGGAGCGCCTGCCCCAACTGCTGGTAAATGTGCAGGTGATGGATAAGAACCTGGTGATGAGCAGCAGTGCCCTGGCCATGGCAATTAAAGAGGAGGAGCAGGCAATGGGCGATACAGGCCGCATCCTGGTGCGTCAATCCGGTACAGAGTCCCTGGTGAGGGTTATGGCCGAAGGCAGGAACATGGAACAATTAAAGGAGATTGTTGGCCGGCTGTCGAATATTATATCAGAGATCGGGTAGTCCTCCAAAAAAACCGCATAATACAAGGGGAGGACAAACCGCTAAAATTAAAAAATAGTTTTCGAGGAGGTGGATTTACAGGCAAATCCATACGTTTACTTAAAAAACTGAAAACAAGCGCCAGAACCCTACCCGAAGTTCATCATGAAGTTCGGGTAACAACAAGGACATATTGGTCGGATAAATCCGACCCTACAATGACTAGATGAATTGTAGGTGCGGCTTTAGCCGCACAAATTCTAATTCCTTTGAGGGTTGACGAGGAGGGGGTATATCGAATATTTCGGCGGGTGCCCCCCGGTCCGGCCGGACCGTCAGCGGTATAACAAAACCACCGGGTAACTGGTGGGACAGAAGTGCCAGCGGCCAGCAGCGGTGCTGCCAATTCAGGGCAAGTATTGCCTTTTTGAGGCGCCATATAACAGTATTTTACTGCCGTGCTTAAAATAGCCCGGTTTTTTCATTCCCCAGGGTACAGTACGAATCCGAACTAATTGCAGGGGTGATTTCAGCCGCATAAACTATTGTTTTAGCTGTGCTGATCTCAAGGACCAGCAAAATATTTCGATATGATAACAAACAGACGCTGATTGTTTACCGGCGCGGATTCGCCTGCAGGCGTAGGTGCGGCTTCAAACGCACAAATAAATTGGAGGAATAAACATGTGTGGTATAGTTGGATACATTGGATCCCAGGCTGCCGTTTCCATTCTGCTTGAGGGTTTGGAGAAGCTTGAATATCGCGGTTATGATTCTGCCGGTGTTGCTGTTACAGGGGGAGGCAGCATCGAAATATTAAAAAAACAAGGCAAACTGGGTGTCCTTAAAGATGAACTAAACGGGCATACATACAATGCTACCGTGGGCATCGGGCATACCCGCTGGGCAACCCACGGCAGGCCATCGGATGAAAACGCCCATCCCCATACTGACTGCACGGGCAAAATTGCCGTGGTCCATAATGGCATTATTGAGAATTATGTTGCCCTGAGGGAATGGCTCCAGGCTCAGGGGCACGTTTTCAGTTCCCAGACCGACACAGAAGTCCTGCCCCACCTGATCGAGGAGTTTTTTGAAGGCGACCTGCTGGATGCCGTACTCAAGGCGTCTTCGAAGCTGATTGGCTCTTTTGCCATGGCGGTGGTTTCCTCTCATGAGCCAAACAAGATTGTGGCAGTGCGCCAGGACAGCCCGC
>DHGV01000114.1 GCA_002402945.1 Pelotomaculum sp. UBA4789
GACATATTACCGTAGGTCTCTGTCTATTCCCATCTAACGATAAAAGTGTCTTTCTGCGACTCTAAACAATCTCGTTTACTATTTTACCATTTCGTCCAGTGTCCCGAATCTGTAGCCCTGCGCCTTGATCCCCTTCAAAATTTTATCCATGGCCTCGGTGTTATCTTTTGATACAGCGTGCAGCAGGATCAGGGCTCCGTTATGGGTGTTGTCCATGACCGACTGGTATGCCTCCTGTGACCCGTCCGGCAGAGGTACCCAATCAGCGAAGGCCATGCTCCAGAAGATGCTGTGATAGCCTGATTTCCAGGCGCTGGCGAGGGTTCTCTCGCTGAACTCGCCCTGCGGCGGCCTGAAGTATATCATGTCGCGCCGGCCGGTGACTGCCTCATATTTTTGTTCGACTAACCTGATCTCCTCTTTAATCTGCTCGTTGGAAATGGACGGCAGGCTGGGATGGGTGTCGGTATGGTTGCCGACAATGTGCCCTTCAGCCACCATCCGCCTGACCAGTTCCGGCTGGCTGTCCAGGTAGTGCCCGGTGACAAAAAAAGCGGCCTTGACGTTGTTGGCTTTCAGGGAATCCAATATGGAAGCTGTGTACCCATTCTCGTAGCCTTCATCAAAGGTGAGGTAAACCACTTTTTTATCCGGGCTGCCGATCCAGTAAGCCCCGTTTCGGCTGAGCATGGCTGTATAGGAGGCAGGTATTCCGGGCTGCAGGTGATCCTCGTTCCTGGTAAAACCCCAACCGTGCTTGTCTCCAGCAGCGTCCCCGGTAAAAACCGGTCTCACCTGCCCGCTGCTGTCGCCGGTAGCAACAGTCTGCCCCCCGTTGTTTTGTGCGCCGTGGTCCGCTGCCGGAGCAGAATTGCTCTGATTTTCAGGCTGCTGTACCCGGATGTTATTTGTTGCATTGTTATATCCGGCAGTACCGGCCTGAGTTTTTACAATATACCAGGTTACACATAACAGGAAAACGATTATCGTACCCCATAAAAAACTTCTGCTGTCTGCTTTTTTCTTTTTCGGGTTGTCCATTAGCTTCGCCCCCGGGTTAATGCTGAAGTTTCTACATGAATAATAGCACATCTTTATTCAAAGTGACATGGCACAAGGCAGCAGTCGTCAAGGATTTTGATCATAATGAAGCTTTTTTTATAAAGTTTATAAATTAAACAACCGAATAAGATGTAAGTAGCTTTATGTCTAAGAAAGTTTTCCACTTTGGAGGACAGTATGCAAAACCAATTGCAAAGCAGAAACTTATTCAACCCACAGAACTTAAACTGGAAAAATATTATTTTAGGGCTGATTGCAGCATTATCTATGTCAATCACCGCCAGCTTCACAAATTTCTGGGGAATTTGCGTGTTTTCCCTGGTCCTGACAGGTATCCTGGCCTTAATCTTGTTCTTCACCAATTCTCTCACCCGGCCGATTAACGAGCTGGCTGCCGCGGCGAAACGATTGGCGGACGGTGACCTTGATACCGAAGTTAATGTCAAGGCCCAAAAAGAAATCGCCTTTCTGGCCACAACTTTTGAGCAGATGCGCGGTAAGTTGAAGCTTCAGTACGGGGAACTGGTCAAATCGAATAAACTCCTGAATGAATCCCGGCAGAAGCTGCTGGATATTATTGAATTTCTGCCGGATGCGACCTTTGTCATCGACAGCGACAAAAAAGTCATAGCCTGGAATAAAGCCATTGAGGAAATGACCGGGGTAGCGAAAAAAAACATCATCGGCCTGGGGAGCTATGCCTACGCTATGCCATTTTATAACAAGAAGAGGCCTGTGCTGATCGACCTCATATTTTCCTATAATGAAAAAATAAGCAGCCTGTACCCGTATGTTGAAAAAAAAGGTGATACTCTGTTCGCAAAGTTCTATCTGCCAACTATAAATAACGGCACAGGTGCGGATCTTTGGGCTGTAGCCTCACCACTTTTTGACAGCGATGGCAGTATTGTCGGCGCAATTGAAACTGTTCGGGATATAACCGAACACAATAGAATGGAAAAACAGCTGCAGTACTTTACCACACACGATCCACTGACCAATATTCCAAACCGCTACTCCATTAATGAAGCGCTCACACAGGCAGTAGCTAAAGCAAAGCTCGGTGAGCAGAGCGCT
The DNA here is from genome assembly GCA_002402945.1 of Pelotomaculum sp. UBA4789. GTDB lineage: Bacteria > Bacillota > Desulfotomaculia > Desulfotomaculales > Pelotomaculaceae > Syntrophopropionicum. The sequence goes on from DHGV01000114.1 coordinate 2,140, forward strand.
TTCCTGTTAATCGACATTGACAACTTCAAGCTTATTAATGACACTCTGGGTCATACAACAGGAGATGAACTGCTGTTTACAATGGCCATGACGCTGAAACAAAACCTGCATGAGGGCGACCTGCTGGCCCGCTTTGGCGGAGATGAATTCTGCGTGCTGCTGGAAGATGTAAATTACGAGGGAGCAGAAATCGTGGCGGAAAAGCTGCGCCGGGTTATAGATCAGGACGAAATGTATCTGGAAAAGGAAAAGTGCTGTGTTAACCTGAGCATCAGCATCGGCGTAGTGATGGTAGACGGGACAATTGACACCCAAAAAATCCTGTTCTACGCAGACAATGCCCTTTCCCTGGCGAAAGAAAACGGGAAAAACAGGATCACCCTTCTGAAGCCTGGTGAGGAAACGGAATTGCGGCTTTCTGACACAAACCGCATGATCTCGCTGATTAAAAGCGCTCTCAAGAACGACTTTTTCACGCTGTACTTTCAGCCTGTAATCAAGGTCAGCGACGGCAGCATCGTCCACCATGAAATGCTGCTGCGCCTGCAGGAACCGGGCGGGGAACTGATCATGCCCAATAACTTCATCCCCGTCGCCGAGCGTTTTGGCTTGATGCCGCAGGTAGACCGCTGGGTGGTGTTGTCCGCCCTGAACGCCCTGAAGAAATTCCCGGAGTTGGAGCCTTTTATCAATCTATCCGCGTTAAGCCTGGCAGAAGAGTCTCTGCTGGAGTTTATAGAGAAAAGCATCATTGACAGCGGTGTTGATCCCGCACGAATTGGTTTCGAGATTACAGAAACAACCGCCGTCAAGGATATGGCCAGGGCTGAACGCTGGATCTGCAGGCTGAAAAAACTGGGCTGCCGCTTTGCCCTGGATGATTTCGGGATCGGATTTTCTTCTTTCTCCTATCTGCGTCTTCTGCCGGTGGATTACCTGAAGATCGACGGCAGCTATATCCGCGATATGAACAAAGACGCCACGCACAAATCCCTGGTCAAAGCCATCAACGCCGTGGCGCATGCGCTCGGCAAAAAGACAATAGCTGAGTTTGTCGAAAACGAAGAAATCATGAAGTCGCTGAGCGCTCTGAAAATTGATTTTGGCCAGGGATATCACCTGGGCAAGCCTATTCCGGCGCCTGTAGGCTTAAAACAAGCTGATATGCTATAAGCCAATACTCTCAAGCCAATACAGCAGCCCGATGATGACTGTGCAGAGCGGGGCAATCACCAGCTGCGGACTGACGTGCAAAGCTTGTGGAACAGTCGTTTCCCCAAAATCGCCTATTTTCATAAATCCTTTTTCCAGTTTTGGATAAGCGACTGCAAAAAGCCCCGCTCCGATGAGAATACCAACGACCCCGCCAAACAGTGCGTCCAGGGAGCCCTGCGCCACTGCTCCGACCACGGTACCCGGGCAGTAGCCCAGGATGCCGAAGCCCACACCAAAAATCAAACCGCCTATAACCGAGGAACCAAATGAGCCAGACTTCGGATGAAGCTGGGCCATACCGGCCCCTTTCAGAGCATACACCCCGATCATGCCTGTTACCACGGCTGACAGCATTACTTTCAGGACTGTAAAATCTGTCAGCAGCAGCTGGCCGATGATAACATCGTACCTGGTTGCCCCGCCTTTCTGCAGTAAAAATCCAAAAATGACGCCGACCAAAAATCCGATGATCAGTTGGGAACCCCTTTTCGCATGCAGCGCTTTAAACAACAGCCCTCACCTCCTACTTCAAAAACACATTAAAGATAATCTTGGCGGTGATGATCCCGCCAATAAAAAAGGATATTGCCGCCAGCCAGCTGCTGACCGCCAGCTGCATCGTGCCGCTGATCCCGTGGCCGCTGGTACAGCCGCCGGCCCAGCGCGCCCCGAAGCCGATTATTATACCCCCAACCAGCGCTGTAAGCCACCGTGCAAAAATATTTGTGCCGGCTGCCGCCGCCCACATCGGCGGCACCCACTCCAGCCTGAACTGTCCCGATAAAACAACCGATATATACGCGCCGAGCAGCAGCCCTAAAACAAGCATCCACTCCCAGTCGATCACTGGAGGGAACTTCTGATAATAAGCTTTATCCTTTACTTTGGCGCCGGCAAATAGTTTTTCAATCATGCCGGCCGTCCGGGCAAAAGAGGTTGAGACCCCGATGGCCTTATCAGATAATAAAAATGTCAGCCAGCTCAATACACCTATCCCCGCGCCAACTACATAGGGCGACCAGCGCTCCATGGCCAGCCATTCCATCAACAGCCCACTCCTTTTCTATTGATTTTATATCAGCTTACCCCTTAGCCGGAAGGTGGGGCGCTGCCATACATGGAGAGCACTCCGTGGTGTAACCGGCGGTGTTGAAACCGGTCATGCCTCCGGTAACGTTATAGATCTTTTTAAACCCGTTCATCTTGAGGATGCTGCAGGCCATACCGGCTCGGATTCCTGTCGTGCAGATTACCGCAATGGGTTTGTTTTTATCAAGCTCCGCATGCCTGGTCCTCAAGTCTGGCGCGGGTATGTTTACAGCTCTCTTGATATGGCCGGCGCTGAACTCATCGGCGCTGCGCACATCCAATATGAGAGTGTCCCCGCCCGCAGCACATATTTCATTGAGTTCTCCGGCAGAGATCAGGCAGACATGCTCTATGGGCAGGCCGGCCTTGGCCCAGGCAAACATACCCCCGCTGAGCTGGCCTTTAGCCCGGTCAAGCCCGACCCGACGCAGTGCGGCCAGCGCCTCCTGTACCTGTTCTTTTGCAGACGCCACCAGCAGGATGTCTTTATCCGGCGGCAGAATCCAGCCGGCGAAGGTGGATAAAACCGCACTGAGCATAATGCTGTAAGACCCGGGGACATGCTGCCCGCCAAAAGCGTCATAACTGCGTACATCCAGCACAAGAGTGTCTGAACGCTGTGCCGCCTGCCAGAAAGCTTGCGGCTCCAGCGGCATTGGTGCGGGTAATTTTCTGACCAGCTCAGGCCCTTTCCGGTTAATGGCGCTGGACCGCGAAAAATGGTCAGGCGCGGCCGGCATGTCAGTAATCAGCGATTTAATGAACATCTCCCTGTCTTTCAGCTGCAGGGCATAATTGTTTCTTCTCTCATACCCTACAGTGCTGGTCCTTTTGGCCCCTATTGCCCTGCCGCATAATGAGCCGGCGCCGTGAGCGGGGTATACCTCGCAGTAGTCCGGCAACTCGATTATTTTGTGCAGGCTGTCATATAGTTCTGACGCCAGTTTTCTTGCTATATCAGGAAAGAGATCCGGTCGGCCCACGTCACCCACGAACAAAACATCACCGCAGAAGATCGCGGCGGGGTCTTCGCTCCGCGAGAGATCGGTTACGACATATGTAATGTGCTCGGGTGTGTGTCCCGGTGTTTCCAGGACATTTACAGCCAGGTCCTCGATCCTGAAGATGCTTCCTTCTGACAGGTCTATATGCTCGAATTCGCATTTGCCGGCTTTCGGCGCATAAATTTCCGCCCCTGTTTTCTCAGCCAGATCCATGAAGCCGGACACAAAATCAGCGTGCAGGTGGGTCAAAAGGATGTGCGTTATTTTCATTTCCATGGCCTTTGCCGCTTCCAGGTAGATGTCCACATCGCGGCGGGGGTCAACAATCGTACAGGTGTTTGCGCCGCCCAGCAGGTATGAACTGTGAGCCAGCCCGTTGACAAAGAATTGCTGAACAAACATAAAACATATCCCCTCCCGTCCAATAATCTATACTGCTTTGGCCTCTAATCGCAAAATTTCCTTCCCTATTCCTGATATTGCCTCCTGCAGCCTCTCTTTCTCTTATGTTAACAAATATTTATATTTGAAGTTTATTTAATAATAATTATTATTTCCTTAAACCATATTTAAATTTTCCTTAAATCAGGCATCAACAAACCCCGGTAAAAACCGGGGTGCGCCTGTTATTGGATTGTAATGTATTTTTTGCGCTGCAGGTAGGGATTCATCCCGCCAATATTGTGCGGCTAAAGCCGCGCCTTCATAGATTCTCATGTTTCGCTTCCGGGTCAGCGTTAGCCGACCCGGTGCGGCTGAAGCCGCACCGGGGACAGAGGGACAGGATTGATATAATCCTCTGTCCCTCAACACCTCATCAGACGGGGCTTAAGTTGATTTTAAAATTTTTTGCGCTGTAGGGTCGGCTTTAGCCGACCAAGGAAGCAAGAGAACCGTCCCCCTGCTTCCATTCGCGTACCTACTTCTTCATCAGGTCCCGCCGGTCCATCACCCGATTGGCCTTGCCTTCGCTCCTGGGGATGGTCCTGGGCTCTACAAACTTGATCTTGACATTAATATTGAGGACGCTCAGAAGTTTATGGCGGATTCTGCTTTCCAGTTTTTCCAGCTGTTTTACCTCGTCGAAAAACATTTTTTCAGACAGTTCCACCCATATCTCAAGATCATCAAGATCGCCCTTGCGGTCAACCACCAGGAGGTAATGCGGCTCGGTCTCGCCAAATTCAAGCAGGACACTTTCCACCTGGGATGGGAAGACATTGACGCCCCGGATGATCAGCATGTCATCGGTACGGCCTGTTACCCTCTTCATCCGCATGTGGGTCCGCCCGCAGGCGCACTTTTCCGGGTGCAGGGTGGAAATATCCCGAGTGCGGTAGCGCAGCAGAGGAATGCCCTCTTTCGTAATGGTGGTCAGTACCAGCTCGCCCCGCTGCCCGTATGGCAGCGCCTCGCCTGTATCCGGGTCGATGATTTCAGCGATAAAGTGATCCTCAAATATGTGGGAACCCTGCTTTGCCTGGCATTCCATCGCTACACCAGGACCCATAATTTCACTGAGCCCGTAGATATCCAGGGCGGTGATATCCATTTTTGACTCCAGCTGGCTCCTCATGTTCTCTGTCCAGGGTTCGGCTCCGAAAACACCGGCCCGGAGCGGCAGCTTTTTAAAATCAATTCCCGCCGCAATCCCTTCTTCTGCCAGGAAAAGCGCGTAAGAAGGCGTACAGGCAAGTATGGTCGTACCGAAATCCTGCATCAGCATCAGCTGCCTGGCGGTGTTGCCGCCGGACATGGGCAACACGGCGGCGCCCAGGCGCTCAACCCCATAGTGGGTGCCAAGCCCGCCGGTGAAAAGGCCGTAGCCGAAAGCAACCTGGATAATGTCATTTTTGTCGCCGCCGGCCATAACCAGGCTGCGGGCAATCAGGTCAGCCCAGTTCGATATGTCCTTTTTGGTGTAGCCGACCACGGAAGGTTTTCCGGTGGTTCCGGAAGAGGCGTGCAGGCGGATGATCCTGTCCAGAGGAGCGGAAAAAAGCCCGAACGGATAATTGTCCCTGAGGTCCTGTTTGTAAATGAAGGGTAAATTCCTGATGTCACTCAGAGACTTAATATCTCCCGGCTCTATCCCCTTGTCTCTAAATGCTTTCTTGTAAAACGGTACGGCCCGGTAAACTTTTTTTACGGTTGTCTTCAGCCGTTCCAGCTGCAGCTGCTCAAGCTTTTCCCGGGTCATGGTTTCATGCTCGGGATCATAGTAAGCCATCCGTAATTTTTTACCTGGTGACTTTGGTGACTGAATCATTTTTAACATTTCCTCCTGTCTTAAAGCGCCGCCGCGGGCTGCACAACTCTCGTGCGTCCCAGGTAGGCCTGCTGGACCCTGCTATCCCCCATAATTTCCTGCGAACAGCCGCTCAAAACTATGCTGCCGCGTTCCATTACCAGAGCTCGGTCAGCCACTTTAAGCGCCGCGGCTGTATTCTGTTCCACCAGAACAATCGTCACCCCAGTCTTTTTTAGATTTGCCAGGGTGGACATGATTTCGCGCACTACCAGCGGGGCCAGCCCTACAGAAGGTTCATCGAGCAGCAGCCTGGGACGCGCCATCAGCCCGCGCCCGATAGCCAGCATCTGCTGCAAACCACCGCTCAGTGTACCGGCAGGATGGTTTTCCCTGCCTCTGAGAGCTGGAAACAGATCCAGAACATTTTCCATATCTATTATAACCTCATTCTTCTCAGAACGGTAGCGGTGATATGCGCCTAATAAAAGATTATCCTTCACACTCAGGGAATTAAAAATTTCCCTGCGCTCCGGTACCAGGCTGATCCCCTGTTTTACCATATCCTGAATTCGGATGTGTCCCCATTCCCCTGTCTGATTCCATTCAACGATGGAAGCAACATGGGTAAATTATGGTCAAGCCATTTCCTGGAGTTTTCGGGCGGGTTTTAACCCGCCAATGTGCGGCTGAGGCC
>DHGV01000081.1 GCA_002402945.1 Pelotomaculum sp. UBA4789
AAGCCCTGCAGCACGCCCGCCAGGCCTCTATGAGCCTGGAGCAAGACCAGCAGACAGTTGCCGAGGGTTACAGCGCGGCCAGCGAGGCTTCTCAGACTGTCAAGTCGCTCGTATCTGACCTGCAAAACATGATCACGCTGGTTAAGGAGATTATCAGTTTTTCGCAGCAGGTAACGGACGGCATCAATTCTGTGAATAAGGCAACCATTGAACAGACAGCGCTGGTTGATGGCTTCACAACAGCGGCGAAAACCCTGGATGAAGTTGTCACCGAGATGCAGGAAACCATCTCTAACCTGAAGGTTTAAAATGTAACCAGGCTTCACTTCGCAGCACTATTACAAATGAGCCAGGGGGATTTAACCCTGGCTCATTTTCTGTAAAGCCCTGCAGCGGACACCAAGGGCATAGTACAGGAATTTTAAATGCTGGCAGGTATTTCATCTTAATAAAAGAACATTTTTAAATTGGTGGTGATATGGTGGATGTCTTGGCAATTTTTTCAACGGCCTTTATCGTGGCGTTTTCGGGGGCATTGATGCCGGGCCCGCTGCTGACTTTTATGATAGCGGAGACCGCCAGACGGGGTTTTCTGGCAGGTCCGTTGGTGATCCTGGGCCATGCCATCCTTGAGATCGCTTTGATCCTGGCCCTGGCCGGCGGGCTTTCTTTTATTTTGACTTTGACTGGCGTATCGCATTTTATAGCAGTGGCGGGGGGCGTTTTTCTGCTTTACATGGGCGCCGGTATGGTCAGGGACGCTGCTGCCGGCAGGATTTCTCTTAAGATTTATGGGCAGGAAGGGCTGCCTGGCACTCGTGGGGAGGAACCAGGGATAAACCAGGTTTCAGGGGTGCAGAGGAACATGCGCCCGGTGCTCGGAGGCATCCTCTTTAGTATTTCCAACCCTTATTGGATCCTTTGGTGGGCCACAATCGGCCTCGGATATATTACCCTGTCCCTGCAAAAAGGTGTCCTGGGCATCACTTCTTTCTTCAGCGGTCATATCCTGGCTGACCTTGTTTGGTACAGCCTGATCTCGGCAGCAGTGGCAGGCGGCAGGAAGTTTCTGAGTGACAGGATGTACAGTGGGATCATAGCAGCTTGCGGTATATTCCTTTTGGGGCTTGGTGTTTATTTCCTTTATTATGGTTTATTTAAGTGATAGGCTGGCATGGACAACTAATTTATATTGACGTAACCTACATTGGTGAATATGCCAAATCTAGCTGTTCTCTCATTTACTATTAATTGCCACCCACCGGCTTCAAACTGTTTTTTGGGAACTTCAAAAACATAGGCACTTTTATAGGTAGTACCTGGATTAAAATCGAAATCAAGAAATTTATCCAGGCTTTTTTCTTCTCTATAATAATATGATCCATTGAAGTTAATTGCATATTTTGCTTTGTTCTTGTCAACTAATTCAAAATCAGGAGATTCATATTGAGATAAGGGTTTGCCTGAAATGTTTTTAAACTGATAATTCACAACCACATAAGTATAGCCTTCTTGCGGTTTGCGTTGGGGAGATAGTTTACCTACTTGTGATTTTTCTTCAATGGTAGTAATTTTTATTTCATAATAATCAGATTTGAACACATCTATGTCAGTCTTAATTAATTTTGTGCTATTGCTTTTAACAACCAGATCTGTACCAATAATTCCGAGAAGGATAATCACGCCAATGAATATTAAAATCTTATTTTTATTAAACCAATTTTTTTGGTCTCTCCCACAGTTTGGACATACTTTATCTGTTGAACTGACTTCCTGTTTGCATTCCTGACACTGTTTCATGGATATGATCTGATCCCTTCTTGAAAATACATTTTTCAACAATAATATATTTTAGATTAGCCGTAAAAACAATCAATCGGCAGAGGATGCAATCCTGCAGGTAATAAATATAATAACATTTATTGAGATTTTGAAAATGTAAGAAATATTTAAGAAAATCATAGGATTTACAGGATATAATTGATTGAAAAACATTGAATCCTGCGCTTATCGTAAACCAACAAACGATATTGCCCTGGAAAAATATTGATGTTTATCAAATTAAATTAAGGAGGGAGAAAGGTATGACTATTGTATACTGCGGCGTCTGCCCGCACCCCCCCATAGTAGTGCCGGAAGTCGGCGGCGATGAGGCGTCATTGGTTTCGGACACCCAGGAGGCGCTGCTGGAACTGGGCAGGCGCTTGAAAAAGAGCGGCGCGGATACGGTTGTAATTATATCACCCCATGCGCCGATATTCCGGGAAGTGGTCGGAATTAACATGTCCCCGCTCCTGAAAGGCGACCTGGGATCTTTCCGGGCCGGTAATGTCAGGTATATGATGGAAAACGACCTGGACCTGGCCAGGGAAATTAATAAACAGGCCGCTGAACTGGGTATGACAGTTGTTGAACTGACTGAAACAGAGGAAAGGCAGTACGGTATAAGCCTGCGCCTGGATCACGGTGTGGTTGTGCCCCTTTATTTTCTGCGCAAGGCCGGTCTGGAAACACCTCTTGTGCATGTATCAATGGCATTGGGCGAGCCGCAGAAGCTATATCTCTTTGGTGTCGCCGTGCGCAGGGCGGCCGAAGCACTGGGGCGCAGGACAGCCCTGCTGGCCAGCGGTGACATGTCCCACGGCCTGACCCGCGATGCCCCGAGTGGTTATATGCCGAGAGGGAAAGATTTTGACAGCCTGATGGTCAGGCTGCTGGCCGTGCCTGATGTGGAGGGCATTGTCAAAATGGACCCGGAACTGGTTGCCCAGGCCGGAGAATGCGGCTACCACTCCGTAGTCATGATGCTGGGCGCCCTGGACGGGTATGATGTGAATGCCGAGGTCATTTCATACGAAGGGCCTTTCGGGGTGGGTTACCTGGTGGCCTCACTTGAGCCTGCCGGAGCTAATCCGGAGAAATCCCTTTTAAAAAAAATGCGTGCTGCTCAACAGACGGAGACATCGAAGCGCCGGGCTGCAGAAAGCTACCTGGTTAAAATCGCGCGTAACACCCTGGAGAGTTATGTCAGCGGTTCAGCGCCTCCCGCGCTTGCGGAAGTACCTGAAGAATTCAGGGAAAAGGCCGGTGTGTTTGTCTCCATTAAAAAGCATGGGAACCTGCGGGGCTGCATCGGGACAACCCAGCCTACCAGATCAAACATAGCCGAAGAGGTCGCCGCAAATGCCATCAGCGCCGGTATAAATGACCCACGCTTTGAGCCTGTTCGCAAAGATGAGCTGGGTGAACTTGAATATTCCGTGGATGTGCTGCAGACGCCCGAAATTATTTCCGGCCTGCATGAACTTGATCCTGCAAGGTATGGGGTCATTGTGCGCTCCGGCCGGAGAAGCGGTCTGCTGCTGCCCGACCTGGAAGGGATAGATACTCCGGAGGAACAGGTTGACATCGCCCGCCGCAAAGCCGGTATCGGGCCGGATGAGCCGGTAAAACTGGCCAGGTTTGAAGTGATAAGATATAAATAAACAAATCGACAGGAATAACAGGAAGAAAAACAAGATTTACAGGATTTAATTAATCTTTTTAATATCTTATCCATTTAATGATGACGTTTTACTAAGGTAAATTACAAGAAGAATTTATATTTTATTTAAATCCTGTTAATCTAAAAAAATCCTGTAAATCCTGTCAATATATTTTAGAGGTGATTATGATGCAAGAAGCGCTTTACTATGAGAAAAAGGATCAGGATATAACCGCCTGTTTGTTGTGCCCGCATTACTGTAAGATAAAAGAAGGGAAAGCCGGCATCTGCCGCTTCAGGCAAAACCACGGCGGTGTCCTCTATGCCACAAATTACGGCAAGGTGTCTTCCTTCGGGCTGGACCCCATTGAAAAAAAACCATTGTTCCATTTCTACCCGGGTTCATATATCTTTTCCGCAGGTACCCTTGGCTGCAACTTCAGATGTCAGTTCTGCCAGAACTGGCAGATCTCTCAGGATGAAACGCCTACAACCGAAATCACACCGGAAGGCATGGTCGAGATGGCCCGTGATTATGTGAGCATGGGCTACCCTAACATTGGTATTGCCTATACTTACAATGAACCTTTCATGTGGTACGAGTTTATGCTGGAAACCGCCAAACTGGTTAGAGAGGCTGAGATGAAAAATGTGATTGTGACAAATGGTTATATTAACGAGGCCCCCCTGCGCGAGATTCTTCCTTTCATAGACGCGATGAATATTGACGTCAAGTCCTTCTCAGAAGATTATTATAAGAAGATCTGCACAGGCAGCCTGCAGCCTGTGCAGAGAACCGTGGAAATCGCCCGCCAGGAGTGCCACGTGGAGCTTACCACCCTGCTTGTCACAGGATTGAATGACTCGGCGGAGGAGATCGAGCGCCTGACGGATTGGATCGCGTCCCTGGACCGGGACATCCCCCTGCATTTCTCCCGCTACTTCCCCATGTACAAAATGGACCTGCCGGCTACACCGCTGGAAACGCTGACGCGGGCCAGGGAAATTGCCATGAAAAAACTGCACTATGTCTATATCGGCAACGCGCAGCTGCCGGGTAACGATGATACCCTCTGCCCAAAATGCGGCAATGAGGTGATCAGCAGAATAGGATATTCGGCCCGCGGTGTGGGACTGGCTGACAGGAGCTGCAGCAGCTGCGGCGAGGAAATCAAGTTTGTCGGGAAGATATTTGAATAGTACATATCGCTACCGGTATTTAAAATGCCTCAAACCAGCAACACAATAATTTTTAAGGCTTCCACACGGAAGCAAAAAGAACGTCCCCGTGCTTCCCGTGCTTCCGCCCAATGGGTTTACATAAACAAACAGCCGCCCAGCAGCAAGGCTGAGCGGCCGCATCATCAGCTGGAATGAGTCAGGAAAAGCCCCACAGTATCACTTGCGGAACAATTGTTATCCGGTTTGGGAAACCATACCTAGTGATGCGTAATTTAAGGAATCAAGATAACCTGACAGGCTTTTTGAGAATTCCCTTTCTATAATCAGCAGGGGGTGTCCTTCTGGCAGCCGGCTGAATGTAAAGTCATCAGAAACATGATCTACAGGATCAACAATAAAAACCTTTGGGCCTAAAATGCTTAACAGCGCGATGCCGGCTTTGGCATTTAAGGAATATATCAATTCTATTGCTCTTTTTCTGTAAGAGTATGTCATTTCTGCATCAATGATCACCAGATCCGGTTTGAGCGTTTTGTAAGCTGCAGCAGCTTCCGCTACGTTTCTGGCTTCACCAACAACAGTATATCCATTATTGTTAAATGTTTTTGCAATCATTTTTCGCATCAGGGTCCTGTTGTTAAGAATTAATATCCTTTTGCCCAAAACATAACAACTCCTTTATATTATCTGTACTGAAAATAGGATTCATTTAAAAATAGCTTTTCATTATCTAAAAAGGATAATATAACAGAGAAATTAGAAAATTATTTCCAATTCCTTATCATTTTATTAAATCATAATCTTTACTAAAAAAGAGAACCTGCCATAATTCCTGACAGGTTCTCTTGAATATCCGATCATCTATTTTTCTTCCAGGGATTTCATGATTGCTTTCCAGTCACAGTGCTGCTCGATGTTTTCTCTGGCGATGTTGATACCGGTGGCGTCCCCGGGGCGGATGCGCCTGGAAACCTCAGAGATTTTTTCAATGGCTGTATATGTGTCGTAATGAACCAGAATAATGGGCACTCCTTTTTCCGCGGCGCGGGAGATCACCTTTACATCCGGGTAAAGGCCGCCTGTCAAAATCAAGGCAGATGTGCTGGTCTCGAGTGTGGACAGAGCCAGGTCAGCCCGGTCCCCGCCCATAACCACCGCTTTATTCGCCGAACGGCGCATGTATTGCAGCGCGCTTTCCATAGTCATGGCGCCCACGATAACTTCCTCCACCAGCCGGTCCATTTTGTCCTCGCCAACCAGCAGTTCGCCTCCCAGTACCTCGTAATACTCAGAAACAGTTGGCGAGGCGATTTCAGGCCGCATCGGTATGATACCAAGTGTTGTGCAGCATGTTTTTTCGAGGATCGGCTTGAAAACCCCTTCCGTTTTGGCCAGCAGCTGCCTGGGGACATTATTAAAGATATGCCCGGTTACCGCCAGCCCTCTGGCCTGGCAGTTTTTGTTAAAAAAGATGGCCTGGTCCACACTTAAATCATTTTCCAACTTGATAACATTTAAAACTGAAGCGTTGAACACAGGCGCCAGGCTGATTACATCAAGGCCGTACGCGGCGCCCACGTGGGGAAAGGTGGCCCCATCAATGATGATCAGGTCCGCCTCCGCGGAAATCGCCTGGTAAGCTTCTTTGATACTGGCAATAGCCGTCTCCGGGTTTTTCAGCCCGGACAGGTAAGAGGTGCCCGCTGTAAATGGCGCGATTTGTTTAATGTCTGTTTTCATCTGAAGAATCTCGTGCATCAGAATGGCATCGTTGTCTTCAGCGCCGGCAAGCTTGGGCCGGCTGCCCACCGGTTTAAAGTAGGTGACCTTAATCCCTTCATTTTTCAGTTTCAGGGCGAGGCCCAGGGCGATGGCTGTTTTGCCGCATCCCGCGACACCAGTGATATAAAGATTTTTCATATTTTCACCTCACGACAGGGTTATTTTTATATCAAGGGCTGCTATCCCGTCTTCATATGCAAATACCGGGTTGACGTCAACCTCGGTTATTTCCGGAAAGTCAGTGGCCAGTAAAGCCAAGCGCCTGATCACTTCACTGACGGCTAAAATATCGACCGGCTTCTCGCCGCGGTATCCTTTCATCAGCGAGTACGCTTTAGTTTCTGCTATCATATCAGAAATTTCCATGCTGGTCAGGCCCTGTGCCAGCCTGAAGGAGACGTCTTTGATCAGGTTGACAAAAATTCCTCCCAGGCCAAAACCGATCAATGGACCGAACTGGACATCCCTGGTCATGCCTACAATCAGTTCGATTCCCTTGGGCATCATTTTTTGAATTTCGATCCCGTAGGGTACTACCTTGGGCAGATACCGGTGCACGTTTTCAATAATGTTGACATAAGCGTTCTTGACTTCCTCTGCGGTTTGAAGGTCTCTGATCACACCGCCGACATCGGTTTTGTGCATAATCTTCGGGGAAGCAATTTTCAGGACAACGGGGTAGCCCAGTTGATCCGCTATTGCCGCCGCTTCATCAGGGCTTTGAGATATAATTGTCGGGGCCGCTGTTATACCGTAAGCCGATACAATTTCTGCCGCCTCACTGCCGAGGAGCGCCAGGCGGCCATCCCTCTTAACATCATAAAAAATTGCTTTAACGGTCTTTAAATCCGGCTTGAAATCAGTAATCCTGTCTTCCACAGCCGGACGATCCTTCATTTTCCTATAAGCGGTCATGCCGGCGATAGCGGCGACAGCAGGCTCCGGCATGGAAAAGCAGGGGATGCCGCTGGAAGAAAGCAGCGCCGCTCCTTCAGCCAGTGACTTGCCGCCCATCATGGCGGAAATAACTGTTTTTTCCGGGTAACGCCGGCTGAACTCGATTAAGGACCGTGCTGTATCAACCGGTTCAGTTACCGCCACGGGGCACATCAGCATCACAATGCTGTCTACATTTTCATCCTTAAAAACTTTCTCAAAAGCGTAATTAAAACGATCCGTTTTTGCGTCACCCAGGACGTCCACCGGGTTGTAAATGCCGGCCTCTGCGGGCATGTAAGAGCGCAGTTCTTCAATTGTTTCTTTGGCAAAACGCGCCATATGCAGGCCATGCGCCTCGACCCTGTCAGTAGCGATAATACCCGGCCCGCCGGAATTGGTCACAATGGCCACCCTGTCGCCTTTAGGCAGGGGCTGGCTGACAAAAGATATGGCCAGGTCAAAAAGATCGGACATATTGGTCACACGCAGGACACCGCATCTTTTAAAAGCAGTGTTATAAGCGAGATCGCTGCCGGCCAGCGCCCCGGTATGGGATGAGGCCGCCAGGGCGCCGGACTGGCTTGTGCCTGATTTCAGGATCACGACCGGTTTTTTGCGGGTTGCTTCGGCTACCACTTTCAGGAATTCGGGGCCGTGCGTCACATCCTCGATGTAGCAGAGAATTACTTTTGTATTGGGATCGTCAACAGCTTCGGCGATAAAGTCAACCTCACTCAGGTCGGCCTTGTTGCCAAGGCTGTAGATCTTGCTGTAGCCAATCCCGGCTGATATGCTCCAGTCCAGAATGGAAGCGAGGATCGCGCCGCTCTGCGAAATAAAAGCGATTTCTCCTTTTGGCGGGAACCCTTTTAAGAAAGTGGCGTTGATTGGAGTATGGGTGTCGATAAATCCGACGACATTCGGGCCCAGCACGCGCATACCGTAACGATCACAGACTGACATGAATTCTTTTTCCAGCTCCGCGCCGGCGCGGCCAATTTCCTTAAAGCCCGCGGTAATGACTACTAGATTCCTAACCCCTTTTTTACCGCACTCCTCGGCTGTTTCTATGGCTTTCCGGGCGGGAATGCAGAAAATAGCCATTTCTATCTCATCGGGCACATCGGCCAGGGACGGAAAACACGGGAGCCCCAAAATTTCCTTTTCCTTGGGGTTGATGGGATAGATTTTCCCCTTATAACCGCTGCCGAGCAAGTTGCTCAACAGGGCATTGCCAATTTTACCGGGCGTATTGGAAGCGCCGATGACAGCCAGAGATTTTGGGTTGGTAAAACTGCCAGCTGTATCCAAAAAGTTTCACCTCCAGCCAATTCCTTAGGTCTTTGTGTAAAATTGGAATAAATAAGAACTTCGAATATAAATTTAGAAATCCTGCTGTATTTCAATTTGTGAAGCTGAAAGTTCGCCATGCTGTTTTGTCCAGGAGGGCGCCATTATCTAATGTTTGGGCTCCGGCCATCAGTTTCACAGGTTGAGCGAGAGCAGGATCTGCTATGATCAGGTTGATCCGGTTGCCTTTAATCTGGAATGATTTTATTTCAGGCTGAATAGATCCTGCCGATTTCAAAATAGTTTTCAGTTCACCGGCATCAACCTGAAAGTCAGCCCGTTTGCTTTGCCTGTTTTCGTCAAAAATTCGCAAGCCCAGGAGGTAAGTTATTTTGTCAGAAACTGCATCCCGCGTTTCTATGGTTATAATCAGTTGGCTTCCCAGGCGGGCAAAGTTTACCCCGGTGATATCCGCAGGCCCTTCTAGAGGAGACGCCCGATAGTATCTGAACTTGGGTCTTTTAAAATTGTGCCGCTTTCATTAATAACTAAATCTGGATTTTGCCCAAAAAGTTCGGTGCTGCGGATGAAAGCCCACAGGAAAGGTTCCATTACTGCTTCCTGGGTCACATATTGATGCAGCGCCAGCTTTTTTGACTCGATTTCACTTTTCGTTAAGGCGAAATCAACCCAACTGGTATCGATATTTAACAGTTCCTCCGGAGGCAGCAGCGGCTTTGCCGGTTCTTCCATGTCAGGCTGAGGCCACAAACTGCGGTGCACAAGATAAGTATGCTCATTACAATCATAATTCAGAGAGTTGAGAGTGTACCTCACAAAAGCCGAGGCAGCCCAGTGGTCGGGATGATCGTCTGATGGGTCAGGGTAGTAAATTTCAGTGGGTTGGTAATCAGAAATGATGCTGGCCAGAGTATCTGCTGCTGATTGTCCTGAATAAGGGGCGCCTGGGTTTAATGCGTCATCGTACGGTACACGATCAACATTCACACTGCCTGCAGGCTTAACATTCTCACTGTCCCACTGGCTATCCCAGAGGATTTTCAATGCTGAGTCGGGATAGCCAAGGAAAGTAATATTCCCGGGACACAAACCAAGGAGGCTCATGGCCCAGGCAGTTTCCTGTCTGCGTGTGCGTCCAAGCCGGAGGTAGTCGTCTGGCGCCGGGTCTTTTTTGCCGGTGAATTTCTGGGCGGCTTTTAGAAATCCGTCTCCATATGTTAACAGGACGACTTTTACCTCATGGCCGTCATTAAGTGATTGGCTGATAACCCCTGTGGTTGCGATGCTTTCGTCGTCAGGATGAGGGGAAATAATCAAAATCCTGTTCCCCTGCTGCTCCCCGTATGGTAACTTTATATTAGGGGCCTCACGCCATAATAAAAGAAGAGCAAAAACAATTATTAACCCTGCTGCTAATAAAGCCGGCTTGACGAAACGACGCATTTTTGCGCTCCTCTCATTAAGAGAATAAACGTTATATAAATATACCACTATAGTAAATTCATTAGCATATCATTTATAATTATAAAGGGATTTAACAAATACGGGTAGAAAATTTACAAAAAGCTCCTGGAGGCGTTTTATGTTTCCTTATCGCATTGTATCAGTAACACCTGAAATGCCGCAAAATATCAACCGGCTGAGAGAGCTGGCATATGATTTCTGGTTTAGTTGGAATCCGGTCGGCATCGAGTTTTTCAGGTCTATCAATCCTGATCTCTGGCGGGAAGTTGAACACAACCCGGTCAAGTTTCTTATGCGTGTCAGTAAGGAAGAGCTGGAACGGGCATCACAGGACGAAGATTACCTGGCTCTTTACAAGCGGGTTATTGATCTATATGAACGTTATTTAAAAGAAGAAACCTGGTTTGCCAAAAAATATCCGGAGTACAAGGATGATCTTGTCGCCTATTTTTCCGCCGAATTCGGCCTGCATGAATCACACCCCATTTATTCCGGTGGTTTAGGTTTACTGGCGGGCGATCACTGCAAATCAGCCAGTGACCTGGGAATTCCTTTCATCGGGGTCGGACTGCTTTACAAGCAAGGCTACTTTCACCAGAGAATTAACAGCGTAGGCAAGCAGGAGGCCGAGTACCCACATCTAAATTTTTACGAACTGCCGATAACTCCTGTGAACAATCCCGACGGCAGCCAGCTGGACGTGACAATTAATCTATATGGGAGGACGGTCTTTGTCCAGATCTGGAAGGTAAAAGTAGGGAGAATAGTTGTCTACCTTCTTGATACGGATACTTCCAAGAACGCTCTGCAGGACCGCAACCTGACCGGACAGCTCTACGGCGGCGACAGGCAGTACCGCCTTTCCCAGGAGATTGTCCTGGGTGTCGGGGGAGTAAGGGCATTAAGGGCGATGAAAATAAATCCAAGCGCCTGGCACATTAACGAAGGACACGCCGCTTTTTTAATCATCGAGCGGATCAGGGAACTGATGCATTACATGGTCTCCTTTGATACTGCCAGGGAGGTTGTCCGGGCCTCGACCATATTTACCACCCATACCCCAGTGCCGGCGGGACATGACCTTTTCTCCGAAGATTTAATCACAAGTTTTTTTGACCCGATGATCAATGAGATGGGTGTCAATATCAAAACACTGAAAAACCTGGGCTGGGATGAAGAACGCAGCAGTTTCAACATGTCCCTGCTGGCCCTGCGCCATGCTTTTTTTGTCAACGGGGTGAGCCGGCTGCATGGAAAGGTTTCCAGGGACATGTTCCAATCACAATACAAAGGCCTTCATCCTGAAGAGATACCGATCACCTCCGTTACCAACGGTGTTCATGTGGAAACATGGCTTGCTGCTGAACTAAAAGAGCTGTTTGCCCGCTACCTGGGAAAAAAATGGTTTGAGCAGGTTACCGATCGCGAAATGTGGGAGAAAGTGGATCAAATCCCGGATCAGGAGCTGTGGCGGGTACACCGGTCGCTGAAGGAAAAGATGATTGTTTTTGCGCGGGCCAATTTGAAACAGCAGCGCCGGCGCAACCGTGAGCCGCTTCAGAACATTATTGAGGTAGAGGAATACCTTGAACCTGATATCCTGACCATCGGTTTTGCCAGGCGGTTTGCCACTTATAAAAGAGCTAACCTGCTTTTCCGCACACCGGAGAGGCTGGAGCGACTGCTGAATAATAATGAGCGCCCGGTGAGAATTGTTTTTGCCGGGAAAGCGCACCCGGCGGATACTCTGGGACAGGAATTAATTAAAAAAATATATGACTTTTCGCACCAGCCTGGTTTCAGGGGCAGGATACTATTGCTGGAAAACTATGATATCCACCTGGCCCGCCACCTGATCCACGGGGTGGACGTATGGCTCAACACACCGCGCCGCCCGATGGAGGCCAGCGGCACCAGCGGCCTGAAGGCATCCTTGAATGGATTAATTAATGTCAGCTCCCTGGACGGGTGGTGGCCCGAAGCTTATGACGGGAAAAACGGGTTTGTCGTTGGTTCCGATACATCTTACCTGAGCGAAGAGATCCAGGATCGGGACGATTGCTTTTCCCTTTACAGCGTGCTGGAGGAGAAGGTTATACCGATGTATTACCGCAGGGAAGAAGGGTATTCACCAGAGTGGGTGAGCATGATGAAGGATACAATAAAAACGATCTCCCCGGTCTTTAATACAAGCCGGATGGTGGCTGAATACACGGATCGCTTTTACATCCCTGCAATTAATAGGGGTAAAGCATACGGCGCTAATGATAATTACCTTGCCAACCATGCCAGCAACTTCAAAAAGCTAATCTATGATTACTGGGACCAGGTTTCTTTTGTTTCAGTCGAATCAAGCGGCGAGGCAAAAATGCTTTCGGGTGAGGAGATAAAGATTTCTGCGGTTGTCAACCTGGGATTGATTTATACCAGGAGTATTACATTGGAGATCGTATACGGTCAGTCTGAGGAAGGCGAACTGAGGAACATTAAGATTGTGCCGATGACCCTGGAGGGAGAAATTTCCGATAATATCTACCGCTATAACGGCAGCCTGGCTCTGCCGCAGGGCTCTTATGGGTATACAGTGCGGATAAGGCCGGACAGCAGGGATTTCCCGTACGCTGAACTGCCGCTGGTTACCTGGGCTCCCGTCTTTTAAGTGAAATAGCAGGGGGAGCAAGGGGACGGTTCTCCTGCTTCTTTTTGCTTCCTTTTTTGAATTGCGATGGTACGTAAAGGTTGCAAAAAACAAAAGTGCTGCAAGGAGATGTTGTTCCTGCAGCACTTTTTATATACCTCAAATAAGCATTAAGAAACATCGTCCTGAGCGGTAATATCGTCCTGAACTGTAATGTCATCCTGAGCAGCAGCGAAGGATCTTACACCAATAATCTTCACTTCCGTTCAGTGTGACAATTAAAAACGACTATACCCTCTAATGATGTCCGCAGCGGCCTGGCTTGCTTATTGGTTTTGGCCAGGTTTCAATGCGTTGTGAGAAGATAATACAGGTTTTTTTTGAAGTTTATATCGTCCTGTGCAGTTCTTTTTTTAGGACCCCTGGTCCTGCCGCCGCCCCTGCGGAACCTGGCTTTTATTTCTCTCTCTTCCAGAAGGAAGTCAATTGTTTCTTCACGAAAAACTCTTCCAACCGGGGACAGCGCCTTGGCGCCCTTGCCCAGCACCATCGCTGCCAGACCCCAGTCCTGCGTTACGACAATATCTCCGCCGGCAGTAAGGTTAACCACCTGTGTATCAGCTTCCTGCGGTGCGTTTCCCACCATTACATGCTGGTCGGATTCGATCCGGTGATTGAAACTGGCCACAGTTATCAGGGGTACAGAAAAATCCTTTGCCGCGGTGCGGCAGATTTCCAGCGCGTTTTTCGGGGTTGCGTCGGCATCAACAATTATTTTCAACTTGCTCCATCCTGTCTTTAACTTCGGGCTTTTAAATATACATTTCCATTAAGCTTATTATAACAGTTTTATAAGTCTCAGGCAGTTAAAAAGCGCAACAGGCGCCGCGCTTAATTATGGTTTCTATTTTTTTAGAGTTAAGACAAACTCGTCGCCGCGGGGCTCAACCGTGATCTCCCATTTTTTGCTCTTGGCCAGCCTGGTGATATTATCCCTGGCGGCGCTTGTATCCACTATTACTTGAAAAGCGCCCTGTCCCAGCTTTTCCATTTCATTTTTAGTTATTAAAACCGGCTCGGGGCATAACAGGCCCCTGGCATCCATAACTTCCATCCTAAGACACCCCCCGCCTTGCTTTGATATTCAGGAAGCCCACCAGAAGAATTACAGCGAATCCAATCACTACCGCAATCTGCCCGGGTGAGGTAACACCTTTCGCGCTGGCGGCCAGGCCGAAGTTATGGGCAAAAGCGGCTCCCGTAACCAAACCCAGCACTGTGACTCCAGAATCAGCATTGCCTTCGGAGGCCGAGACCAGCTGCCGCAGGGGGCAGCCGCCGAGCAGCGCGGAAGCAAAGCCGGCAAGCGTCATGCCGAGAAAGTTCCATAGGCCGTCAGCGTGTGCAATGGGCTGGTTCTGCAGGCCCAGGTGGAAGCTGCCCAGCATCAGGTTGCCCACCAGTGCGACTACTAGAATGGCTAAAAAGCCATAAAGAAGGTAGAAGTCCCCAAAGATAACGAAGTCCCGTATCCCTCCGATCAAACAAAGCCGGGTACGCTGTGCCAGGATGCCGAAAATCAGGCCGGCCGCCAGAGCTATAGCTACCGGGGCATACATGGAACCTGGCCCCTCTGCGCTAAAAAAGATATATGGCGGCCTGGTCAATAGAAAGACCAAGAGTGCGGCCATAAACAGCGGGAAGAAATAACCGCCGGCTCTGTTTTGAGGTACCGCTTTGCCGAGCGAAAAACCTTGTCTCAGGAAAAAGACTCCTATCAGAACACCAGTTACAAGACCGACCAGCCCTACCACGGCATTAAGGTCACCTGCTGAAATTCTGAGCAGCATGCGCAGCGGGCAGCCAAGAAAGGCCAGGAAGCCGATCATGGCAAAAATGCCCATAATATACCTGGTAAAAGGGCTTGATCCCCCAAGGGACCTGTACTCCTTGGTAAACACCGAGGTAAGGAAGGCGCCGATTACCAGCCCGATTATCTCCGGGCGGATGTACTGCACAACACTTGCCCGGTGCAGCCCCAGTCCCCCGGCGATATCGCGCAGGAAACAGGCGATGCAGAATCCCATATTCTGCGGGTTGCCCAGCTTGACGAGCGCGAGCGCCATCACCGCGATTATTGCACCGGTGATTACGATTAAAACATTTCTTTGCAACTTACCGACCCCCTTTTTATGCTTATATCTCTAAATATTGCGAAGTTTTATTTCAATAATATATTATAATTATCCTTCATGTTGCTTATTCAATTATTTTATGATTGTAAAGATATGAATTAATCTTTTTAATTATTTGCAAAAAAAAGTGACAAGAGAACCGTTCTCTTGTCACTTTTTTTATCTTTGCTTAATTTATTTGTTATTCTGTGGGCATACGCATGTCCCTGTCCCATCCCGGGCACAGAGGCCCTGGCCGCTGCCGTTGCCCTGTCCGGCGCCAGAACCGTTACCAAGCCCCGCGCCTGTTCCGGTGTTGCCGCCGCCATTACCCTGGCCGCTTCCCAAAGCTTTACCCATTCCTGCTCCTGTACATTCGCCGCCAGCCCTGTTGCCCTTGCCTGCGTTGTTTCCGGAGGGATTCGGACCAACTTCAGTGCGGTTAAGGTTTTCCTTTACCTGCTCAGTCATCTGCCGGATGCGCTGGTCCGCCTGCTCCTGCGTGATCCTGCCGTCGCTGACCAGCTGGTCGAGCCAGACGCTGCGCTGGCCGATGACATAGTCCACCAGATCCTGCTCGCTTTTGCCGTTTTCAGTCGCGATCTGCACCATGGATTTGCCGGACTGGCGTGCTGTCTGCAGGTCCTCCTGGCTGATGTCCAGGAAATCTGCCACATTTGTCGACATGCTGCCTTGATTTTGGCCCATCTTAAGTCCGCAGCCCTGGCCGGCTTGCCTTCCGGACTGGTTTCCCACCGCAAAAGCTTTTGCAGCCGGGACTCCCACCAGGAGCAATCCGCCCAGTAATGTTGCGACAACCACTCCTGCCAGCCAATTTTTAATTTTCATTATTAAAACCTCCTTCCTTTTGAAGGTATCGTATCAATAAATCTTCAATATCTTATAGGAAAAATGTGAAGAAATTATCAAGATATATATATGATGTCGCCTGTCGCGGACAGGAAATATTGAGAATCTAAAGAAATAGAATTTATTAACAGAAAAACAGTGGAGGAAATGTAAAATGCTGAATTGTGCCAAATGCGGTTCGCATCCGTGTTACAAAGGTGAATTGGACAAGCTGCCGTCAAACTGCCCGATGAAATCCCAGAGTGAATTATACGATGAGGCCGCGGTCATTTACCGTGAGTCTGACGGCAGCATGGCCTGTAACTCGGCGCGGGTGGAAGCCGGCGGTTACGGTGTCTGGCCGAGAATCCGCGAGATCATGGAGTTTGCCCGGCTGTCCGGTTTCAACAAGCTTGGTTTGGCTTTTTGCGTAGGACTGCGCAAAGAGGCCTGTGAAGTAAACAGGATCTTTGAAAGCAACGGCTTTGCGGTAGCCTCGGTCATGTGCAAAACCGGCTGCCGGCCCAAGGAAGAACTGGGGCTGCGGGACGATGAAAAAGTGCGGCCGGGCCAGCTCGAGGCCATGTGCAATCCCGTGGTGCAGGCCCTGCTTTTAAATAAGGAACAGACCGATTTGAACATCCTCCTCGGCCTGTGCGTGGGTCACGACACCATTTTCATCAAACACTCAAAAGCCCCGATCACGGTCCTGGCGGTGAAAGACAGGGCTACCGGGCACAATCCACTGGCGGCAATTTACGCCGGCCATTATTTCCAGTCAAAAGTGAACCTGAAGTAAATTATACAACTACAAATGTATTATTATAGAAAGAATGATTTGAAGAAGGCAGGTGGACCTTTTGCCGGCCAACCTCACACCCCAATATTATAATGCTGAGGAAGCATTTAAAAAAGCTGTATCCGTTGAGGAAAAGATCGCGGCGCTGGAGGAGATGCTGGCGGTCATTCCCAAGCACAAAGGCACTGAAAAGATGCAGGCAGATCTAAAAAAGCGCCTTTCCAAGTTCAGGCAGGAGGGGATGAAGAAAGCCAGTGTCAGCCGCGCCGACCCGTACAGTATCGAGCGCCAGGGGGCGGGACAGGTGGCGCTGCTGGGCTTTCCCAACACGGGCAAGTCATCTTTTCTCGCCGCCATGACCAGGGCAAAGCCGAAAATAGCTGATTACCCTTTTACCACGATAATACCGCTGGCCGGGATGATGCCCTATGAGGATATTTTCATCCAGCTGGTTGATACTCCTCCCGTGACGGCAGAGATCATTCCGGCCGGTCTTTCGGGAACCCTGCGCAGCGCGGATATCCTGCTGGTGCTGGTCGATGCTGCCAGCGACGACTGCCTGGAACAGCTTGAGTTTTGTCTTAACTACCTGGAAGAAAAAAAGATAGTGCGTGAAGATATAGCGCCGGGAGTGCGCGGGGTGTCCCCGGCTAATGTACTGGTGCTGGCTGCCAGGGCGGACCTGCCGCAGAGCACTGAAAACATACAGATCATGAAAGAACTTGGACCGGCCGGGATTGAGCTGCTTCCTGTTTCTACCAAAACAGGACAGGGACTGGAGGACCTCCGGGAAAAAACCTTCCAAATGCTCGGGGTGATCAGGGTCTTCACCAAAATACCCGGCAGGGAGCCAGATTTGAAAAGGCCGTTTATCCTGAAGCGCGGCAGTACTGTCCTGGAACTGGCAGAAGTAATTCACCGGGATCTGCCCGGATTAATGAAAAACGCCAGGGTCTGGGGATCTGCCAAATATGAAGGCCAAGCGGTGATGAGGGATTATACGCTGCACGACCGCGATGTCGTGGAGATCAGCCAGTGAGACGTGAGAAAGACCTGAAAATTGCAGGTGCGGCTTCAGCCGCACAAAAGCCGGATATACTGACTCTACAGGAGTTTTGTGTGCGGTGAAAGGTATCTTGTTTCGCCTCCCAGTTTATATGACCGAAGAGGAATACAGGATAAACCGACGTCCGACGACTGAATTTGTGCGACTTTAGTCGCACAATGGTCGGCTAAAGCCGACCCTACAACGCTCTGGTGATGTCTGACAGAGACCTACGGTAA
>DHGV01000072.1:0-4156 GCA_002402945.1 Pelotomaculum sp. UBA4789
TTTCGGCGGCCTGGCGGTTTTGTTGAGCTACCTGATCGGGCGGGTTTACAACGCTACGCCGACGATCATGCTGGTGCTGGGCGGAGTCATTGTATCATCGGTCTTTGCGGCCCTGATCTCATTTGCCAAGTATGTCGCGGACCCGTACAATGAACTGCCGGCGATTGTGTTCTGGCTGATGGGAAGCCTGGCCTCCGCCCGCTATGAGGATATCACTGCGGCCGGCATCCCAATGGTCGTAGGCATCGCCGGGCTTTTTGCCATCAGATGGCGGATAAACGTCCTCTCCATGGGGGATAAGGAAGCTCTTTCGCTGGGGATTAACACGGCAGTCAGCAAAGGCTTCGTTATCGTCTGCGCCACCCTGGCCACTGCCGGCGCCGTGTGTGTCAGCGGCATTATCGGCTGGGTAGGCCTGGTTATACCGCATATCGGCCGCATGCTGGTCGGCAACGACAACAAACTCCTGATCCCGGCCAGCCTGTCCCTCGGTGCATGCTTCCTGATTCTGGTGGATAATATGGGGAGGGTGATCACCGGCTCGGAAATTCCCCTGGGTATTCTGACCGCCCTGGTGGGCGGGCCTTTCTTTGTTTATCTTCTGAAGAAAACAAAGGGAGGGGACTGGAAATAATGACACTGCTTGAAGCAAAGGGCGCTTCCTTCAATTACGGTGAACGGGAAATATTTAAAGATATAAATTTTAAAATTAGCCGGGGCGAGGTGTTCTGCATCATCGGTCCCAACGGCTGCGGCAAAACTACGCTGCTGGATTCGATCCTGGGAATAATAAAACTCAAACAGGGCGATGTCCTGATTAACGGCAGCAGCATTCAAAGTATGCATGCCTATGAGATTGCCAGGCAGTTAGCCTATATACCCCAGATCCACACCAAGACTTTCCCATATACGGTTTTGGACATCGTCCTCATGGGCAGGGCTTCTTATACCGGAATGTTCTCCTCGCCTGCTGATGAGGATGTGGGTATTGCTGAAGACGCTCTTAAACTGGTTGGCTTGTTAGGCTTGAAAAACAGGCCCTACACCCAGCTCAGCGGCGGGGAAGTGCAGCTGGTGATGATCGCCAGGGCGCTGGCCCAAAAAACATCGGTGATCATCATGGATGAACCGACTGCCCACCTTGATTTCAGGCACGAACTGACGGTATTGGAAACAATAGTCCACCTGGTTAATGACACAAAACTGTCTGTAATCATGGCGACCCACTTTCTGAACCATGCTTTTTATTTTGAAAACAATAATATTAAGACCTCCGTGGCTTTAATGGATAAGAAGACTTTTTCCATGGTCGGCAGCCCGACTGATATTATTTCTGAGGATATTTTAGTGTCATTGTACAGAATAAACGCCAAAGTAGTGTCATACAACATCGAAGACGGCACTGTGCTGAGACAGATCATTCCGATCAGTACTATTAAATAATCATTTATGCTGAAAATAAGCTTCAAGTAATGTCATCCTGAGCGGCAGCGAAGGATCTTGCTAAGGAAAGGAATTCATACCGTGCATATTAAAAAACCACTGCCTGCGCTCATTTTTTCATCCTGCCTGATAGTGTGTCTGCTGATCGCTGGGTGCGCCGCAAAGGATAAAATGTCAAGTAACGGGGCCGGCTTGCTCAAAGAGGGAGCGCCGGGAACGGTTACGGTAACGGATTTTACTGGACGGCAGGTGATGGTGCCGGCCGAAGTGGAGAGGATTGGGTGCCTTTATGCTTTCACAGGGCATGTGCTGGCCATGCTGGGCAGGGGAAACGATATCGTGGCCGTCGTTGAAGGATTAAAAAGGGACGTGATTATGAGGGGGCTGTGCCCGGATATTAAGGCCGCGCTGGCGCCTTCCACCAGCGGGGCCATCAACCTGGAAGAGCTGGTCAAATCCAATCCGGACCTCGTCTTTATCAGGATCGACACTGCCAGTAACGAGGGTGAAGTGGCTAAGCTGCAGAAAAGCGCCATCCCTTATCTGGTTGTTGAATACAGGAACATGATCGAGCAGATGGATATGATAGAAATGATTGGCCAGGCAGTAGGAAAGCACGAGCGGGCGCTCAAATATAATGAATATTACCAGGGCTGTATTGACAGGGTGCAGGCCAAAGTGAAAGAGATTCCCACGAATGAAAGAGTGAGGGTATACCATTCTGTTAACGAAGCAACCAGGACCGACGCTAAAGATACCCTGCCCGCAGACTGGCTGCAAGCGGTAGGTGCGATTAATGTATCTCTCGACCAGGAACTAAAATTTATGGAAGACAAATATTATGCGGGTCTGGAGCAGATTTTGTTATGGGATCCGGATGTCATCATTGCTAACGAAGCGGGAGTGGCCGATTATATCATGACCAACAAGCAGTGGTCGTCACTGAGTGCGGTAAAGAACCACAAGGTTTACCAGATGCCGAACGGTATTTCACGCTGGGGGCATCCTGGTTCGCTGGAGACCCCTCTGGCCATTCTGTGGACTGCCAAGACGCTTTATCCTGATATGTTTTCTGATATTGATATGATGGCCGAAACAAAATATTATTACCGGGAATTTTTTAACTACCCCATATCCGACCAGGAAACTGCCCAGGTATTGAGCGGTATGGGGATGAGGGCTTTAAAAGGAGAGGCAATCAAGTAAAAAAGCATATAAATTAGGGGGTCAATGTAATGCGGGTACTAGTGTGCATTGATGATACCGACAACCTTGAAAGCATCGGGACGGGTAAACTGGCTCACAAAATTATCGGCTCAATTGAAGAGCGCGGTTGGGGCAGGTGTGACGCGATAACCCGGCACCAGCTGTATGTCCACTCTGATATTCCATATACCTCGCACAATAGTTCAATGTGTTTCGGGGTAGAACTTGTTGAGTCACAGCTGGAAGGTTTAATCAACTACGCTTCTGATTTTTTAATCCGTGAAAGCGCCGAAGGTTCAGATCCCGGACTCTGTGTAACAATCCCCGGCAGGTTGAGCAAACCAGACCTGCTTGTCGAATTTGGCATGAGAGCCAAGGGAACGGTGCTGACCAAAGAAGAAGCCTATCGGCTGGCCGGGCAGCTGGGTGTACACCTATCCGAGCATGGCGGCACCGGCGGCGGCGTAATCGGCGCTCTGGCCGGCGCCGGTCTGCGCCTCAGCGGCAATGACGGCCGCTTCAGAGGCCGGCTTAAAATAGGAAATATCAATGATGTTGTTACCGTCAGCGACATTAAGTCTCAGACCGGTGTGCACATAGTGAAGAGCCTCAGCGGGCACAGGCTGGAGGACCATGCTTCAGTCCAGCTGGGCGAGAAGGTGAAGGCGGTGTTAATGGGCGGCAAGACTGTGCTGCTGGTGTCTCCTACCGGATCTAACAACGGTGGTCCCCGCTGGCAGACCTGCACAAAGGAGCAACTGAAAAAGTTCTAAGAATTTTTCCGCAGCCGGGCATGATTTTTTTAAAGTATTTTTAATAGATTCTTAATATATAGCCAGTAAAATATGTTATCAGTATTATTAGGCGGCAGGTGTAATCGAATAAAATTTTATTAGGGAGGAATGGAAAATGGGGAAAGCCATATTGTTTGTGCGTGAGCGGCGCAAAATAGAAGAAGGCGAGAAAAAACCACGCTTTGCTTTCGTCGGTTCAGTGGGTACAGATCTCAGGATTAAAATCAAACATATCAGGAAGAAAGAGCTTGAGCAGATTGCCAGTATGATTGGCGCGGAAGTCGTTTACCTGGAGGCAGGCAAACATGAAGAAGAAGAAATTGAGGTTGGAGAAGAGGAATAACTGGACGAACAGGAAGGTAAATATATAACATGGCGCTAATTCGTGAAAGAGACAGTAAAAGACTGCACATTAAGAGCAAGCTGATGGGTGAGTCCCTGGTGGGCAGGAGCTTTCTGCAAAGCCTGGAGTACGGTAAGCCCTTCAGGCTTTTACCGGATGTAAACGTGCTGAAGGTTGGCGGCCAGAGCATCGCCGATATGGGGGCCAGGGCCGTTCTGCCGGTAGTGAAGGAGCTTGTTGAAAACGCCAAAAAGCATAAAATGATCATTTCCACAGGCGGAGGGACCCGTTCCAGACATGTTTACGCTATTGCCATGGAATTGGGTATGCCAACCGGGATTATTTCAAAACTGGGCCAGAGTATTTCTGA
>DHGV01000072.1:4166-6392 GCA_002402945.1 Pelotomaculum sp. UBA4789
ATCCCAAAACTGGGAGCTTATTTCGCCCAGGGGTGCATCCCGGTCATTCACGGCATGCCGCCATATGGTTACTGGGAACACCCGCCCGAAGAGGGCCGCATTCCCAGCAACCGTACTGATGTGGGCGCGTTTCTACTATCAGAGGTGATCGGCGCGAAGCAGTGCATATTTATTAAGGACGTGGATGGTCTATATGCGGATAATCCCAAATTATATCCTGACGCGGAATTCATACCCAGGATTGGAGCTGCAGAATTATTAGCAAGAGACCAGGACGATCTGGTTGTGGAAAGGATTGTAGTGGAACTGCTTAACCGTTCCCTTAACACAAACGAGATCCAGATCATCAACGGTCTCAAAGAAGGCAATATTACCAGGGCTTTAAATGGTGAACATGTGGGGACAATCATATATAAGGACAAATAAAGGAATACCCCAATGAATTCTGCGAGTTCCTGAAAATAAACAGACTTATGTGCGACGAAGTCGCACCTCAATCGGGGACATATCCTGAAGTCGGATGTGTCCCCGTTCCGCTGTCTTTTATATAGATAGGAATTATTACAAACATTGTTGAATAGTGATACAAAGGAGCCATTATGAAGGGTGGGTTTTAAGATTTCAAAGCCAGAAGAAGCGGGAGTCCCAGCTGAAACTGCAGGAAACCAACATAACCGCTTTGACCGTTACGAGGCTGCCGGTGCATTCGGTGACCTGGGAACGCTGATCCCTTTTGTTATTGGCTATATTGTGGTAACCAAAATAGACCCATTGGGTATACTTTTTACCTTCGGTATCATGATGATCTGCTCAGGTTTGTATTACAAGACACCCATCCCGGTTCAGCCTATGAAAGCCATCGGCAGCGCCGCCATCACACAGGTATCTGCTGTTACTCCCGGGATGGTCTGGGGCGCCGGTATTTTTACGGGTCTGTTCTGGCTGGTCATGGGACTGACAGGCACGCTGGACGCGATCACCCGGTTTATCAGCAGGCCTGTGGTCAGGGGCATTGTTTTGGGACTGGGCCTGTCTTTTTTAGTCCAGGGCATCCGCATGATGCAGTCTGACTTTGTGACAGCGTTAATTGCCATGGCCATCACTTTTATGCTTCTGACAAACAAGAGAGTTCCCGCCATGTTCGTCCTGATTGTTATTGGAGTGGCCGTGGCTTTATTAAAAAATCCCGGTCTGATTACGGAGTTGTCCGGTATCCGTTTCGATTTCCAGCTGCCCCATTTTGTGTTGGGGCAGATAACATGGCAGGATTTTATAAAAGGCGCTCTCATCCTGGGTATCGCCCAGGCGCCATTAACCTTTGGCAATGCAGTAATAGCTATAACCGCTGAAAACAACAGGCTGTTTCCCGAACGGCCTGTCACCGAAAAGAAAATCGCGGTTTCCCAGGGCATCATGAACCTTTTCTCCGCCATATTCGGCGGTATCCCCATGTGCCACGGCGCGGGAGGAATGGCCGGGCACGTCCGCTTCGGGGCCCGCACGGGCGGCGCCCTGATCATCCTGGGTGTTTTTTTGCTGGCAGCAGGACTCTGTTTCAGCAGTTCGGTGCTGCTGATTTTCAATATCTTTCCTTTGAGCGTACTGGGCGTGATCTTGTTTTTCGCCGGCTTGGAACTAGCTGTTTCAACCCGTGATGCGGGAAAAGACAAGGGCGATAATTACATTTTGCTGGTCACCGCGGGTTTTGCTTTCTGGAATATGGGCGCCGGGTTTTTAGCCGGAATTTTGATACAGGAATTAATTAAGAGAAAGGTTTTTAAAGTCTAAGACTTCTTTCAATAATTTGTACTGAACTAATATTGTGAATAAGCAGAAAATGAGGCAAAGGACTTTCCTTTGCCTCATTACTTTTTCTGATAGATCAAGTTCCCAATTTCTATCCACTAGATACCGTAGTAATATTTTGCTTTTTCTGCCATTTGCTGCAGAAGCATTTTCAATTCCTGTATTTCGCTTTCCAGAGCTTCAGGTTTCTGTATGCAATTACCTTGGCTGCAGTCCTCAAATTTGGCGCTTTCTGAATTGGGATCAGCGTAAGTACGAGTATATTGAGTCATGGTTAAACCCCCCTTAACTCATTAGAACCTGAATTCCTACACAAAATTAGCGTAGACAAGCGTTTTACTGAAATTGATCTCAAACACTCGAAATAGTCTGTATTTCAAGCCTTTTAAATTGCATTTTTTGCAAATTTTTGTTTAATCC
>DHGV01000017.1 GCA_002402945.1 Pelotomaculum sp. UBA4789
CGAGGCGTTTGTCCTTGGCGACAAGGTGAAGCACGGAAAGTGGGGCGTCGGCGTAGTTGTCGGCATCGAGGGGAAGGACAAAAAGGCCGAGCTCAAAGTGGCCTTTCCCGACCAGGGCATCAAGCTGCTCATGCTTGAATACGCCTCGCTGGAAAAGGTGAAATAGGGCCATGGAGCGACTGTTGATTGTAGCCGCGCTGACAGCGGTGATCCATTTGGTTAACACACTGGCCTACTCGGTACGTCTCTCGGGTGTGCGCACGGGACGGATTGCCACGGCCTTTTCCCTCTTTAACGTAATCTTCCTGCTGGCCACCACGGCCAATACCCTGCAGGCGCCGCTGCTGGCGTCCATTGTCGAGCAGGCTATCAATTCTGGGGAGGCCCAGGCCGGTGGACTGACCGGAGCGAGCCTGGTGGCGCACCCGGCTTACCAGGCCCAGCTCATACTGATCGACCACCAGATTCGGCTGGTGATCGCGGCCGCAGCAGTGGGGACACTGGCCGGCGCGTTTTTGATCCCGGCCTTTGTCCAAATTTTTATCCGGGCTATTTACATCTTTGAGGAGACCGGCTCGGTGCCGCGGATGGTGGGCACCCTGATCCTGTCGCCGCGCCGGTTGAAGGGGATGCTGAGGCAGATGAGCCTGCCGCGCCGTCGCTCCCTGTCGGAGCTTACGGCGCGCCGCCTGCGGATCCCGAAAACCTTTCTGGTCTTAAACGTGCTGCTTACAGCCATTTACACCATCGGCGTTCTGGCGGCCGTGTATGCCGGTGCGCTTTTCCCCGACTTTCGAACCCCGGCTGCCTATATGTCAGCCGTGGTCAACGGGTTTGCCACGGTCCTGGCCGCTACGGTGGTGGACCCCACAGTGGCCGCCATCACAGACCAGGCCGTGCGGGGCGAGCGGAGTGAAGAAGACGTAAAGCAGATGACGCTTTATCTGGCTGTGACCCGCTTGCTTGGCGCGGTGCTGGCCCAGGCCATCTTTGTGCCTTCGGCCTATCTGATCAAGTCCGTCGCGGCGCTGCTGGCTTAATATAACGAACATAAAGGTATGGTGAGCACACTCCTCTTTGGAGACTGAATCTAGGGTCAGAGGTGTCCCCAACAATCGTTCATAATCTACGGTTCACAAAGTAGTATGAAAAAACGGGGGTATCATAGGCGATGGGTTAGTGGTTCTGCCGCCCCGGGGGTTACCCTCCGCTAAATTCGGTCGTCAGTCGTCGGTCATCAGTCGTCAGGGGGAAGAACACCAGTAGGGTATTCAACTTTCCCGACGTCCGACGTCTGAAGTCTGACGTCCATTTCATGCCTTCACGCGCTATAGAACGCAGTCAGTGCTCCGCGCCGCTTCGGGTAATCCCCCGGACCGGCAGCGGTACTTTTACTGCACACGCTTTTAATTATTTTTGAAAAATATTCTAAGTTGAATTTATTTAAAATAGGTAAAACTGGTACTGTATTTTTGAATACAAGCTCTTTAATAATGATTTAACTACTCTTATTTCTGCAGCGTAGCTCCTAGTTTTAAGGTAAAGAAGCAGGAGGAACCATTGTATGGATATCGTTGATCGTATTAAAGAGCTGAGAGAGAAGATTGAGTATCATAATAAAAAATATTTCGAAGAAGATGCACCAGAAATAACCGATTATGAATACGATCTTATCTTTCGGGAATTAAATAATCTTGAACAACAACACCCCGAATTAGTATCTCCAGAATCACCTACAAAGAAAGTTGGCGGAAAAACTAAAAGAGAAGCTAAAAAAATTGCTCACGACGTTCCTATGCTTTCACTGGACGATAGGTTTTCAAGAGAAGAGGTAGCAGACTTTATTACAAAGATACAAAAAGAATTCAAAGAACCAGTATTTATTGTAGAATACAAAATTGACGGACTCTCTGTTGCGTTACGATACAGGGACGGAAATTTTGTGGAAGGTATGACACGTGGCGATGGAGTAAGATACGGAGAAGATATTACCGAAAACCTTAAGATGATAGATAGTGTGCCGCTAAGCATTCATGAATATCTTCCATATCTCGAAGTACGTGGCGAAGTATACATGGATAATGAAGCTTTTGAGGCAGTTAATGAGAGGCAAGAAGAGATAGAGGGTAAAACCTTTGCTAATCCTAGAAATTGTGCGGCAGGCACTATGAGACAATTAGACCCTAACGTAGTTGCAGAAAGAGATTTATCTATTCTTGTCTTTAATCTTCAGGCAGTTCAGGGAAAAGAATTTACTTCTCATGCAGAGACACTTGACTGGTTGTCCACTAAAGGTTTTCTAGTGCCCCAATATATTAAGTGTACTTCGGAAAAAGAAGTTTGGGATGCTATTACCTTAATAGGAGAAACCCGTGGCGATTTGCCATTCGGAATAGACGGTGCAGTAGTAAAATTAGATAACCTGGCCGATCGTGAAAGACTTGGAGCTAGTTCAAAAGTGCCGAGATGGGCGATTGCATATAAGTACCCTCCGGAAGAAAAGCCGACTAAGGTTCTAAATATTGAAGTAAACGTTGGTAGAACCGGTAGACTAACTCCGTTAGCTATTTTGGAGCCTGTAAGATTAGCAGGAACAACAGTCTCGCGTGCATCGTTGCATAACCAGGATCAAATTGATCGACTAGATATACGTATCGGTGACACAGTAATTGTACGGAAAGCGGCTGAAATCATCCCTGAGATTATTAGGGTTATTAAGGAGCAACGTCCAGAAGGTAATGTACCTTTTAAAATTCCTGACAGATGTCCGGTTTGTGGCGCGCCTGCCTTACGAGGGGAAGATGTAGCTGATATCCGTTGTAGTGGAATTAATTGTCCCGCACAGCTTGCACGGCTCATTATTCATTTTGCTTCTAGAGATGCAATGGATATTGAGGGACTAGGCCCTGCTGCAGTCCATTCGCTTATGGACAAGGGATATATTAGGAACATTGCAGATATATATTATCTTAAAAACTATCGAGACGAATTTATTGCGAATGGGATTACTCCTCGGCCACGCAAAGAATTGGCCTTACGTAAGGATGGACAACCACGCAAACAGAAGGAACCCGATTACACAGCCAGTACGGATAATTTGCTTTCTGCCATAGAGCGCTCAAAGGATCAAAGTCTTGAGAGACTCATAAATGGTTTTGGAATACCCAATATAGGTAAGCACACAGGAAGTATCCTGGAGGATAACTTTCCTGACATACATGCTATTGCTATGATTAGTTATGATAAATATAAGCAACTGAAAGAAACAGAAAAACAATTAAAAAAAGAACGTAGTAGACTTCAAAAGAAGCTGAAGGCTTCTACGATGACAGAGGATTTAAATATGCTTAACGATGTCAATAAAAAGCTAAGCAATGTCGAGAAAGAACTAAAGGCAAATGGAGACATTAAAGGTATTGGGGAAGTAAGTATCAAAGCGATTTCCAACTTTTTTGCCGAACCGCAAACGAGAGTTATTCTCGAACGTCTTGAACAAGCTGGCGTTAACATGAAATCAAGATCCTCTAGTAAAGTGAATGATAATCGACTTGAGGGGGCAACATTCGTCCTAACGGGAACATTACCAACATTGAGTCGAGAGGAAGCATCTCAAATAATTAAGGAGCATTGTGGACGCGTTGCTGGTAGTGTATCAAAGAAAACGACCTATCTTCTAGCTGGCGAAGGTGCTGGCGATAAAATGAACAAAGCACAATCTCTTGGTATCAAGATTATTACCGAAGACGAGTTTCTAAATATGATTGATTAAAAAAGCCCGCATGGATTGCGGGTATTTTTTTTACCCTTTCAAGAAGGAGAATGTACCAGTTAACGGAATTAAATTATTATAAAGTATGGTGTCCCCATAATTCCCATAATTCATATGTATTTTCCCCTCCACCATGACCATTTTTAACTCTAAATTTTGATCCAGAAGCAGCAGGTCGGCGTCATAGCCGGAAGCAATCCTTCCCTTGCAATGCTCCAGTCCGAGTATGACAGCGGGGTTGGTACTGGCCAGGCGAACGGCTTGCGGAAGGGTCAGGCCTGACATCTTGACCAGGTTTTTTACGCCCTGCAACATGGTCAGGGTGCTGCCGGTCAGAGTGCCGTCAGGCAGGCGGGCTTGGCCGTTTTGCACCGTAACGGTTTGCCCGGCAAATTGAAAGGTACCATTCACCTTGCCGGCAGCCCTGATGGCATCGGTAACCAGGGCCATCCAGCCATCTCCTTTTAGCTGGTGGAGCAGCTTTAAGAGTGCCGGGTGAATATGCACCCCGTCGCCGATTACCTCAATGCTCAAGTCCGGAAAGGTCAGGGCGGCTCCGACCGGACCGGGCTCGCGGTGATGAATAGGCGCCATGGCGTTGAATATATGGGTGACGTGTTTTAAACCGGCGACGACGGCTTCCGTCATTTGTTCAAAAGTTGCGTTGGTGTGGCCGGCGGCCGGGATTATGCCGTTGCCTGCCAGCCACCGGATAACTTCTATGGCGCCCGGTAGTTCCGGCGCTAAAGTAACTATCCGCAGCCGACCGCCGGCAGCGGCAGCCAGAGTTTTCATTACGGTGAGATCCGGCATTAGAAGGCAATCTTTGTTTTGGGCGCCTTTGCGGGCCGGGTTGAGGAAAGGCCCCTCCAGGTGAACGCCCAAAATACGGGCGCCGTCAACCGGAAGGACGGTTGCTTCTCTCGCCGCCTGCAGCGCACTGAGCATCTGCTTCCATGGAGCAGCTGCGATGGTGGGGAGCATTCCGGTGGTTCCGTGCCTGGCGTGAAAGGCTGCTATATTTCCCAGCGTCTCCGGTGTCCCGTCCAGCACGTCGGCGCCGTTACCGCCATGTACGTGCAGGTCGATGAAGCCCGGAGCAATGATCAACCCTTCGGCATCAATGATTTTCAGTTCGGTGCCCGTACGGGGTGATGCAGTAGTTATTTTGCCGTTCCTGATAAAAAACCCATAGTTTTCTGAGAAGGAACCGTTGTCGACCAGGGTACCGCTCCGGATAAAATAATGTGCCACCGTTCGTATGATCCCTTCATGCTTTAATTTTCCTCAACAACCTCCCCAACAACCTTAAATATTGGGCTTACAAAGGGCCATCGCAGTAAACCGTAATCAGACGCCATATTGAGCAAGTAAAGCTCTGCAAATAGTATGGCCGGCACACCTACAGTAAATTTTAGGTGTTTGGTCTTATGCCTGAATAGATGTATGCCAAGGAATACGCCGGCGGCACCACCGATAAGGGCAACAATAAGGAGATTTCTTTCTGAAACTCTCCAGGCGCCGGCGCGGGCCTGTGCCTTGTCGTACCGCACAGCGACAAGCCCTAAGATGTTAATGACGATTAGATATATATCCATGAAATCTCTCCCCGTAAGTATTGGTTCGCTCCATTATTCTACAACTATTTTTGTTTCTCTCCAAACAATTTTTTTCAT
>DHGV01000104.1 GCA_002402945.1 Pelotomaculum sp. UBA4789
CGTAGGTCTCTGTCTGATTTCATTTGTTGACAACCTGACACGTGTAGGGCGGGATTTATCCCGCCAATCTTACTTATCTTCCTTGACCTCGAAGTCAGCGTCCACAACATTTTCCTTGGCTTCCTGTTCAGCGGCGCTTTCTTCACTTGCGCCCGCAGCGCCCTGAGCGGCTTGAGCCTCCTGTGCGGCCTGTTCCTCGCTCTTTTTCTGGTACATGGCAGTGGTCATTTCATAGAGAGGTCCGGTCAGGGCCTCCAGTTTGGTTTTAACCGGTTCGATGTCGCTGCCCTTAAGGGCTTCTTTTAATTCGTCCAAAGCAGTCTGGAGTTTCTCGATGGCGGCTGCGTCCGCCTGGTCCTTGAAGTCCTTGATGGTCTTTTCCGCCTGGTAAACCATGCTGTCGGCCTGGTTCCTGATCTCCACCGCTTCCTTGCGCTCTTTATCTTCAGTAGCGTGCTGTTCGGCTTCCTGGACCATGCGGTTGATATCATTTTCCTCCAGCTTAGTGGTTGCCGTGATGGTCATGCTCTGCTCTTTGCCGGTGCCCATGTCCTTTGCCGAAACGTTGACGATGCCGTTAACGTCGATGTCAAATTTGACTTCGATCTGGGGCACACCTCTCGGCGCAGGCGGGATCCCGGTAAGCGTAAAGCGGCCCAGGGTCTTGTTGTCTGCGGCCATCGCCCGCTCACCCTGGATGACGTGTATTTCAACCGTAGTCTGCCCGTCAGACGCGGTCGAGAAAGTCTGGCCTTTTGAAGTGGGGATTGTGGTGTTGCGCTCGATCAGCTTGGTAAATACACCGCCCAGGGTTTCAATCCCCAGGGACAGCGGAGTTACATCCAGCAGCAGGACGTCCTTGACCTCGCCGGCCAGGACACCGGCCTGAATAGCGGCGCCGATGGCGACACACTCGTCAGGGTTGATCCCCTTGTGCGAATCCTTGCCCAGGAACTTGCTAATGGCTTCCTGTACTGCCGGCATGCGGGTCGCGCCGCCCACGAGCAGAATTTTATCGATGTTTTTGGGCTCCAGGCCCGAGTCTGCAAGCGCCTGGCGGGTCGGACCCATTGTTTTTTCCAAAAGGTCGGAGGTCATTTCCTCAAACTTAGCCCTGGTGAGATTGATATCCAGGTGTTTTGGCCCATTGGCGTCAGCCGAAATAAAGGGCAGGTTGACATTTGTCGAGCCTACGCCGGAAAGTTCAATCTTGGCTTTTTCAGCGGCTTCTCTCAGTCGCTGCAAAGCCATCCTGTCGTTGCGCAGGTCAATGCCGCTTTCTTTCTTAAATTCATCTGCCAGGTAATCCATCACTCTCTGATCAAAATCATCGCCGCCCAGGCGGTTGTTGCCGCTGGTGGCCTTAACCTCGAAAACACCTTCCCCGAGCTCCAGAATAGATACGTCAAAGGTGCCGCCGCCCAGGTCGTAAACTAAGATGGTCTGTTCCTCTTCCTTATCCAGCCCGTAGGCCAGGGCAGCCGCAGTCGGTTCGTTGATGATACGCAGCACTTCCAGGCCGGCAATTTTCCCGGCGTCTTTTGTCGCCTGCCGCTGGGAATCGCTGAAATAAGCCGGCACGGTGATCACAGCTTTCTCCACCTTAGTCCCCAGGTAGGCTTCAGCATCTGCTTTCAGCTTTTGCAGGATCATCGCCGATATTTCCTGCGGCGTGTAATTCTTGTCATCAATGGTTACTTTATAGTCGGTCCCCATGTAGCGTTTGATTGAGCTGACCGTGCGGTCAGGATTGCTCACTGCCTGCCTTTTCGCGACCTGCCCCACCAGCCTTTCACCGGTCTTGGAAAACCCTACCACCGATGGTGTGGTCCTTGCTCCTTCAGCATTGGGGATAACTACCGCTTCGCCGCCTTCCATCACGGCCACACAGGAGTTGGTGGTGCCAAGATCTATTCCTATTACTTTGGACATATACTTTCTACCTCCCGTTATAATAAATTCTATATTATTATGACTTGACTACCTTGACCATAGAGGGACGTATCACCTTGTCTTTTAAAAAGTAGCCCCGCCGGAGTTCCTGCACTATTGTGTTGTCAGGGTGTTCATCCGACTCTGCCCGCAGCACGGCCTCGTGCTTCAGCGGATCAAACTGTTCGCCCACAGCGGGAATGGGTGTGACTCCCTCCGTGGCCAGCACGTCGAGCAGCTGCTTGTATATCATTTGCACTCCCGCCTTGATATTTTCTATGGAATCGCCTTCCGCAGACAACGCCAGCTCAAAGTTGTCCAGGACCGGAAGCAGCGTGTTGATCAATTTCTCTGAGGCATATTTATAGAATTCTTCCTTTTCCTGACGTGTGCGGCGCCTGAAATTATCATAATCGGCCTGCAGCCGTACCAGGCGATCGTAGTTTTCTTCAGCCTTCGATAACTGTTCTGCCAGGATCTGCCGCAATAACACCGGATCGCTTTCTTCCGCTACTGCCCCGCCGGCTTCTTCGCCTACTGCATCCAGCGCCTCTTCTGTAAAATCCCTCTCCGGTTCGTTATGCGGGTTTTCGCCGCGTGCCGGGTCTTCATTCAGTTCTTCCTGATCTTCCTGCTTTGTGTTCCTAACCATTTCATATCACCACCCTAAAACGTTTTAATGTTATCCCCGGGCTGCATGTCTCTTTGCGTTTCCCTGTCCTCGCGTTTCTTGATGATCGTATCTATCCTTAATATCGCCTCAGCTACTTCACCGGCCGCCCGCAGGGCATAAATTTTTACCTCGGCCGGATCAGCGATACCCTTCTCCGCCATATCCTCCACCAGGCCGCTGTCGCAGTCGATGGCCAGCGAGTTTTTCCCCGTCTCCGCCTGGGCGGCGATTACGTCACCCAGTTTTTCCAGGGGGTTGAACCCGGCATTGGCCACGATCTGGGACATGGGGCGCTTCAGCGCTTCTACTACACAGTCCACACCGTAAGCGGCCATGCCGCGAATACCTTCCCGCACCTTCTCCAGCTCACGGGCTACCGCGAGCTCCAGGGAACCGCCCCCGGACACCACGCCGCCCGTTATGGCAGACTGGACCGATGCGGCCGCGTCCCTGGCGATGCGCTCCCGCTCACCAACAACCTCTGCCGTAGCGGCGCCCACCAGCACTGTGGCCATTGGCTTTCCCGCACCGCCGAGGATCCAGACCTGCTCGAGCTTTTCGTCGTTATATGCCCTGCCGGCCCGGCCCAGGCATTTTTCCAGTTCATCTATCGTCTTTTTCAGGCCGGTTCGTTTGATCATCCTGGCGCCCGTGTGCTCCGCCGCCCGGCGCAGCTCCTTGCCGGCCACCCTTTGCACCACCATTACACCCGCGTCAGCCAGGATTTCCTCGGCCGCGTCACAGACCCCGCGGTCCGCGAGAACCAAGCCGATGCCAAGCCCTGCGGCTTTTTTCAGGTTGCTGCTGAATTCCTCCTGCAGCTGCAGGTAGCGGGCAAAGCCTGCTTCCGTGCCGAGAGCTTCGTCGTCGATCTCCTCCGGCTCCAGGGCATCGTCAATAATTAAAACGCTGACGTCTTTCAATTCTCTGGGCATCTGGCGGCTCATCCGCTCCTTCTTGATAATGACGCCCATAAAAACCTCGTTCTCAGCTCCCTCCTCCGCGAGAATTGTATCTGAAAACTTAAAAGTCTTGTCCTTCAGCTTCTCTTCGCCAATCAGCACCGCCGCCTGCACCACCAGGTCGGCTATATCCTCGTGGCTTCGCCCGGCGATCAGCGCCACCTGGCGGACTACCCGGTCACCCAGGCCGGATACAGGCCGCGCCTGGCTGCGCATGGAGTCCAGGGCACTTTTCAGGCCCGCCCGCAGCCCCTCGATTACCCGGGCCACCGGCACTCCCCGCGCTACCTGTTCCACTCCGGCACTGACCAGTGCGCCTGCCATTACTGTGGCCGTGGTCGTGCCGTCGCCAACCTCTTCCTGCTGTGCCCTGGCGATATTGATCAGCATCCTGGCTGCGGGGTGGTTCGCCTCCATCATGGTCAGTATGGTGACACCATCATTGGTGATCACCACCTCGCCAAATTTATCAACCAGCATGGTGTCCAGCCCCTTTGGCCCAAGTGTCCCCTCCACCGCGCTGGCAATGGCCCGGATAGCATTAGAGTTGGTGATCAAAGCAGCCATCTTTTCATCAACGTCAGACCCGGCAGCCGCTTCCCTTATTAAACTCAATGGCGGCAACCTCCTATCTTCATCTGCCCAAAATTACCCTTTCCAGTGCCCTGGAAAGATTTTTCGTTAAATAATCCATCACACTGATCACTTTGGCATAATCCATCCTG
Organism: Pelotomaculum sp. UBA4789; assembly: GCA_002402945.1. Classification (GTDB taxonomy): domain Bacteria; phylum Bacillota; class Desulfotomaculia; order Desulfotomaculales; family Pelotomaculaceae; genus Syntrophopropionicum. The sequence goes on from DHGV01000104.1 coordinate 4,293, forward strand.
GTCGGTCCAAGCACGCCGACGGCGCCGACTTTACGTCCGCTCAGCATGTAGGGCGCTGCAACTACGCTGTAATCTTTGATATCGTAGTCTTTAATTTCCCCGCCAATTCTGATCGTCACGCCTTCATCACGGCTTTCACCTGACAGCAGCTCGCAGAGCAGTTTTTCCTGGTCTAAGATGCTCAGCATGGTCTTTACTTTTTCCACGTTGTGGAACTCCGGCTGGGTAAGCATATTAAAAACGCCGCCCAGATATATCTTATCCTCTTTCTTTAAAGCCAGGCTGTCCTGGATCAATTCCAGGGCCAGATCTAAAATATGCTTATGTTTGCCCATTTCGAAATACAATTCTTTGAGCAGGGTGAGTTTTATGCTTTCCATAGTCAAGCCCTGGAGCTTCGCGTTTAAGACCTTTGACAGGGTATCCAGATCGCTGGCCAGGATACTGTCAGGGGTTTCGATCATCCTGTGGTACACCGCCCCGTTATCCATCACCACGATTACCATCGTCTGAGACAGGCGCATCGGCACAAGCTGGACGTGTTTGAAGGTGCCCGGACCCAGCTGCTGTGTCAGCACCATTGCTGTATAACTGGTCATCTGTGACAGCAGCTGGCCTGTCCTCTGGATTACCTTGCCCACGTCCCTGGCCTTTGTTTCCAATTCACTGCGGATCAGATCTTCCTCTTCCCTAGTCAGATCCTGTTTTTTCATTAAATAATCCACATAATAACGATAGCCGCGCACAGAAGGAACCCGTCCGGATGAGGTGTGCGGCTGTTCAATGTAACCCATTTCTTCAAGGTCAGCCATCTCGTTGCGGATGGTGGCCGGGCTCACGCCGAGGCCATATTTCTTGGCAATTGTCCTGGAGCCCACGGGTTCAGCGGTAGCAATATAGTCTTGCACGATGGCGAGGAGCACTTTCTGCTTGCGTTCGTCCATTTACCGCAAACCCCCCCTTCATTGTTAGCACTCTATCTTATCGAGTGCTAAAGCACTTTAATAAAAAATAACAAACCTCTATTTATTTGTCAAGGGAATAGAAGTAAGGATTCACACAAATTCCCTGAAAACAACATTGGCCAGCGGCAGTCCTTTGCTGCTGAGGCGCAGGAAACCGCCATTTATTTCTACTAAACCATTTTTCAAAATTCCCTCGATTTCCCGCCTGTAAACATCTTCCGCCCGCCGGCCGAAGCGCCTGTGAAATAAATTCAGGTCAACGCCGGCGGTCAGCCGCAGGCCAAGAAACATTGTTTCCGCCATCTCGTCTTCAACCGTCAGCCTTTCCCTGGCTTCGACGGGATATTCCCCCCCGGAGAGTTGTTCTGAATACCTGTCCAGCGCCGGCACATTGGAGAACCTCTCCCCGCCGATAAATGAGTGCGCCGCCGGTCCAAGCCCAAGGTACAGGTTGTTTAACCAGTAAACCAGATTATGGGCGCACTCCCTGCCCGGCCTGGCAAAATTTGATATTTCGTAATGCTTGTAACCGCAGTTATCTAAATATTCTACAGCATGCCGGTACATCATTAATTCCAGGTCCTCGGGACAGGCGCAGATTTCACCGCGGCCGACACCCTGCGCCAGAGTAGTCCCTTCCTCCAGCTGGAGCCCGTAGGCCGCAATATGCTCCGGGTACAGCGCTGCTGCTTGTGCCAGGGTTTCCTGCCAGTCGCTGAGGGTCTGCCCCGGGATGCCGAAAATAAAATCAAGGTTGAGGTTGGCAAAGCCCGATGCCCTTGCCAGGCGCACCGCTTCCAGCGCCTGCGCCGTGCTGTGGATACGACCCAGTACACCAAGCAGGCCGTCATTAAAAGACTGGACACCGAGGCTGAGCCTGTTTACCCCCGCCTTAAGCAGTGTTTCCAGCCCTGCAGCGTCAACAGTGCCGGGATTTGCTTCCACAGTGATTTCGCAACCTTCCATCAGGGAAAATGAATACCGCAATTCATCCAGGATCATTTTGAGCGCGCCTGCGGGAAGACAGGTCGGCGTACCGCCGCCAAAAAAAAGGCTGGAGATACTTTTTTCCTCATCACCCAGTGCTGCTCCGTAAAGGTTTATTTCTTTGACCAGTGATCCCAGGTAGTCTGCCATTGCCGGCCCGCTCACCGGATACGAGGTGAAATCGCAGTATAGGCATTTCCTGATACAAAAAGGGACATGGATATATAGTCCAATGGACATGTCTGTCCTCCCCATCTTCAATGTTTTTATTAAACTCTTTATTTTTCACCCAAACCCAATACGGCCATAAAGGCCTCCTGCGGTATTTCCACGTTGCCGACCTGCTTCATCCTTTTCTTGCCTTCTTTTTGTTTTTCCAGCAGCTTGCGCTTGCGGCTGATGTCGCCGCCGTAACATTTGGCCAGGACGTCCTTGCGCATCGCCTTTACCGTTTCCCTGGCTATAACCTTGTTACCAATTGAGGCCTGGATCGGCACTTCAAACAGGTGGCGGGGGATCAAGCCGCGCAGCCTTTCCACCAGCTGACGCCCCCTGTAGTAGGCCTTGTCTTTATGCACAATAATGGACAGCGCGTCCAGCACTTCACCGGCGATCACCACGTCAAGCTTGACCAGGTCGGACTGCCGGAAACCGGCCAGTTCATAATCCAACGAGGCATAGCCTTTGGTGCGCGACTTCAGCTGGTCAAAAAAGTCATAAATAATTTCACTAAGGGGCATCTCATAGCTCAGCATCACCCTGTTGAGGCCCAGGTACTCCATGTTTATAAACAGGCTGCGGCGCTCCTGGCATAATTCCATCACTGCGCCGACATAGTCTTTGGGAGCCATGATGGTGGCTTTGACATACGGTTCTTCGATGAAAGCCGTCTTTTCAGCCGGCGGCATTTTACTGGGATTCTCGATCTCTATCGTTTCGCCGGCGGTGGTCGTAACCCGGTAGATGACGTTAGGCGCGGTAGTGATCAGGTTCAGGTTGTATTCACGTTCCAGCCGCTCCTGGACGATTTCCATATGCAGAAGCCCCAGGAAGCCGCAGCGGAANNTCATAGATCAGCGAGGCGTCATTGAGGCTGAGCTTTTCCATCGCGTCCCTCAAATCGACGTAATCAACAGTGTCAGTTGTGTACAGGCCGCAATAGACCATCGGGGTGGCCCGGCGGTAACCCGGCAGGGGCTCAGCGGCCGGATTGGCCGCGTCCGTGACTGTGTCTCCTACCCGGCAGTCTTTAACGTTTTTAATGCTGGCCGCGATAAAGCCCACCTCGCCTGTATGCAGAGCGCCGATTGTAGTCAGGGCAGGCTTGAAGATGCCCACCTCGTTGACTTCGAATTCCTTGCCGGTGGCCATCAGCCTGACCCGCGCGCCGGACTTCACCGAGCCTTCCATGACACGGATATAGGCGATGACGCCTTTATAGGAATCATAGTGCGAATCAAAAATCAGCGCCCGCAGCGGTGAACTATCCTGTCCGCCGGGCGGCGGTATATTTTTTACTATTTTTTCTAAAATCTCTTCGATCCCGATGCCGCACTTGGCGGAGGCCAGCACCGCCTCCGCGGTGTCCAGCCCGATCACATCCTCGATCTCTTTTTTGACCTCATCCGGCGCCGCACTTGGCAGGTCGATCTTATTGATCACCGGGATGATCTCCAGGTTATGCTCCAGGGCCAGGTAGACGTTGGCCAGTGTCTGGGCTTCGATCCCCTGCACCGCGTCCACCACCAGCAGCGCCCCCTCGCAGGCGGCCAGGCTGCGCGATACCTCATAGGAAAAGTCGACATGCCCCGGCGTGTCGATCAGGTTCAGCTGGTATTCCAGGCCGTCCTTAGCCTTGTAATGCAGGCGCACGGCCTGCATTTTAATGGTTATGCCCCGCTCCCGCTCCAGGTCCATCTGGTCAAGCACCTGCTCGGTCATGCCCCGGCCGCTCATCGCGCCCGTGAACTCCAGGAGTCTGTCAGCCAGGGTCGACTTGCCGTGGTCAATATGGGCGATAATGCAGAAATTGCGAATTCTATCTTTTCCCCAGTCCATTTATGATCCTCCGATACATGTAAGACAACCTTATTATTATATCATTGACTCAAACAGGTATCAATCGATCAGGCTTCTTATTGTTGACCCTTGCATTTTATTTCTGCACATGGTAGAATAATTGCCGTTGGGAGGTGAGAATAACATGCCAAACATCAAATCCGCGGTCAAGCGAGTTGACGTTACCCAGAAGCGGACGATACGTAACGCCAGGATTAAGTCTGCCCTGCGGACTACCATAAAAAGGTTCGAAGAGTCTATGAAGGCATCCGACCAGGAACAGGCCGGTTTAAAGCTTCGCAAGGCTGTGGTGGCTATTGACAAGGCTGTTACGAAAGGTGTTTTACACAAAAATACCGCGTCCCGTAAAAAATCCCGCCTGACCAAGAGGCTTAACAAATTGACAGTATAGTATATTAATGAAAAAACAAAGCCGCAGCGGTTGAATTGTGCTGTGGCTTTTTTTGTTGTTCATTTGCTGCCCAATTAAGGTAAATAATGTTTTCAGCGGCTCGCGCACAGCTTCAGGAGGAAAGTCTCCACGGCGGGATAAAATTCCTGCGCGCCTGTTTTTACCGCCACGTCGACATCCAGCAGTGCCTGAAAGGCGCGGACCAGGCTTTCCCGGCTGAAGTTCCTGCACTGCGCGGCAATTTTTTGTGACACATAAGGGTGTATTTTAAGCCGCGAGGCGATCTCACCGGCCGGGCAACCCCGCTCTGCCAGGTCATGGACCTGCAACAGCAGACGAAACTGCCTGGAAATCATGGCCAGGATCTTAAATGGGGGCTCTTTCGCCGCCAGCATATCTTTAATCCCGCTCAGGGCCTCACCGCAGCGCCGGCTGCCCACCGCGTCGACAATGGAAAAAATGTTTTCCTCCAGGGTGGGCGGGCACAACTGGCGCACGTCACCAGTGGTGATTACTCCGCTTTGCGCCGTATAATTGACCAGCTTTTCGAATTCCACCGTCAGTTTTTGCAGTGACGGTCCAACCGCATTCAGCAGATCATCCAGCGCCCGTCCCGTAAACTGCCTGCCGGCTTTTGCCGCCTTCTGCGTCAGCCAGCGGGCCAGGTCGGCCCGGCTGAGATAAGCAAAATCGATCGCTTTGCCGGTTTCCTTGACTGCCTTGAAAATCCGTTTTCTCTTGTCCACCGGCTCCCCGGTGGTGAAAACCAGGATAGTCGAGCTCAGCGGATCCTTTAAATATGCCAGCAGACTGGCTTCCCTGCCGGCTGCAGGGAGTTCTTCCTTTTCCCCCACTGATGCCCTGCCGGACCGCTTGGCTGTCTTAAAAAAAGGCGGATCCTTGACCACGACCAGGCGCCTCTCAGCGAAAAGAGGGAAAGTTTCCGCGCTGGCGGCTATCTCTCCGGGGTTTGCCGTATCACCATCGATCAGGTCAATATTAAAATCAGTGCCGCCGTCCTGCATACAGAATTCTTTTAAACGGCTGACAGCCTGTTCCCGCAGATAGCCCTCTTCACCGTAAAAAAGGTAGACCGGGCAGACGACCCCACGCTTCAGGCTGTTTATAAATTCCTTGTAGTAATCCACTGCAAGTACCCTGCCTTATTTTTTGCCAAGCCGCGCCTGGACCGCTGCCACCTTGCCGGCGGCAGTCAGCTTCTTATCCCTGCGGTCATCGATCCGGATCGTGGTAACCACCCTGCCGGCGCCCCTGCTAAAAGGCTGCTCGTGCATCAGGGCGATCACTTCGAGCACCCGGCCCAGCTCGCCCTCGATGACCGTGGACATGGGAGTCAGCTGGTAAGTGATCCCTGCCGCTCCCTGCAGTACCTCCAGACACCCGGCGACGTACTCGCTCAGGCTGGGTGATGCTGTCCCAACCGGTACTATGGTTACATCAACAACAGCCATCTCCTGTCACCCCCGGTGATTTTCTTAATTATATTATATTCGCCGGCTGACTGGCAGGTCCCTGCGCTTTTCCGTTTAAAATCTTTATTTTTGCCAGGGCGTTGACATATGCCCTGGCGCTGGCCTCGATGATATCAGGGCTGACACCCCTGCCCACCACCAGCCCGCTGTCACCGTAACGGACCTTAACCGTAGCGTCGCCCAGGGCTGACCCGTTATGTCCGATAGACTTAAGGGCATAGTCCTCCATAAAGACCTGCTCTCCCACCATGCGGTCTACCGCCCTGAAAACTGCGTCCACCGGTCCGCTGCCGCAGGCCGCTTCGGTGAGCGTATCTCCCTCGACATCCAGCGTCACTGTGGCTGTAGCCCTGGAAACACCGGTCGTCGTGATCGAGATGTTCTTCACCCTGATCTCGCTGCTGTCATCGGCCATCTCCTCCCTCAGGGCCTGCATATCCTGGCCTGGCGAAGCGCCGACAGCGTCCGGATCAATTACTTCATAAGGAGGTTTCACGTACTCCATGTCATCCCGGTAAATATCCCGGGTGCCTGTGAAGGCGTTGGCGCCGACAATAGCCTTGTGCGCCGGGACCGGCACACCGGTTATCCTTGAAGCCAGCCGGCACGTGGCGGCAATCTCCCCGGACCTCACCCCCAGCTCGACGCCGTATGCAGCCTGCCTGGTGTAAATCGCCATGATCGCCTCTTCCAGTGAAGTGTTGCCGGCCCGTTCACCGATACCGTTGATCGTCCCTTCTATCTGTCCCGCCCCGGCTTTGATCCCGGCCAGGGTATTGGCGGTAGCCATGCCCAGGTCATTATGGCAGTGCGTGCTGACAACAGCCCGGTCAATATTTTTAACATTATCGAACACGTAAGAGATCAGCTCGCTGTATTCCCACGGTGTGGCGTAGCCAAAGGTGTCCGGGATATTGATTACAGTAGCCCCGGCTTCAATTACACTTGCAATGATTTCCGCAATAAATGAATGCTGGCCGCAGAAGGCATCCTCCAAATAGAACTGTACATCCCTGACGTGCTTTTTAGCGCATTTTACAGCGAAAACCGCTTTCTCGATCACCTGCTCCGGCGTCAGCCGCAGTTTTCTTTTCATATATAACGGAGACACAGCCAGCCCGGTATGGATCCGCGGCTGCCCGGCGCCGCGCAGGGCTGCAGCGCAGCAGTCTATCTCCTGCTTCTCCGCCCCGGAAAAGCCGCAGACAACAGCCCCTTTGGCATCCCCGGCAATGGTCCGCACGGCCTCCTGATCTGCTGCCGAACTGGCGGGGTACCCGGCTTCAATTACATCTACACCCAGCCTGACCAGCTGCCTGCTTATCTCCAGCTTTTCATTAATATTAAGATTCAACCCCAACGACTTGGCCCCGTCCCTCAAGGTGGTGTCGAATATTTTTAACCTGCGCAAAATTGTGATCCCCTTTCTTTAATCCGATACGAGTATTCATTCCTTTAAGATTAAGGCCACTAAGGTCCGGGTCCATAACCACCACCACCTTTAAAAAATATAAAAACCCTTCGTCAATTACTTGAGACGAAGGGTATCTCCGCGGTACCACTCAAATTAACAGCATAAAGCTGTTCGCTTTAAAGATACGGGGACAAATATTTCTGTTCCGATATCCCTTCCTTTTAACGGCGGAAGATCCGTCCGAGCCTACTTTCAGTCATGATTTCGGTCGGCTACTCCAGGGAGAGTTCCGCGTCCCACTTCGACCGCCTCGCACCAAGCGGCGGTTCTCTGGGGCCAGCAGGTTAACGCGTAGTGTTCCCTCTCATCGTCACTTTAAAATATTAAAATAAATTTTATCAGGGTAAAACTCTTATGTCAAGAACAGTTTCAGCCAAACTGCCCTAGTATTTTTGGCTGAAAAGGGCGTCCCTGACCATGTTTTCTGAGATGTCATTGAATATCTTAACCGCGCCGATTTCAACAGGCAGGACAAAGGTGAGCCTGCCGGCCAGCGCTTTTTTATCCTGGCGCATGGCAGCAATAACATCAGCCAGGTCTATCGATGACGGCATTTTCACCGGGAGGCCGGCCTGTGAGAGCAGAGATACAATCCGCCTGCGCTGCTCTGACGGAATCAAACCCATCGCCTCCGCCAGCCTCGCCGCCGCTGCCATGCCGACAGCCACTGCTTCACCGTGTAAAAAAACCTTGTAGCCGCTTAAGGATTCCACCGCGTGCCCAACGGTATGCCCGAAGTTGAGGATAGCGCGCAATCCCTGTTCAGTTTCATCTGCTTCCACGATCCGCGCCTTGATCCGGCAGGAAACCGCAACAGCATGGGCCAGGGCTGTCCCATCCAGGGACAGCAGCTTGCCTGCATTCTCTTCCAGCCATTTAAAAAACCCGGCGTCTGAGATGACCCCGTATTTGATTAATTCGGCCAGCCCGGCCTTGATTTCCCTCAAGGGCAGTGTTTTTAAAGTAGTCATGTCCGCGACTACCAGCCTGGGCTGGTAAAAAGCGCCGATGATGTTTTTACCGCCGGGGTGGTTTACGGCCACCTTGCCCCCGACACTGCTGTCCACCTGGGCCATCACGGTAGTCGGTGCCTGGACAAAAGGCACCCCTCTCAGGTAGGTTGCCGCGACCAACCCGGCAGTATCACCCACCACCCCGCCGCCGAGCGCGATCACCGGGCACTGCCGGTCTATTTTATGTTTAAAGGCCAGGTTGTACAGCATTTCCAGGGTAGCCAGGCTCTTGTACTCCTCACCGTCTCCCATTTCGCCGTCAACAACTTCAAAACCAGCTGCCGCAAGGCTCCTGCTGACGGTTTCGCCGTATAGGGCAAAAACCGTGCTGTTGGAAATCACCAGCGCTTTATCGCCTGAAGAGACCTCTCTCACCCAGCTCCCCAGCCTGCTTAATATCCCGCTTCCTATGTAAATATCATAACTGCGGCTGCCCAGGTTGACCCTGACTGTATTCATCAAATGTCTTTCCTTTCTGAAAGGTAAGAGATAATCTTCTCCACTGTTTCACCAACGCTGCAGTTCCCGGTGTCTACTACCAGGTCCGCCTCATCATATAGAAACTCGCGTTCTTTTAACAGCCTGTTTATCCGATCATCGAGGGCCCCACCCTGCAGCAGGGGGCGTGTTTTTTTGCCCTTCACCCTGGCGATAATAATGTCAGGCGCCGCAGTAAGCGCGATCAATACGCCTTTCTCTTGCAGCAGCCGCCTGTTTTCAGGGTTCAGGACCATGCCGCCGCCGGTGGCAATAACCAGGTCTTCTTTAGGGGCAAGCCTTTTGACGAGTAGATTTTCTTCGGAACGGAAGCGCCTGATCCCGTCCCTGGCAAATATCTGCGCCACTGTCATGCCGGTAACTGCCTCGATTTCCTTGTCTGTATCAACAAAATCACGGTTTAAACGCAGAGCCAGCCGGCGCCCGATGGTACTTTTGCCGGTTGCCATGAAACCGATAAGAACTATATTTTTCATAGGAGTTCACACCTGCCTTAAATAGGCCAGGTAACTATCCCTGTTCCGCTTCAATTCATCCAGGCTGTCACCGCCGAATTTTTCAGTAAAGGCGCAGGCCAGCTCCCAGGCTGCCACGGCTTCTCCGATGACACAGGCGGCAGGCACGGCACACACATCCGAGCGTTCCACTGAAGCTTCAAATGGCTCTTTGGTAATCAGGTCAACGCTCTGCAGCGGGTGGTATAGTGTCGGGATGGGCTTCATCGCCGCCCGCAGCACGATTTCCTCTCCGTTGCTCATGCCGCCTTCGATCCCGCCGGCCCTGTTGGTTCTCCTGTAAAAACCCCTGTCTTTTTTATAAAATATCTCGTCCTGGACCTGCGAGCCTTTCTTGGCCGCAGCTTCAAAACCAAGCCCGATCTCCACGCCCTTCACCGCCTGGATGCTCATCAGCGCCGCCGCCAGGCGGCCGTCAAGTTTCCGGTCCCACTGCACATGGCTGCCCAGGCCCGCGGGAGCGCCGCACACCCTGATTTCAAAGACCCCGCCGAGCGAATCGCCCTTCTGTTTAGCCTGATCGATGGCCGCGATCATTTGCTTTTCCGCGCTCTGATCGGCACACAGGATCCGGGAAGAGGCAGTCCGTTCTTTCAGCTTTTCCTGGTTCAGTTTGCCGCCGCAGGCGGCAATGCCCCCGATCTGCACCACATGCCCGGTTATTTCCACACCCAGCTCGTCCAGCAGTGCCCTGGCCACGCTGCCGGCCGCCACCCTGGCTGCGGTCTCGCGGGCGCTGGAACGCTCCAGGACATTGCGCATATCACTGTGTCGGTATTTTAAGGCCCCCGTCAGGTCAGCGTGGCCTGGGCGGGGCCTGGTTACTAACCGGTTGTTTTCAGGTGCGCCCGGTTCTGGCGACATGATTTCGGACCAGTTGGCCCAATCCTTATTTTCAATATATAACGTCAGCGGGCTGCCCAAGGTAACCCCATGCCGCACACCGGATAAAAAACGCACCGTGTCGGCCTCTATTTTCATCCTGGCCCCGCGGCCGTAACCGCCCTGGCGGCGGACCAGCTGTTTGTTAATATATTCGGCGGTAAGGGGCAGTCCGGCCGGCATCCCCTCAATAATGGCCACGAGCGCAGGCCCGTGTGATTCTCCCGCAGTAAGATATCTAAGCATTATTACCTCCGATCGCATCAAAATGCTCTGTTGTTTCAGCGTTCAGACAAAAGCAGGTCCGGGTTCAAGAAAACAAGATTCTTCACTGCGTTCATAATGACACGCTGTTTTATTGTTTATTTCTTCTCAATAATTCTTTTTTCAGAGCCGCCCGCATCACTTCCAATGGGGCGGCAGCGCCGGTCCACAATTCGAAAGCCAGGGTGCCCTGGCGCAGCAGCATGCCCATGCCATTGACAGTGTCAGCCCCGGCTTGACCGGCTTTCTTTAAAAACAAGGTCTCCACCGGATTATATATCAGGTCAGAAGCTACCTGCCCCGGCCTGAATACTTTAAAAGGCAGCGGGACAACCTCGTTAATATTCGGGCTCATCCCCAGGGGAGTCGCCTGCACCACCAGGTCTGATTCTGCCAGGATCCGGGCCGGCAGTATGCCCCCCGCTTGGTCAGGCCAGGGTATCGTTTCTACCCGGATACCGGTTGCTTCGGCCACAGAGTGGGCCAGTTCACTAGCTCTCCTGCCGGTGCGGTTGGCAAAATTTATTTTCTTCACCCCGGCCAGCGCCAGCTGCATCGCCACCGCGCGTGCAGCGCCGCCTGCTCCCAGGAACAAGACCGTTTTACCGGCGGGATTAAACCCGGCTTCTCTCAGGGCGTGTAAATATCCTTTGCCGTCGGTATTGTCGCCATATAGTTTTCCCGAGCGATTAACGATGGTATTAACCGCACCGGTCAGTTTCGCTTCGTCAGAGAGCTCGTCCAGCAGGGGCAGCACTGTTTCCTTGTGGGGGATCGTAACATTCACGCCAACCATGCCCAGAGCCCGCAGCGCTTCTACCGCTGCGGCCAGGCTGAGCGGCTCGACCCTGAAAGGCACATAGGCATAATCAAGCCCCGCGGCAGTAAAGGCCGCATTGTGTATAGCCGGTGAAAAGGTGTGCTCCACCGGACAGCCAAAAATACCGCATATCTTTGTCCGGCCGCTAATCCCACTTGCCATGTAAAACCCCCGGATCCTTTTTTATACGGTCCAGCACTATCTTCTCCAGGTGACGGCTGATCAGCCTGGTTCCCCAGAACTCTTTTCCTTCCATCGGCACAACCAGAATGGTAAACAAGCCGGCCAAATTGCCGCCGAAAATATCAGTGAAGATCTGGTCGCCCACCAGGGCTGTTTCCTGCGGACTTGTGCCCATCAGCTCCAGGGCGCGCTTAAAAGGCCCGGGGAACGGCTTAACCGCCCGGTGTACAAACGGCATCTCCATTTCCGCGGCTATAGCGCCCACCCTGCGGCGGGAATTATTGGATACAATGCCCATCCGCAAGCCCTCACCGCGCAGTTCCAGGATCAGCTCCATTACTTCCGGGAGCGCGTTTATCGAGTCCCGCCGGATGATGGTATTGTCCAGGTCAAAAATGACGCCTTTGAGCCCCAGGTCCTGCAACAGGCCAGGCTTAATTTCAGATATCGTCGGAACATATAACTTGGGATAAAAAATTTTCAGCAATTGGATCTCCTGATTCTTTTGTTCATTCTTTTTTCCATCATTCTTGCCTTTTCCAGTTCCAGCGGCGTATTGACATTAAAGAAAACGGTGTCAATATCCGCAGCAGCCTGCAGTATTGTCTCACTGACATAATTAACCCGCATGCGGGGGTAAAAATCAACGACCTTATGCCTGTTGTTGCGCAGCGCTTCTTCAATGGCCTGGATGCAGCTATGATCATAAACCGCAAACAGGGGCTGCAGGTAATCCCCGTGCTGCGGGACAGCTACATCATAACCTTCTGACTGCCGGATCATCACTGTAGCCAGTTCGGCGCTCAGAAAGGGCATGTCGCAGGGCACTACCAGGCACTTATCACTCTGCGCCGCAAGCAGCGCGGCGTGGATACCGCTGAGCGGGCCCATCCCTTCGATCAGGTCCGGCACCACCTTTAAACCCAGGCGCCTCCCTGTTTCTTCGCCGCACCCGCTGATCAAGACCCCTGCACATACTTTACTCAGCTCCGCGACTGCACGCTCGATCATAGCGTCCCGGCCAACACTCAGCAAGGCCTTGTCAGTGCCCATCCGCCTGCTCTTACCGCCAGCCAGGATAACTCCTGTGACCTTCGACATCCTAATGTCCCCTCCTAAAGGGCCTGACCCGGATGATGACATCACTGCCAGATCAGTAATATAAAATTACCACAATTTCAAAGTAATCACAACAAACTTAACATCTGTTTTCCCCAGCAAACCGGAATATTCCTTTAAAAACAATACGACATAATCACTCTCTACTAGTCTCACCAGCGTTTTCGTTTTCAATATCTACCCGGATATTTTCATTCACTGCCGCAGCTTCCTGGAAAAGCTGGATGAGGGCTTCGCCATATGAACCGAGGTTTTTTATTATCGCTTCCGGGTGACGAATGGTGACTACTTTCGGAGAAAAATCTGTCGAGAGACAGTCCCACAAAGCGTCTAAATTATTGCCGTAGTGTCTGGGCAGTGCCAATTTTCTTTTCAAATAGGCATGCACGGCGGCTTTATTCACCATTACAGCTCCGTTTAATCTAATTTCTTTCATCTGCATGCCTCCTAGTACAGCTTCTTAAAAGTTGCGTAGTGGTCAGCCGAGTAAAAAACAAGCCCGTCGCTGGAATAGACGATGCGCTGTGCACCGCGGTATCCCCCGTAATAGTTGATGTCGCATTCATAATACTGGCGTCCTGCCGCATTCGGCAAGAGCCCTTCGCGGTTGCCAAAACGATCACCGCCAATGGACTTGTGGTCCGTCACTTCCCAAAGGTTTCCCTTTGCATTATCCCACCCCAGCTTTTGCGCTTCAGCCTTTGTAATAAAGTTCGGGGGCAGTAACCGGAACTCGTGAATGTATGCGGCCACTTCGTCCATCGTTGAATAAGCTTGTCCCTTTGCAACTTGGACTTTATCGTCGCCGGTTTCATTTGCTGGCTGGCTTACCTGTGTTTGGCCGGCAGGAGTTTCGGCTTTACCGGTGGTTGTGCCCTGGCCTGGCGCCTGGACGGGATCTTTGATTGCGATTGACTGGCATCCTGCTAAAACTACAAAGAGAATTACAATCCATATAACCATAAGCCAATTCTTCAATTTACCTGTTTTCTGCATCTGATTTGCTCCTCTGTCTCATTTTATCGGAGGCACACGTCAAGGGTTTGCTGCTCACCAATAGCTGACAGCCATTACAATAAATTATACCCTCTTGTGTGAGCAGACACAACGAGGGTGGTTGGAAGATGACGGACAATCAAGAGCAAGCAGAAATATTTAAGAAAAGTCCTGCTCTTTATGGTAAAATTTAGATGGTATCAAAGCAAGGGGGGACGGCTGGCATTGGAGACGATATTGAATGTTCTGCTGGGGATCGGCCTGGCTGCAACCTGCGGCTTTCGTATCTTCGTGCCGCTTTTAATCATGGGAATTGCCGGTGTCAGCGGCTATCTCAACTTGAGCACGGGTTTTGAATGGATTGCCAGCTATCCGGCCATGATCGTTTTTGGCATTGCAACTGTATTTGAAGTCGTCGCTTATTTCTTCCCTTATATTGATAATCTGTTAAATACCATCAGCACCCCTTTCAGCATCCTGGCGGGGGTAATAGTCAGTGCGGCTGTGATTGCCGACATCAGCCCATTTCTGCAATGGACTCTGGCCATCATCATCGCCGGCGGCGGCGCTGCTTCGGCTACCAGCTTGCTCAGCAACGGCGCCCACCATGCCTCAACAGTCGTCAGCGGCGGCATTACGACCCCTGTCATATCAGCGGTGGAATCAGTGATCTCGGTGTTCCTGCCTGTCCTGGCGATAGCCATGCCGGTATTGGCTTTTATCTTATTAATTTTGCTGCCGACAGCTATCTACCGGCTTTTAATTGAATTAAGATATAAAATAATGCCCAGCGCCACCGGCGCCTCTGCAGCAAAAAAATAAGCGGTTAATTGAAAAGTTAAAATCCACTTTGCAAAACTGACTTCCACTGAATTTATAATCTGAAATATCATTGAAACAACGGGCTTTTCTGATAGTTTATTAGGTGATTTTTGTTCTCGAAGTGGTACAATAAAATTGACGGAGGCAAATATTCGTCCCCTTTTTGGGTATAGTGAGCAAAGGGTGGGATTTTGCTGACTTTTTGCAAGAGTAAATTCC
>DHGV01000056.1 GCA_002402945.1 Pelotomaculum sp. UBA4789
TCTAGCAAATTCCCGATCATGTCCGTGGCCTCCGGCTTCATCATAATCATATCTCCGGCATTATGCAATTTATCCTCACCGGCTGCTGCAATTTAAATGAGGTAGGGGAGTAAACCGGCCGGCCGCCGCATTTAAATACCTTAAAATACAAGGATGCAGTTCATAATTTATATTTAGATCTACATCCTCATGCTGTTTCAATACCTCGACAATTTCTTCAAAGGAACAGTTACCCGCTCTCTCACCAAGCCCGCCTATCGTTGTATTGAGAAAACGGGCGCCCGCTTTAAAAGCAGCGTAAGTATTAGCGGTGGCCATACCGAAATCATTGTGGCCATGAAATTCTATGTCGATTCCCGTATCATCCACCATGGCTTCAATTATTTTTTTTGTTTTAAAAGGTTCGAGCACGCCTACAGTATCAGCAAAACGCAGGCGCTCCGCTCCCTCCTTACGGGCGTGTATGGCATAACTTATTAAAAACCCAAGATCAGCTCTTGACGCGTCTTCCGCACCAACTGTAACCATGCAGCCATGCTCAATGGCGTAGCAGACTGCTCTTTTCATACTTTCAATAATCCATCTCCTGTTTTTACCCAGCTTGGATTTTATATGAATATCAGAAACAGGCGCTGATACATGGACATTTTTAACACCGCAGTTTAGGGATGCATTAATATCCGCAATGTTCACCCGGTTCCAGGTGGATACAACAGTCTTTAGCCCAAGCCGGACAATTCCTTTTACAGCCTCGTCTTCAGGCGGACCCATAACCGGAGTGCCCACTTCTACCTGATCTACTCCCAGAGCATCCAGCATTTTGGCCATCCTAACCTTTTCTCTAACAGTAAAAGCTACTCCTGGCGCCTGCTCGCCATCCCTGAGAGTCGTATCCACAAAATATACGTGTCTCATATCAGTACCGGTACCCCTTTGATCTTTTTAAATCCCAGTAAAATTAAAGACGTAAAAACTAAAATACTTCACGGGAAGTTGCGTCCTTAAACCTGTGCTGTATATATAATTAAAATAGCCGTGACCCCGGACCGGGCGCCATATGACTTGGGAGGTAACTCCCGCCCCATCCGGCCCGGGCGCGGCTAAGAACTATTTGCCACATGGTTGGCGACAACTTCTGGATAAGATAATCTTTACTTCTTTGTGAGCGCCTTTTTCAATATCTCCTGAATACCCACCACCCATCAATTCCGCCTGCAGCCACGGAGGCACATGATTGCAAATAATCTCCAGAGAGTCAAATCTACCTTTACGCAAAAATGGAAGAAGCACCTGTTTGGATGTGATCCCAGTATCGTTTTCCTGGATCTCTTTTATAGAAATCCGGTAGTATCCATAGGAGAGTTCATCAGGAGTCAACATTACATAGTTTTTTTTCCTGCTTTTAACTTGTTTGTACTTTTCTTTCTCTTCCGCCAGGACGTAATCAAGGAATTCCAATGGCTTTCCTTCAAATTCCCAAACGCTAAAACCAGCCTTTTCCAACTCATAGTAAGGTAAACCGGCTACAGAAAGTCCCACAAATATCCTGCAACTATTTAAAAATTCGAGGGCTTCCACCATCTTTTCACGCAACTCTTTAATGCCCAGGCTTTTATCCAGAATGAAATCCTTTTCTTTTAAAACATTCCACCTACTGTTTTTCTTTCTGTAAACAACAATTTTACCTATATCGTACGGGGACGCGGTCTCACCGTTTTCACTTACATGTACCGCAATATTTGCAGGCATAAATTCTCTCCCCTTTATTAACACAGGATTTTCTACAGTTCCAAACGTTTCAAAATATTGCCGCCTTCAATATGTTCATTCATGATCTCTTCAACGTCATCAGGTGTAACCCCACCTTACCAGATGTTGTCGGGATAGATAACCACAACCGGACCTTGAGCGCAAAGGGCAAGACATCCTGTGTTGGACACCATAACCTCTCCGCCTAACCCCCTGTCTTCAACCTCTTCTATAAAATTGTTTATTATGTCCACTGACGCTTTTGTATGGCAAAAGCCTTTCTGTTGACCATTAACCCTGGAACTTGTACAGGCTAAAATATGACATTTTGGTTTATTCACTTTTCCCCACTCCCGACATTAAGCAATTTCTTTAAATAACAGCACTCCTTAATTCCATAGACATGTCGGTATCCAGCAAACCTATAGCATCCGCTCTGCATTGTTTGCAATGGTACATTTGCTGGAGGTCAGCCTGACAAATATTTCTCATTTTATTTATTTCCTTCATACAGGTCTGTGGCAGTTTCTCAAATGGGCTTCCCTGGGCCGGAATCAGCGGCATAATATTGGTTATAAACGCCCCCAGATCCTTTACCTTTTTAACAATATCCGGTATATGCTTATCATTGATACCTTTTATCATGACCATATTTACTTTGACTACGACTCCAGCCGCAGCCAGGTATTCTATTCCTGACAGCTGATTTTCCATAAGAATCCTGACTCCACGGGCACCCTTGTACTTTTTCCCTTTATAGTTGATGAACCTGTAAATTTGTTCCCCTATTTCAGGGCAAAGGCAATTTACTGTAACAGTTACGTGCCTGATACCGAGGTCAACTATTTCCCGTCTATAATCAGGCAGCATCAACCCGTTGGTAGATAAACAGGATAGGACATCCGGATCGAACTGTTTTATTAAAGCAACTGTACGCCTGGTCTTCTCCCAATTGGCCAGCGCGTCACCAGGTCCGGCTATTCCTATAACGCTTATATTCTGTAATTTATCCTTTACTTTTTTGTACTTTTGCAGGGCAGCTTCGGGCGACAGGATCTCACTGGTCACACCCGGCCTGCTTTCATGTAAACAGTCAAACTTTCTGTTGCAGTAATTGCAGCTTATATTGCAATTCGGCGCCACCGGCAGATGCATCCTGGCATGCTTTTGGCTGGCCTTAAAAGAAAAGCAGGGATGCCTGTCATTTTTATCCGGCGTACAATCCATCTTCTTCACCTCAACCCTGCGGCTACAGACCCGCTATTTTCCGCACTCTTGTAAAATTTCTGATACATGGATTTTCGATAGCTCTTGTATTTATTTTCCAGCAGCGTATTGGTGATCCGGTCCAAAAACATAGTGGTGCCGACATACCCTACTGACAACAACCTCTGTCCCCCCACCCGGTCGTGAATGGGAAAACCATGTCTAACCAGGGGTATGCCTTCTCTTTCAGTAAGAAACCTGCCGTCGGAATGGCCGATAGCAATATTTGCATCCATTCTTATACTTTCTTCCCTGATTTGTGAAAAATCCGCTTCATCTAAAAATTGAATTTCTCCCCGGTAATCATTTAACTCATTTTTCAGCAGCGAAGTCATTTTACCGGACTTGCTGCCCGTAGCCACAACTACCGGATATATTCCGTTCTCCAGGCAGGTTTTGACAATTGCATACACATTCTCCGGTTCACCGAAAATAACGCTTCTTCCCTGGAAATTATATTTATGGGAGTCGATCATGCAGTCAAGAAGCCTTCCCCTCTCCTGCTCCAGGCTTTCAGGCACTGTATCGCCTGTAAGCTTCTTCAAAACATTTATAAATAAATCAGTATTCTCTAAACCCATGGGGACGGGAAGATTATATAAGGGAACACCGAATTCGGATGCCAGGTACCTGCCAGGTGAAATACTATCATCCACCGTTATCCCCATCTGGATGGTGGCTGACGCACCGGACATTTTTGCAATATCAGTCAGTCTTGTTCCTCCCTCCGGTATCTTTTTATATGGCCTCTCAAAAGGGCGGTCCAGTGTGTCAGAAAAATCAGGGCAAAGTGTAAATTCAATCTTAAACAGGTGCATAATTCTCTTGATCTCTCTAATATCAGCGGGACTCAGGTTGGGAACAATAACATTTATCCTGGAATGCTTTTTTGTGTTTTTCGCCAGCCTGGCAATTATCCTTTGCACAGCCCGGGAGTAACCGTCCGTATGAGTGCCTCCGTAACCGGGGGTGGATACTGTAACCAGCGCAAGGTCCCCCAACTGCCCTCTTTCATTCAGATATTCCAGAGTAACCCTTTCAACATCTTCACCAATGGTTTCAGACAGGCAGGTGGTAAGCACCCCAATAAGCCCGGGGTTATACAATTTAATTAAATTATCCAGTCCTTTTTTCAAGTTGGCTTCTCCGCCGTAAATGATCCCTTTCTCATTAAGAGAAGAGGAAGCCACATCGATGGGTTCGTTAAAATGTTCGGCTATATGACGGCGCATATAAGTGCTGCAGCCCTGTGATCCGTGGATAATCACCATGGAGCGCTCCAATCCTTTAAACGGCAGGATGGCTCCCATGGGCATGCACATATTGCAGGGGTTTTCATTGACATTACGGCAGTTCTCAGTCTCCTTATCCACAAAGCCACCTCCCTATTTATTGGTCTTGGATCGTGAATATTTGGGTGTTCCACCAATTGGGAACATTCCTCTGACCTGCAAAGGCGGTCTCTAAATAGAGGTGTGTCCCCGTTCTGCTATCGGGCTGGATTTATCCCGCCAAAGATGTGCGGCTAAAGCCGCGGCTACAGCTCTCACGTTTCATCTCTCTTCCTAAGTCTGCTTTTTAAACGTCCTTATTTCTGAGGTTCAGAACTGCGACCTGTGGCAAAATATACCTACGAACTAGTCCTGCGTTTTCACGTCTAACGTCCCAAATCCCACGTCTCAGTTGTATACTTCCAGACCGGGGAGCAGACGGTGGAGTATACTTCTCTCGCAAAGTTCACCGCCCCGACAAAGCCGCTCAAAGGGTGTTTGCGGTCATGGTTGTGGTCGATAAAAGCAATGCCAAGCTTGTAAGCCAGCGGCCTTTCTTTCACTCCCCCCACCAGGAGGTGGGCTCCTTTTTCCACCATGAACTTCTCCAGTTCGGCAGGGTTCGCATCGTCCAGGATCACCGTACCTTCATCCACCAGTTCATTGATCGTCTCATACTCCTCCTGCCGGCCTGTCTGGGTGCCGATCATGACCACGTCTATGCCTATCTCTCTAAACTGCTTGACCAGTGAGATGGCCTTAAATCCACCGCCTACGTAAATGGCGGCCTTCTTACCCTGCAGTTTCTCACGGTAACTCTGGACCTCGCCGCCGAAAGCAATTAATTCTTTTTCTATCAGCAGTTCTGTTTTGCGTATTATTTTCAGGTCACCAAAGAAACCGGCGATTTTCCTCAGGGACTCGGCTGCATCCTCCAATCCCAGAAAAGATACATTAATATAGGGAATGTTATATATTTCCTCCATCTTTTCGGCAAGGTAAATCATGGACCCGGCACACTGGACGATATTAAGGGAGGCCCTGGCAGCCGTCTTCAGGGTTTCACAGCTAGAATCCCCGGTAAAGGCAACGTTTACATCTATGCCCATCTGTCTTAAATAATTGCTAATGATCCAGACCTCACCGGCCAGGTTGAAATCGCCCAGGAAGTTGATACACTTACTTTTCTTGGTTTCTTTCCTGTTTACGGGTCCGATTAAGCGTAACAGGGCGTCACAGGCGGCCCGGTATCCCGCCGCCTTATTGCCGGCAAAACCGCTGGATTGCACCGGGATAACCTCAATACCGTGTTTTCTCACGGCAGCTTTGCAAACGGCCTCCAGATCGTCACCGATAACCCCAACGATGCAGGTGGCATAGACAAAAACCAGCTTGGGATTGTATTTTAGAACCAGTTCGTCAATAGCCCTGGCCAGCTTTTTTTCACCGCCGAAAATCACATCTTCTTCCTTCAAGTCAGTGGAAAAGCTGAACCGGTACAGTTCGGAGCCGCTGCTCAAAGACCCCCGGATATCCCAGGTATAACTGGCGCATCCGATAGGACCGTGCACCAGGTGGATCGCGTCAGTGACCGGGTTTAAAACCACCCTGGCGCCACAGTAGACACAAGCCCTCTGGCTGACGCACCCGGCAATGCTGTCGGCGTCGCATTTCAACCGGCTCTTTTGCTTGCCCTTGGTACGGATGAAATCTTCTCTTCCCTCAATGGCCGCGTCTGGCAGTATGGTCGCTTTCATGGCAATCACATCTTTTCCTGAACTAAGTTTTTTTAAACTAGAGAATTAATTCAAAGTGGCTGTCGTCTGCGTCACGGTCCATGCAATCCAGCATCGTGTTGCCGATGATCTCCACCAGCCTGGCCGCCCCCAGATAACCCACCGAAGGGAAGTAGTGCAGGTTGGCCCGGTCGGTGATGGGAAAGCCCAGCCTTACCAGAGGGATGTCTTCGGCCCGGGCGATGTACTTTCCATGGGTATTTCCAATCAGCAGGTCCACCGGCTCGTTCTTGATCTTCTGATGCAGCAGAAACAGGTCGCCGATCATGGCCTCGCAGCCGGGGGCAATATTATTAATTTCCGAGATGAACTGTTTATCCGGCGTACCGGTAAGGGCAAACACCGGTTCCATTCCCAGGTTCACCAACAGGCTGGTTATGCCGCTCACCATGTCCGGGTCGCCGAAAACCGCCACTTTCTTACCATGGAAATGGGGGTGTGCGTCCACCATCATATCCACCAGCCGGCCGCGCTCGTCCTCCAGTTCCTCCGGGACAGGCATCCCCATCAGCTTACTCACGTTCATCACAAATTTATCGGTATTGGAAATGCCTATCGGCATGGGGCCAATCACTGCGGGAATGCCAAACCGGCCCTTCAAAACAATCGCCCCCGAGCCGCCGGCGGTCCTCCCCAAAGCGATGGTGCTCGTCGAGTTGGCCGTATCCTCCAGGTCGCTGACGGTCGTTCCCCCCGGGGGGTAAAGCGCTCCGGAGCCCGGCGCCAGCGGGGCGTCAAAAACATCCATGGTGTCGGGGAACACTATGGACTCCACCCCCATCATACCCAGGATCCGCTTGATTTCCCTAATATCGCCCGGCTCTACGAAGCCGGGTATGACATTCAGCCTGCCGTTTGGTTCACCCTTCTTGGGAAAGGTCTGAGCGATGGACATGACCATGTTGTCGTAACCGGTGATGTGGGAACCCACGTAGCTGGGCGTGTTGGAAATGACTATTCTAATTTTCGGGTCGAAAAAGCTTTCCTTCTTGATTTCCTCCACAAAACTGGGCACATCGTCGCCGATGGTCTCCGAGGAACAGGTGGTGCTAATGGAGATCACTTCCGGATGATAGAGGGTGACGATATTTTCAATGGCTTCCCGCAAGTTGCTCCGGCCGCCGAAAACCACCGTGTCCTCGGAAAAAGAGCTGGTGGCGGCGATAGAAGGTTCCCGGTAGTGACGGGCCAGAGTCATGCGCAGGTAGCTTGAGCAACCCTGGGAGCCGTGGGTCAGGGGCATGCAGTTGCGGATCCCCTTGGAGGCCAGGATGGCCCCTATGGGCTGGCAGGTCTTGGCCGGGTTGATCACCAGCGCTTTGCGTTCGACAATTTCTTTCGGTGTATAGTCAAGCATCTTTATTCCCCCTCCAAGGCGGAGTAATGAATTTCCAGGTGGGGCTGTTCACAGCCATGTCAATATCGTGGAGAAAATTTTCGAAGCCCTTAAAGCCGGCATACGGCCCGGCGTAGTCATAGGAGTGCATCTGGCGCGAGGGGACGCGCATCTTCTGGAAAACATACTTATCTTTAATTCCCGAACAGAACAGATCGATCCCCAGTTCTTTAACCAGATACTCGCATTCGAAATGGTTGTAGTCATCGACGGCGATTTCGCCGTTCTTCATTTCCGGCAGCATCCCTTCATAGTCCATCAAGCAGGGAATTTCTTCTTTTTTCTTCTTAATTTCTTCGTCGTCGTAAGACGATACAATCTTTGGGTCACGCTCCCAATGAATGTCCTCCAGGATTTTCGACCGTCCGGTGTGCACGATTTCGGGAATGACCATCCTGCCTTCGTAGTCATCCCTGTGGGCAAATTCATAGCCGGCTACCACCACCTCCATGCCTGCCTTCTCAAACATATTCTTGAAGTGGTGGGAGCGGGAGCCCCCCACCAGGAGCATGACCCTCTTGCCGGCCAGCTTCTTCCTGTACTTCTCGATAATGGGCTCCAGCCGGGCCGTCTCCCGGGCGATCACCACTTCCGTCCGCCTGGTCAATTCGGGGTCGTCAAAGAACTTGGCCATGTCCCGCAGGCACTTCACCAGGGCGTCCACTCCCATGTAGTTGACCTTCAGCCAGGGCACGCCATACTTCTCCTCCATCATGCGGTTGGTGTAGTTGATGGAGCGGTGGCAGAGCAAAATGCTCAACTTCGCCCGGTGCGCCTTCGCGATCTGGTGGAAGGACGCGTCTCCCGTGAAGGAGCTGACGATCCGGTAGCCAACTTCCTCCAGGACCTCCTTGATCATCCAATAGTCCCCTCCAATATTGTAATCACCGAAGACGTTGATATCGAAGGGGCCGGGGTCTTCCAGTTCTTCGGTGCCGACCAGGTGCTCCATCAGCGAGTTGGAGGCCAGGTGGTGCCCCGCTGACTGGCTTACCCCCCGGTAGCCTTCACACCTGACCCCAATGGTTTTTATCTGCAGATCCTCTTCCGCCTTTTTGCAGACCATTTCGATATCATCGCCGATCAGGCCCACCGGGCAGGTGGCATATATCCCGATACACTCCGGCTTGAAGATGGCGTAAGCTTCCCGGATGGCCTGGGCTAGCTTTTTCTCCGCCCCAAAGACGATATCCGTTTCTATCATATTCGTGCTCAGGCAGTAACCGGCGAAATCGTTTTCGCCCTCTCCAGGCCGGGAAAGGTTGCGGCGCGTGCCCCAGGTATAGTACGCGCAGCCCACCGGGCCATGGGTAAGGTCAAGGATATCCTTAACCGGCCCGAAAACAACGCCCTTGGTTCCGGCGTAGGCGCAGCCACGGTTGGTTAAAATGCCCGGCACGGCTCTGTCATTGGCCTCGATTACCTGCTTCGCCTCACCTGAATTCTTTACCACCACATGTCTTTTTCGGTTTATTCCCGCCTTCTTGGGAAAGGCGGTAAACATTTCGTCAATGACTCTCTGGCTTTCCTCTATACTGACGGGTTTTTTCCCCTTAGCATCAATAGTCACGAAACCACCTCCTTTCCGCGCTCCCCGGTCCTGACGCGGATCGCGTCATCCACCGGGCAAACAAAGATTTTGCCGTCACCGATATTGCCGGTCCTGTTTATCCTCATCAGCACCGCCACCACCGCCGGCACGAACTCGTCTTCCACTACCACCGAAACCATACGCTTGGACAGAAACTTTATTCTTTTGACGTCGGCTTCGTTCTCCCTATGCTCGGACGGGTAGGTAATCTGCAGGCCGCGCTGCTTTCCCCGTCCGAATACCTTATAGGCCATGAAGGCTGGAAAGCCCACGGTTGTCAGGGCGTCCTTGGTGCACTCCATCTTGTTCATCTGGATGATGGCTATGATTTCCTTCACGTTTTCACAAACCCCTTTCTCCCGTCCTGATGGTGTAGGCTTCCTCCACCGGGGTGACAAATATTTTGCCGTCCCCGATATTGCCGGTGCGGGAGCTTTCCTCAATGATTTTAACCGCCTGCTCCACCTGGACGTCTTCTAGTACGATCAACAACATCGTCTTGGGCAGGTTGTCATATATTACGCTGCCCACCCGCAGGCCCTTTTGCTTGCCCCGGCCAAAGACATCAATCCTGGTGAGAGCGGTAAATCCACCGGCGTCCAGAGCTTCGGCCACCTCTTCAACCTTTTCCGGCCTGATCACAGCCTTGATCATTTTCATTCCTCGATCCCCCATTCGATCATTAATTCTTCCAGTTCGTCATACTCCAAAGGCTTGGGAATAACAAAATTCTTATTGTTGTCAATATTTTTTGCCAGGCTGAAGTAGGCCTGGGCCTGGGTGGAGTCGGGAGCGTACTGGATTACCGTCTGCTTGCGGATTTCCGCCTGCTGGACGATGGTGTGCCGTGGGATTAAATTGATCAACTGGGTGCCCAGCCTTTCGGCAAACGCCTGAAGCAACTCTTCTTCCCGGAGGACGTTGCGGGAGTTGCAAATAATCCCGCCCAGCCTGGTGCCACCGGTCTCCGCAAACTTCTGGATTCCCTTGCAGATGTTGTTGGCCGCATACATGGCCATCATTTCGCCCGATGCCACGATGTAGATCTCCTTGGCTTTTCCTTCCCTAATCGGCATGGCAAATCCGCCGCAAACCACGTCGCCGAGGACGTCGTAAAAAACATAGTCCAGGTCGTCGGTGTAAGCGCCCAGGTTCTCCAGCAGCCCGATGGAAGTGATTATCCCCCGGCCGGCACAGCCGACGCCTGGCTCGGGCCCTCCTGACTCAACGCATCTGATTCCGTTGAAACCCAGTTCCAGTACGTCTTCGAGCTTTACATCGCCTTCCTCTCGCAGGGTGTCCAGTACACTGTGCTGCCTCTTTCCTCCCATCAGCATCCTGGTGGAGTCCGCCTTGGGATCGCAACCGATTTGCATGATCTTCTTCCCCAAAACAGACAGTGCCGCCGTCAGGTTTTGGGTGGTGGTAGACTTGCCGATGCCGCCCTTGCCGTAAATTGCTACCTGCCTCATCACTCCACCTCCTAATTTCTCTAATAAAAAATGACGCCACTTCCCAAATTGGGAACTGGCGTCATCGCCTTATCTGTTATTAAAAACAGTTTTGATATTATAACAAGGCGTCTCTGCCCCTGAACAAACGAAGCATTTAAACCAATAACTATATTGCTATATCCCCCATCTCACCAGTTCTGATCCGGACAGCATTATCAATTTTAGAAGTGAATATCTTGCCGTCTCCTACCTCACCGGTCCGGGCATTGTCTACAATAAGTTTAATAATGGCGTCAACCTTCTCGTCCGGCACCACCATTTCCAGTTTTATTTTGGGCAGCAGGTTGATGCTGTATTCAATACCACGGTAAACTTCGGTGCGGCCTTTCTGCAACCCGCAGCCTATAACCTGTGTGACCGTCATGCCGTGGACTCCAAACTGGTTGATGGCTTCCTTAACATTCTCAAGTTTTCCCGGGCGCAGGATACACTCTATTTTCGTCAAGTTGCTCCCTCCCTGTCTCTGAATTTAATTTTTCACGGATAGGGGAATAAAATCCCCCATCACAAAATTTATATTATAAAGCAGGCTTTACTTCACTGGTAGTTTTTAATACATTAGCTCCGACAGTGTCAAAAGGTGACGCCATGGCAAAGTCGGTGTATGCGTCCTCACCATGCATGGTGAAATCGAGACCTGTATCCTGCTCTTCATCTGTGACACTAAGCTTGGTGAAAACACTGATAACTTTTAATATTACATAGGTCCCTACAATAGCCGTCACCCAGCTGACCCCAATGGCAATAAACTGCTTTCCAAGTAATGCCGAATTGCCGTAAAACAGTCCGTTCGCGCCAAGTTCATTTACAGAGGTAGTAGCAAACAGACCGGTGGCTATAGCCCCCCAGGTGCCGCCAATTCCATGCACTCCAAAAGCGTCCAGGGCGTCATCATAGCGAAGTTTGGCCTTAAGCACAGCAACCGCACCGTAGCAGACAATACCTGCAACCAGACCGATAACAATAGCCGGCATTGGCTCCACAAAACCGGAAGCGGGGGTAATGGCTACCAGACCAGCCACGGCTCCTGAAGCAGCACCTAGTGTGGTTGGCTTACCGCGATGAATCCACTCTGTAATTACCCAGGATAACGCCGCACCGGCAGTTGCCAGGTGGGTTACAACAAAGGCGCTGGCCGCAAGCCCATTGGCGCCGAGAGCGCTGCCGGCATTGAATCCGAACCAGCCAAACCACAGCAGTGCGGCGCCGAGCACAGTAAAGGGCAGGTTGTGCGGAATCATCGGCTCGCTGCCAAGACCTTTGCGCTTGCCTAAAACCAGGCAGGCCACCAAGCCGGAAACACCTGATAGAATATGCACCACGGTGCCTCCCGCGAAGTCGAGTGCGCCGAGGTTGCGCAGCCACCCGTCAACTCCCCATATCCAGTGTGCCATGGGGTCGTAAACGAATGTAGCCCAGAGAAGGATGAATGCCATAAAAGCTGGAAAGCGCATTCTTTCTGCAAAAGCTCCGGAAATCAGAGCTGGTGTAATTACTGCAAACATCATCTGAAATATCATGAAAGCCTGGTGCGGAATCGTTGGCGCATAATCAGGATTCGGAGCAAAGCCTACCCCTTTAAGACCTATCCAATCTAAGTTGCCGATAAGGTGACCTACGTCTGGTCCGAAAGCCAGGCTATAGCCCCCGATTGACCACTGCAGGCTGATGAGTACCATTGCAAAGAAGCTGTACATAATGGTGCTCAGAACATTCTTCTTACGGGATAAGCCGCCGTAAAAGAAGGCTAAGCCGGGAATTGTCATAAGCATGACCAGGGCGGCTGAAATTAACACCCACGCTGTATCGCCACTGTCAACCGCTGCAGCAGTTTCCATAACAGCCTCTGCTGCTTCCTCTGCCCAGGCCAGGGCTGGAACTGTCATCATAAACGCAAAAGCCATTAAAAAAGTCCGCATGAGCCATTTTTTCATTTCCTTCACCCTCCTGCCAAAAATTTAGTTCATCACTTGGGAACCTTTTGTTAAGACACTTCTTTAAAGGTGGCGCCTCCCTTTTAAAAAAAGCGTTTATATCTCCTGGTTCCCTCTATAACAGAAAACGCCCTCGCGACAGACATAAAAACCTGTCTTGAGAGCGTCGCTGCTCGATTAAATTACAACACTGTGGCTTTAGACAAGAAACGCTTTTCACGAACATAATTCGCGAAAAGCGTCATCGCCTTTTTGATACTACTCCGTATCAATAGATTTACTTATTAATATATAGATTTTAATTGATTGATTATTGATTGTCAAGAGTCTCACGGTAAATATTTTACTTTTTTATGTTAATAATTTGTTGTGGAGATGGGAATAACGGTGCTTGCGTCCTGGAACCAGCCGCCGTATGAGCAGTGCTTTCTTCCACATCCCCTGCTAATTTTCATTTTTTAATAAAAAACTATATGGCATCATTGCCGGATTCACCGGTTCTTATCCGCACCGCGTTTTCTACCGGGAAAACAAATATTTTGCCATCCCCTACTGCCCCAGTCCGGGCAGTTCTGCTAATGATATCAGCAACATCCTCCACCTGGTGATCCATCAGCACTATCTCAACCTTTAACTTGGGTAATAGATTAATGCTGTATTCATGGCCCCGGTAGACCCCGATCCTGCCTTTCTGCAGACCGCAACCCACGACCTGCGTGACTGTCATCCCGTGGATGCCGTATTTACCAAGTTCGTCCTTCACTTCTTCCAGCTTTTCAGGACGAATAATGGCCTCAACTTTTTTCACTCTTCAAAACAACCCCCTTGTTGTTCAAAAACCTGATAACAAAGATAAACGCCCAAAATATCACTTCCATACTGTTACATCAGGGCATCATTAATTATGCCGGTTTACCCATTTGCTTTTGTGAACACGCGGTACACGGTGGCTGACCATGCAGACAACTTCGTAGTTAATGGTGCCCAACAAACCGGCAATCTCGTCAGTTGTAATTTCCTGATCTCCCTGGCGCCCGATCAATACAGCTTCATCACCCACCGCAGTACCGGGGATATGTCCTACGTCAACCATCACCTGGTCCATGCAGACCCTGCCGATCACAGGGGCGCGCCGGCCATGAAGCAGAGCGCATCCTTTCGAGGATAAAAGCCTGGAATAACCGTCGGCATAGCCCAGGGGAAGAGTGGCTATGACTGTATTGTTTTCAGTGCTGTGGGTGCATCCGTAACTAACTTTGAAGCCGGCTGGAACTTCCTTCACATAGGCCACTTTTGCTTTTAGGCTCATCACGGGGCGCAGTTTGATCCTGCTGTGCTCAACCTCATCGGAAGGATAAAGACCGTAGATAATAATACCCGCCCTGACCAGGTCCAGATGGGTTTCTGGCATTTCCATCAAGGCCGCGCTGTTAGCTGCGTGTTTTATGGGTATCTCAAGCCCATGCCGGCGCAGTTCTTCGATCAGCATAGTAAATTTTTCTAATTGTTCTTTTGTATATGCCTTGTCAGCCAGATCAGCAGCGGCAAAGTGGGTAAATATCCCTTCCACTTCCAGGCGCCGGTTCCTCGCCAGGATCAGGATTTCTCTTACTGCTCCCGGCCCGGCAACCCAGCCTATACGACCCATCCCGGTATCAATTTTTAAATGCACCTTGGCCCGCGTCCCTTGTGCAGAGGCGGCCTCCGCCAGAGCCAGGGCCATGTCGCTGGTGTATACAGCCTGGGATAAACGGCTCCTGACCACGTCAGCCGACTGCTCAGGGGGCAGGTAGCCCAGGATCAATATTGGAGCCTCTATACCGGCCTCCCTCAGCGTTAAGCCTTCATCCAACCTGGCCACGCCGAGCCAGTCGGCGCCGCCGGCCAGGACTGTGCGACTCACTTCCACTGCCCCATGGCCATAGCCATTAGCCTTGACCACTGCCATAATTTTAGACATGGGATTGGTGATCTTTCTAACTTCGCTTATATTGCTGGCTAAAGCGTCCAAATCGATTTCCGCCCATACCGGAACAATAGACAAAAACCACACCTTCTCTTTGATTGTAAGTATTATCCGACAATTTTTTCTTCTATGTTATTATATTTCCTCAATAAAAAATAAAACCCTGTTTGTAAACAGGGTTGGGTACCTTAAAATTTATCCGCATTATATGATTTGTTTACCGGTGCTGCGGGCTATACTGGTTGGGCTATTCCCTTGTTAATTGTTCATCACTTCAATACATCGTTCAGCTCACAGCTTTCCTTATTCAATGACTCCCCCACCGCCCGGCAGGTAATATTTCCTTTATAAACATTGACACCACGGGCTATGGCAGGATTGTCATGAATCGCTTTCACATAGCCTTTATTGGCAAGTTCCAGCACATACGGCAGGGTGGCGTTGGTCAGGGCAAAAGTGGAAGTGCGGGCGACCGCGCCTGGCATATTTACCACAGCATAATGAAGAACACCGTGTTTCTCAAAAACCGGATCGCTGTGCGTGGTGTCCCGGTCCACAGTCTCTACAGAACCGCCCTGGTCAATTGACACATCAACAATTACAGATCCCGGTTTCATCTGTTTGACCATTTCTTCAGTTACCATCTTTGGCGCCTTGGCCCCCACAACCAGGACCGCTCCTATTAAAAGATCCGCATTACGAACGGCCTGCTCTACATTGAACTGGTTTGATACTACGGTTTTGATCCTCCCGCCGTAGAGATCATCCAGGTAGCGCAGCCTATCCTCGTTCCGATCTATAACCGTAACCTGCGCCCCCATGCCCACAGCTATTTTTAAGGCGTTCGATCCCACCGTGCCTGCGCCGGTAATAACAACTTCCGCTGCGGGAACGCCCGGTACACCGCCGAGCAGTACCCCTCTCCCGCCACAGGGCTTCTCAAGAAAGCGCGCTCCAACCTGCACCGCCATCCTGCCGGCTACCTCGCTCATCGGGATCAGCAGCGGCAGCGTGCCGTTGTCAAGCTGAATAGTCTCATAAGCAATGGCAATTACTTTCTTTTCGACTAAAACACTTGTCAGTTCCGGCCCCCGGGCAAGATGCAGGTAGGTAAACAGGACCTGACCCTCACGCAGCATGGCATATTCACTGGAAAGGGGCTCTTTTACCTTCAATAGAATATCCGACCAGGTAAATATCTCTGATATGGAGTCCATCATATCGGCGCCTGCTGATATAAAGTCCTCATTGCTGATACCGCTGCCCAAACCGGCGCCGGTTTCAATCAGCAGTTTATGCCCCTCTTTGGTCAGAGTCTGGACTCCCGCCGGCGTAACAGCCACACGGTCTTCATCAGGCTTTATTTCTTTCGGCACTCCAATTATCAAGGTTAACCCTCCCCACTGTTATTTTTAACTATTACTATATATAAAAGGTTCCATAACGATAATGCGACTCTATTACGAAAACAGGGACATGTCAGGATCACACCAACCCCTTTGTGACAGCCGGCAGCGCGGATATTATATCACCGGCGATTAAACCCATCATGCCCTTATCTGCCGCTGCCTGATCACCGGCCAGCCCATGCAGGTATGCTCCAGCTGCGGCGGCGAGGGCCGGCTTCATCCCCTGGGCGATCAGGGAAGCAATCATCCCCGTAAGGACATCGCCGCTCCCAGCTGTTGCCATGCCCGGATTTCCGGTGGAATTAATATAAACAGCGCCGTCAGGCGCCGCAACCACTGTTCTGGCGCCTTTCAGCAGCGTGACTACATTCCAGTCTGCTGCCGCTTTAACCGCATTGCCAATCCTGTCTTCCTGAATATTCTTTGGTGTAACCCCCATCAGCCTTGCCATTTCGCCCGGATGCGGCGTTATGACGCCAGGCGCCTGTAATTTGCTTAAAATATGTGTTTCTCCGGCCAGGGCATTCAGGGCGTCAGCATCCAGCACACAGGGGATTTTCAGTGAAGGAAGCAGATCCCTGACTAGTGTTATCACCCCGGGTGACTGGGAAAGGCCTGGGCCCAAGGCCAGCACATCCATATCCTCCAGCAGGGCCAGGATTTTCTTGCCTGCTTCCCTGCTCAGACTGCCATTGCCGTCGTCGGGCAGCGGGACAGTCATCACCTCGGTCATTTTCCCTTCCATAATAGCGTGCAGTGTTTCAGGCGCCGCTACTGTGACTAGCCCTGCCCCGGATCTTATGGCTGCTTCGCCGGCCAGGCTTGCCGCACCGGTCATACCTCTGGAACCGGCAACGACAAGCACCCTGCCAAAATTACCTTTATGTGCGAGGGAGGGGCGGGAAGGCAGCCAATCTTTAACGTAATCAGCTGTGATCAGGTATCTATGAGGCGCGGCCTTTTCAATTAATACACCAGGCAGTGATATATCGGCGACTGTTATCTCACCCGTATAGTCAGCGCCTGGCTCAAGGAACATCCCCAACTTCGGCAGACCGAAAGTAACTGTATAATTTGCCCGGACACACGGCCCGTTTACCCTGCCGGTATCGGCTTCGAGTCCGGAAGGGACGTCGACCGCCACAATAGGCTTGCCGCTCTTGTTCAAAACCTCGATAATCCGGCCCGCTTTCTCCGGCATTTTACCTTTGAATCCGGTTCCATAAACAGCATCGACAATGAGATCTGTGTTCAGCAGGGCCAGTCTGGCGATATTGCTTCCATCACCCTGATTGACCGTATAAACTTTTTGTCCCATTTTCCGCCAGATCTCAAAGTTAACCGCCGCATCACCGGTAATTTCACCTGTACTGACCAGTGAAAGTACTTTTACCTCGGCGCCCATGTTCAGAAGATGGCGGGCTGCAACATACCCATCACCGCCATTGTTGCCCTTGCCTGTAAAAACAGTGACTATCCTGCCCCGGACATCACCAGTCACGCGCCGGATCAAATCCACTACCTGCCGGCCGGCATTTTCCATCAGGACCAGTCCGGAAATACCATAGTCCTCATAAGCTGCTTTGTCCAGCGCTTTCATTTCATCTGCAGTGACAATCCGCAATTACAAAACCTCCTTACCCTCGGCAACGGCAAAAGCCACTGCTTGATCGCGATTATGAGATATACTGATCAGCACCGCAGTGATCCCCTTGTTTTTCGCTATATTAGCTGCCGCACCATGCAGTATGATCTCCGGGCGGCCACCACTCGTCCTTGTGACTTCAACATCTGCCAGGCCGCAGCCGGCCATACCAGTACCCATGGCCTTCAAAACTGCTTCCTTGGCGGCAAAACGAGCGGCGTAACAGGAAAACCTGTCTTTCCTCGCATCGCAGAAACTCCTCTCGCCAGGTGTGAAAATCTTTTCCAATAAACGTTCACCGCTGCGCTCGGAAGCCCGTTTCAACCTTTCAATCTCAATGATATCAGTTCCAACGCCGATTATTCCTGCCGGCGGTTTAATTTGCGTCATTGGCAGCCCCTCAGACATTTTATATAATATATGGTCAGCGTTAAAGATCCGGGAAAGATCACTAGTATGGATCTTGGGATCCTAAAATTCACCAGAGATCCATTTAAAGGATTTTAGATTATATCGTTTCTCCGGTAAAGATAAAAAACCTGCCTGTCAGACAGCAAATATTCCAGCAGGCAACACCAACTATCTCTTGTGTCGCCGCATTTGTTATTCGCATAAATTCTTCAGTCAGGATTAATAGTTTTAATTAAATTAGAACCCCAATATTTTCCTTAATTTTTTAGCCTGCGCCCGGCTGACCGGCACTTCACTTCGTTCTTTGTCTTCAACTATCAAATTATAAGTACCATTGAAAAATGGTACAATTTCTTTTACCTTGTGGAGGTTTACCAGGTAGCACCGGTGTGTTCGGAAAAATATCTGGGGATTCAGCCTGGCCTCAAGCTCTTTCAGGGTGAAACGCGTATAGAGCTTGTCTGCGGCTGTTTTTATATAAACATTGTCCTGTTCTGTAAAGGCATAAAAAATATCAGAACCGCTGACAAGGATAGTCTTGCCCTGTTTTTCAGCAGGCACCCGGTCAATCTTAAACTGCACATGATCCGCCTGACCGGCCTTGGTTTCGTTATCGCGCAGCCCATGGTCTTCAACGGCTGGTCCGGCCAGCACAGGACTTACATTCATCTCGCGGGTTATTTTAAGGACCTTGTCGATTGCTTTTTTTAGACGTTTTGGCTCGATCGGCTTTAAGATATAATCAACAGCGTTAACGTCAAAAGCCGAGACCGCAAACTCATCAAAGGCTGTGACAAAAATAATATAAGGCCGGTTCGGCATGTCCTGTATCGCCGCCCCCAATTCCAAACCGCTCATACCCGGCATGGATATATCCAGAAAAAGGACCTGGTAGTCCAAAGCCTTGATCAAGGTTAAAGCTTCCTGGGCGTTGGTTGCCTCACCGACAATCTCGATGTTATCAAATTCACTTAAAGCATAACGCATTTCCTGCCTGGCTGGATACTCATCATCTATAATTAATGCTTTCAATTTCACCGACATATCCCCCTTCCTCACCACTTTCTTCGTTCAGGGGAATTCTGACGTAAACATCAGTGCCCTTATCTATTTCGCTTTCGATTCTCAGCCCATATTCCTCCCCGTATAGACTTTTAAGACGCTCGTGTACATTACTTAAACCAACTCCGTTGCCGGAGCCAAAACCGGGCAGGAGAATCTTGGGCAGCCTCTCGCTGTCTATCCCAACACCATCATCTTTGATTTCAAATAGCATTTCCCCTTTGACAAGTTTAGCCGAGATCGTAACCGTTCCGGGGCTCATTTTCGGCTGCACACCATGCTTGACGGCATTTTCAACCAGCGGCTGCAGGGTGAGCACGGGCACCTGGAGATCGAGCAAGGCTGGGTCAATATTACTCTGTACTTTCAGTTTTTCACGGAAGCGGGCTTTTTCGAGATAGAGGTAGGTGTTGACATATTCTATCTCTTCTCTTAGTGTATTATAATGCCCATGCCTCTTTAAAGTCTGCCGGAAGAAAGACGCCAGGCGGATCAGGAGCTTCCTTGAAGTATCCGGATTGGTCCGGGTATAGGTGATTATGGTGTTTAAGGTATTGAATAAGAAGTGGGGATTGATCTGGGCGTGCAGGGCGTCAAGCTCCGCTTTCGTCACCAGCTGCGCCTGCCGGTCCAGTTCCGCCAGTTCCATTTGAAGCCCCAACAGCTGGGCTACGGCCAATGCCAGCTTTACAACGGAAGGCTGGAGGTCTCCCTGGATGGTCTGGTAAAGCTTGACCGTTCCGGCGACCTCACCCTTGCAGATCAGCGGCGCAATGACAGCAGACTGCAGTGTGCAGTTTTTTTCCGGGCACTGAAGACCTTTCTTGTCTTTGATGATGATTAATTCCCCTGTTTCCACAGCCTGTTTTGTCGCATAGGTAATAATTGGCCCGCCTGCTTTATGGTGATCGGAACATTCTCCGATATATGCCAGCACCTTTTCGCGGTCTGTTACTGCCACCGCGGACACATCGCTTAATTTCAGGATAATTTCTGCTGTCTTATATGCGGTTTCTTCATTGAGGCCGCGTCTTAAATATGGCAGTGTTTCATTAGCTATCTGCAGGGTGGGGTCAATAGGGTGCTCATCCAGTTTTATTTTTATAACCCTGTGCTTTTGAATGTATTCCACGACCAGGTAAGTGGCCAGGGCGCTGGCCAGTAACATAATGGCAATAACCAGCCATAAATCAGGTTTAATCAGGGTTATCAACCCAACCAAAAACAGTTGAATCAGGCACCAGCGCAAAATGATGCCGCCATTGATGCTTGTGAATTTACTCATAGNNAATTTCTTATTTTTATAATACTATTTTTATCTATAAATCACAATTAACTGCTGCCGGTTATCTGTTTTTCTTTTTCCAGGTAATGATCTATGCCCTCCGCATTAAGCCTTAAATCCAGATCCAAAAACTTTATTGCCGGATGCGCCCTGTCTTCCAAACCGTAAGCAGCTACCTGATCCATGACCATTTTCCATAAGGCTTCTTCTATCTCCCTGGAGCCGCCTCCCGAAGCGTGTACCCGCCTGCCTGCCGATTCAAAATCACTTACCTGTTCCCTGAGCCTGGCGAGAATTGCTTTTACCCCGCCACCCCTGCCGTAATGAGTGAAATATATATATTCCGGATCCAGCCTGCTGACACGGTCAATTGTATCAATCGCGCTGACCGGATCAAATTCAGATGGAGGGGTGGACAGCAGGGTAAAATCGCAGCCAATCAGGGTACTCAGAGCCTCAAAGCGGACACCAAGGGCATCCCCACTGAAGATCCCCCGGCTAGCCGGGTCATGGATCACAAAATGGTGGCGGGCGTGGCCCGGGGTGTGAAAGAAAGTTAACGTCCTGCCCCCGCCCAGATCAAGGGTTTCTCCATCCGCCGGAGTACAGATCCTTTCCGCAGGCACCGGTAATATTTCACCAAAAAGCCTGTCAAAGTCATCCCCATAGATCGACCTGGCACCGGCCGTTAGCCTGGCCGGATCGATGAGGTGCCTGGCGCCCCTGGGATGCACAAATACCTTAGCTTTTGGTAAATCCCTGGCCATGATCCCGGCTCCGCCGGCATGATCCAGGTGAATATGGGTGACGATGATGTAATCGACCTTTTCCGGAGCTATGCCAAGGGTTTTCAAGGCATCTTTGATATATACGGCGCCAGGTGTCGGACCGGTCTCAATCAATGCCACCTTATCTGCCAGAATAAGGTAACATGAGGTGCGTTCAGGTTCCTGGTCGCAGACATCAATCTGGTAAACACCGCTGCCTAGATTTACTATTGCCGGCAATGCCACCAACATCCTTTCTCCTCAGGCGTCTAGTGATCTTTACACATGAAGAAAGTCTTTTTTTACCCGGTTTCTTCAAAACAAGAATATCTGAAAAGTTTGAACATTGTCAATAAAAATAAATCAGACTTAATATATCACTCTTAAACCGGGCAATAAATGACTGTTTATAATAAATACAGGCAACATAATCAACAATGTTTTCAACAAAAAACAAGGAGTAGGTTGTTTTGTGTTGAACTCTCATAAAAAAGATTTAATTAGGAGGGCTGTCATTATGGTATTTGTTAATAATGTTTGCAAGTTGTTTACCTTGCTGCTGATAATGGTTGCTTTATTTGCAGCAACAGCTAATGTGTACACTGAAGAAGCATATGCGGCTTGACTGACCTGTAAATCTCAGCCGGTGGTTGAGACAAGCCCTGCATCTGACATTTCAGGCGGCTCCGCGATCCTGAACGGCAATATAGTCAGTAACGGTGGTGTGGTTGACGAATATGGGTTTAAATACTGGAATACCAACCTGGGTACGGAAATTCTGATTACCGTGGAGGAAGCTGACCACGCCGGCGTTTTCAACAAAAAGATAAGCGATCTGGCGCCTGGCACATATAATTATAAGGCGTACGCAAAAAACACCAAGGGTTTAGGGGAAGGTCAAGTTTACAGTTTTACAATTGTCATTCCTGATATAAAAGTTGTATTAGATGGCAAAGAAATGAATTTTGAAGTAACCCCGTTCATTGAGCAGGAGAGAACGATGGTTCCCTTCAGGGCAATTTTTGAAGCACTTGGAGCCGTCGTACAGTGGAATGGTGAAACCAGAACTGTTACAGCTGTAAAAGAAGCTCTGGAAATTAAACTTGTTATAGACGGGCCTGCATATAAAAATGGCGAGACAATAATCCTGGATGTGCCGGCAAAGATAGTCAACAGCCGTACTTTTGTGCCGCTCCGTTTCGTATCTGAGGCCCTTGGCGTTGCTGTGACATGGGAAAATACCAATAAAACAGTTACGATAACCAGGTAGAAAGTCCGGGCAGTCATAAAAACCAACGTCCGGTCCGGACCGGGCGTTGGTTTTTTTACAGTGTTTAAATATGAGGATGAATATTTAACCGCTATAGTATACAGCGGTTAGTATTTCTTTATTTAGGAGTTTGTCCTTGATTAAACAGGATTATTTTCCGCTAATAAACCAAAAGCTGTGCAAGAAATGCGGCCTCTGCGCCAAGCTGTGTCCAAGGAAAGTGTTGGAATCCGGCGCGGATGGCCTGCCTTTCGCCGCCCACCCGGAAAAATGCACTGCCTGTGAGCTCTGTGTTTCCCACTGCCCGGATTTCGCCATAGAATTAAAATCGTTACAGGACAACGAACACCACGGCTGCATTGACAAGTAATAATATCGTGCTGCCTGACATTGTAAGCTGGCTTGATTAAATGCATCAATGGTTTTAAATGAAGAAAAGTATCGTTACCACGGAAAGAGCGCCGGCAGCTATAGGACCTTATTCTCAGGGGGTAATACTGGGAAATTTTATTTTTACCTCGGGACAGATCCCATTAGACCCGGTAAGCGGGCAGATAGTGCCGGGCGGAGTCGGGGCCCAGGCGCGGCAGGCTTTAGAAAACCTGAAAGAAGTATTAAATGCGGCTGGCGCTTCATTAAATGATGTCTTAAAGACAACGCTTTTTATCAGAAATATGGATGATTTTGCTTTGATTAACAAAGTTTATGCCATGTTTTTCGAAAATGAGCCCCCCGCCCGTTCCTGCGTGGAGGCAGCCAGGCTGCCCAAAGATGTTTTGATCGAAATTGAAGCTGTCGCTTACATCCCTTAGTTTATGCCTCGGTTTCACCAAGCAGCACAACCGCTTCAGCCGCAGGCAGTTCCTGTACGCTTTTTAGCTTCTTTTCTATTGTGCGGGATTTTTTAGCGGCGCAGTCTATGGTATTGCTTGCCTCCTGCAGCTTCTTATGGGTTTTTTCAAGTATCTCGCTGAATTTGCCAAACTCGCTTTTAACAGCTCCGAGCATCGCCCAGACCTCGCTCGATCGCTTCTCTATGGCCAGAGTCTGGAAACCGACCTGCAGGCTGGTCAGCAGGGCCGATAGAGTAGTTGGCCCGGTCACTATCACCCGGTACTCTCTCAACAGAATATCACAGAGGCCAGGCCGCCGGATAATTTCGGCAAACAATCCCTCGGTTGGCAGGAACATAATGCCAAAATCGGTTGTGTTTGGCGGATCCACATATTTATCTTTTATGTTTTTCGCTTCGGCCTTGATTCTTGCCTCCAGTTGTTTCGAAGCCTGTTCGGCAAGTACGGGATTGGCCAGCTCCTGGGCTTCTATGAGCCGCTGGTAATCCTCCTGCGGGAATTTCGCGTCTATCGGCAGCCAGACTATCGTCTTATCAGCATCCCTGCCCGGCAGCCTGATGGCAAACTCCACCCGCTCCCCACTGCCTTTTTTGGTGGCTACGTTCTTATCGTACTGTTCAATAGTTAACATCTGCTCGAGGAGGTTTGAAAGGGAGATTTCCCCCCACACACCTCTTGTTTTTACGTTAGTCAAAACTTTTTTCAAGTCACCAACACCGGCAGCCAGGGTCTGCATTTCCCCCAGGCCTTTATGCACCAGCTCAAGCCTGTCGCTAACCTGTTTAAATGATTCTCCCAGGCGCCTTTCCAGGGTTTCGTGCAGTTTCTCATCCACAGTAGCCCTCATCTGCTCAAGTTTTACATTATTATCCTTTTGCAGCAGGATCAGTCTTTCCTCAAAGGTGTCCCTCATCTTGTCCAGTTTTTGCTCGTTGCTCCGGGTTAAAATATTTATCTGGTTTGAAAATGTGTCCAGCTGGTTCTTCTGGAACGTGGCATTCTCAGCCAGGCGCACCAGCAATGAGTCACCAAGCATTGTCAGTGAAGTGTTGACTTCATCCCTCAATCGTTTTGCGCTATTCCCAGCCTCTTCCCTGCTGCTTGATATTTCTTCCCTGAGCATCCTTTCGGTTTTTTCCTGGCTTTTTTCGATCGCAGCAAAATTCGCTTCAAACCCGGAAGGCTTGTCCCGCCTGCTCTGGTACAAAAGAACGACTAAAAGCACTGCTATCATGATTTCCAAGGCCGTCTGGATTAAAAAGCTGTTAGCCATAGCCTGCCTCGCTTCACTGGTTTTTAAACTTCGATAATATGTTCGGTTTTAATGTGGAAAATCCTTTAAAAGGATATCCTACCTGGGCTTTATGAAATAAAAAACCAGGGGATTAAGCCCTGGTTTTTACTTGATCAAATCAAGAAACTGCCGGTAGTCAGTCACCGGTTCACGGCAGGCGTAGTTCTCTCAGGTATAGGCGGCAGCCCTGCCGTCAATTGAATGCTGAGCCTTAGTATGCGGCGCCAGCTCTTCGAGCAGAGCGCCGGCTTTCCCCTCCGGGTGAAAGGCCGCCACAGTGCCCGGCCTGAAAACCTGCTGGAGCGCCCTCAGCATTTTCCTGGCGCCGGCATCATCCTCAATGCCGGCTATTACAATACTGCGGGCAGGGCCGAGCATGAAGTCCAGTCCAGTTAAAAAGTGAGTAAAGCCCCAGGGGTATTCCCCCACGTATCCGGAATATGCTTTTACCTGCCTGTCCGCCATTTCCGCCAGCGCGGTCTCGCCGGTCAGCCTTGACAGGCGCAGCAGGCTGTGCAGCGCTGCCGAGTTGCCGGAAGGCGTCGCCCCGTCGTAAAAGCTTTTCGGACGGTAGATGACTCGCGTTCCATCACATGGCACCAGTGACAGGTGGAATAGCCTATACTCAAAAAAACCGGCTTGTTTTCTTTTGTTGCTTTTGCAAAGGCCTCTTCTCCCCAAGGGTACCAATCTACCGGGTTGCGTGCATGTTGAAGCAAATATGGGCTTTTTTCAGCGGCGAGTTTATTAGACATAATTTCCTCCTGAAAAGCGTTCATAGCGGTTCTTTACTTTAAATTAAATAATACATATAATTATGTCAATAGTTCTTAATTATTCAATTCCCTTGCTCTGCGTTATAAATCTGTATTAGGATCGGCGGTTACTGAAGAAAAGACAGTCGCCGAATGTTTTTTTAATAAAGGGAAGTTCATAAAAGGTGGTGCATACAATGGCAAGGCAAATTTTTATTACAGAAAAAGATAGGGAACGGCTGCAGAAACTTATAAATGAGGCTAAAGAGTTTCATTCAGGCAGTGAAGTATATCTGAAAAACCTTGAGCAGGAGCTGAGCCGGGCAAAAATAATAGCTTCAGAAAAAATTCCGCGTAATGTGGTAACCATGAATTCAAAGGTATTACTGAAGAACCTGGACACCGGGGGAAAAATGGTTTACACTCTGGTTTACCCCGCTGAGGCTAACTTAATGGAAGATAAGATTTCTGTGCTGGCGCCGGTGGGGACAGCGATCATCGGCAGGCGCGAAAAAGATGCCATCGACTGGAAAATACCTGATGGTTTGGTCAGGTTAGAAGTAGAAAAAATTCTTTATCAGCCTGAAGCAGCAGGGGATTTTGACTTGTAAAAGAAATTGCAGACCGGGAGGCCATCCCATGGTAACAGATACCGTGGCTTCAAAAAAAACTGCCGGATGCCTGTCAGCAAAATGTCATTTATTATCAGGCTCAAAATGCTCATCCCTGGACGTGCCGCTGGAAAACGTTACAGACTGCGCGCACTGGCAGGGCAGGGAAGGATTTGTTGAGATAAGGGGGCAGAGAATAATTATTGATCCCTACGACTATCTCCGTAATTACCCGGAGTCTGTTATTAAGTTCCATGACAATGGAATTTATATTAACAAGAGTGCAACCAATCTGATCGATTTCTGCAAAAAAACTATTCTCCGATGTGCTGGAAAAATTACAAACAATATAATCAGCACATTTTTCAGGACGAAGCTGATATGAAGGAAGCCTACGAAAACAGAGATGTTTATATATCCCCGCAGAAGGTAGGATTCTATGACGAAGGGGACTTTGTCCGGCTCGATAACATCACGATCAAAAGCTTTGCGGAGAATTACCTGCGTTTTATAGACTATGATTTCGAAAAAGATCTGCCTGCAAATAAAACATAAACAGCCGGTAAAAACCGGCTGTTTATGTTTCAAAGCGTTAAATTAATATTAAAGAAAACCTTTTTTTATAATTTAACTACATTTGCGGCTTGAGGACCACGCACGCCCTGAACAACTTCGAACTCTACGTCCTGGCCTTCATCGAGGGT
>DHGV01000055.1 GCA_002402945.1 Pelotomaculum sp. UBA4789
CCGGCTTTTTAAGAGGGGTAGACTTTCTGAAAGCCGGCGGTCCCCTCTTTCTCTTTTCACTGATGCTTACAATTGCTCTGGCTGAAATATGGTGGCGCGTCCTGGGCGTGTGGTAATGTGTGGTAGACTCTTAAATTTATAGTGAATAAAAAGGCAATTGTTTTCTGAAAAATTTAAATTTTGGAATATTGTTGTGAAATATTGTACATTTGTTCACGATGTGTTATAGTAAAAACAAGAGAAAGCAAAAGTAGGGATCACTGGTTAGTGAATTAAGGAACATGGTCAACGGAAAGCGTTCCGCCGGTAGTGTAAAATGTAGTGATTAATGCGGTTTAGAAGGTTATGATAGCACACGGGTAAACGCCTAAATTGTGGTAAAATAAGGTGATTGTGATGTATGGTACTAGCATAGAAAACGGTATTAAAAGGTGGTGACAAGAAAGGCTCTGGAGGACCTGAAAGTGTTAAAATTGAACAGTTTTAATGGTGACGAAGGATATTTCAATTAATTAGAAATGTATAATGATTGTACTTGATGTCACAAGTGAACGCGCACAAGTTGGGTTTTATGCCTGTAGGATTACGAGTATTCCTTAATTCAAAGCCTTTTATAGAATAGCGGAAGAGGATTGAAGAAGGTCGAGAGGTGGTGAAACCCATGTTCTTCAGGAAAATCACCAGTAAGAGCAATGGAAAAGAATACACCTACCTGAAGTTGATTGAGAACTACCGGCAGGGTGACAAGGTAAAGCAGCGGGTTGTGGCCAACCTCGGCAGCCTTGACAACCTCACACCCGATAAGGTGGAGAATCTTATCTCCGGCCTTTCCAGAATCTGCGGCGTGCCCAGACGGTCCAGCGGCTTAGAAGCAAAGAAAGTCCTGAGTTACGGAGAAGTTCTGGCCATCCACCAGATTTGGGAGATGCTTTCCGCCCCTGGAGCAGTCCAAGAAGCCCTCGCCGGTGGTCAGTCCGAACTGAATATCCCGCTGCTGCTGGAATTGATGGCCATTAACCAGGTTATCAAACCCCAAAACAAGCAAGCCATCAGCGAATGGTACAAATGCCTGTACTTGCCCGAGCTGGAAGGGAAGGAACTCCTCCCCCATCATTTCTACCGGGCTCTGGACAGTATCGCCAGAGTCAAGGATGAACTCGAACAAAAGCTTTTCCAAAACCTCACCAGTTTGACCCGGGTGGATACCGGTGTTGTTTTCTGCCGGCTGAGCAGCGGGATTTTCGAGTCCGTACCCCGTGATGAATTGAACAACTCCTCCTATGGCCGGTACATTTTAGGCGAACCCGCTGGTCTGAAGAACGTCGAGTTCGGCCTTCTGGTCAGCCGGGATGGAATGCCCTTCGGTCACCGGATGCTCAGTGAGGCAGCCGAGGAGTGGGAATTCAGGGAAATCGTCGATTCTTTGCGGGACAATTACGGCGCCGGGCAGTGTATATTTGTCGGCGACCG
The DNA here is from genome assembly GCA_002402945.1 of Pelotomaculum sp. UBA4789. GTDB lineage: Bacteria > Bacillota > Desulfotomaculia > Desulfotomaculales > Pelotomaculaceae > Syntrophopropionicum. The sequence continues at coordinate 1,471 of DHGV01000055.1, forward strand.
TAGTGTGGTGGCGAACCAGAATCTTGAACTTCTGATCGCCCACGGTTACCCTTATCTGGTCGGCCGCAAGGCGAGAATGAGCCAGGATCGGGACATCGTGACCCGGGAAATTGGGGCCGGGCTGCTCGATTTCCAGGATTTTGAAGATGACCTGCGTTATAAAGAAGTAAAAGAGGGGGCTACCCGTTACATCCTGTGCTGTAGCCCACGGCAGGCCGCGGAGCAGGCTGTTGCCTTGCGGGAGCAACTGGATGCCGTCGAAAAAGAATTGATGGCACTGAAAGATTCCAATGACACCCGGGGCAAAAACAGACGGGGCGCCCTGAAGAGCGCCGCCGTATTAAAAGACAAATTTGCACGCCGGTTTTTTGAATGGAATTACAGTGATTCTGCAATGGAATTCATTTACCGTCGCAGAGAAGGGGCTTTAGAGGAAGAGTTAAAGACAGCAGGGCTATTCCTTCTTGAAACCAACGCCACAGACCTTGGTGGCTTAGAATTGCTGCAGACTTATAGCGGACTGTCCCTACTGGGAGATTCTCTGAAAGAGATTAAGAATTTTGAGTTCAGGCCGAACCAACACTACACCGAACTGAATATCTCCGCCAACCTGTTTGTCTGCGTTCTGGCAGCAATGTTGGAAAAGACTCTGGGGAGGATGCTCGGCCTGGCCGGGATTAACCTGAGCTCACGTCAGGCTTTGGCCCTGCTGGAGGACGTCAAGGTGGCCATAGATGAAATTGAGGGTGTTGAAGTCAAGTCCATTACACCTATCCGGCCGGCTCAGGGTGATATCTTACGGGCAGTTGGTGTGAGTGGGTAGGTCAGGATTGTGCATAATTATTATTTACCTGTTTTTTGAAAAGCAGAACGAAAATTTATTTATCTAAAATTATCAGAATATACAAATAATATTGTCTCTGCATTTTGTGTTTGATTGCTGGATGTATTCGAGCTTCCGGCAGATTATGTTGTCACTACGATACGATTTTTAGCCTGGTTTGCAGGGGGTGGTCGGTAAAAAGTGAACTTCAGCATGCTGATCTGGC
>DHGV01000025.1:0-1755 GCA_002402945.1 Pelotomaculum sp. UBA4789
CCTTCAGTATTCGACACGTTGGCGGTCACCCCTACCGCTCTGCCGCCGCTGTTATTGATTTCCCGTACAGCTTCCTCGCAGGTCTTTTCATTGATGTCACAAATCGTAACCGCGGCTCCTCTTCCGGCAAACTCCCGGGCAATCGCTTTACCAATCCCCCTGCCGGAACCTGTAACTATGGCCGCCTTGCCTTCAAAACGCATTCTCATCACTCCGCTTTAGAAAATATTATGAAAATTCATTGTTGCAAGTTAAATGCCAGGGTTGCAACACCTGCTGCAATTGAATTTCGGAGCCGGCAATGACTTGTATGTTAAGTATTTAAACACAGGTGTTCACATACTTAACATTAACTCTTATTAGTGTTCATTAATTTAACTGCTAAAAGGCAGGCGTGAAGTCTGACCGTTAATTTCAGCGCACCAACTTATTTCACCTGCCCCGCCAGCACATCGGATCTTCAGCCATGATGTCGCCGGTCATGCTGTAAGCGTCGCGCCTGCAGCCGCCGCAAATATAGCGGTTGACACAGCTGCCGCAGCGTCCTTTTAAATTCTCCCTGTCCCTCAACTGCAGCAATATCTCGGAGTTGCGCCAGATATCAGAAAGACTTTTTTCTTTGAGATTTCCCAACAGGCCCTCGGCATAGCGACCGCACAACCTCACTTCCCCATTTGACTTTAAAAAGAAAGAGTATATCCCTGTAAAGCAACCGACACAGTAATCATAAAAATCATCCGACAAATTGGGGTCCGTGCATATTTTTTTGGTATTCTCGTCCTCCGATATGATGTAGCGGTTTTCAAACCCGATCCGGGCCGCGCCGTGGGTCTTTTGGGCCTCAAAAAGATATCGCTGCATTTCCCGGCGCTGTTCGCGGGTCAGCACCAGGCTGTCTCTGCCCGCCCCCCGGCCTCCGGCCCGGAATTCCTGAACGTTTAGAGCCACCTCAAGCTCAAGCGCAAGCGCTAAAACATCCTTTAACTCTTGAAAATTCGATTGATTAATGGTAAAAGAAATGCGCGTCGACATGCCTTCACGCAGGCTGTTTTTGATTGCTTGAATTACTTTTTCATAACTTCCCGCTCCCCTGTTGGCGTCATGTGTTTCCGGCCCTGCTCCGTCCAGGCTGATCATAACCTGCCTTAATCCCGCCCGGGCCAGCTCTGAAGTGAATTGAGCATCCAGCAAATAACCGTTGGTAACCATGCCCACAGAATTGATCCGCCTTGTGGCGTAACGGAGCACTGGAATTAAATCCTGCCTCACGGTAGGCTCGCCGCCGCCGAAGGATAAATGCGCCAACCCCGCTTCCGCCATATTGTCTATTGCCTTATACGCCTCTTGCGTCGTCAATTCATCGGCCAAAGGTTGGTCGGCCGCCGCGCCGCACAATTTGCATCTTAAGTTGCAGGCATTTGTAAAATGAAAACCTACAATAAGAGGCCTGGCCTTTTTAACGGCCCCGGTATATTTTTGCCGCGTGATTTCCAGGAAATTATCTTGATTCACAAAAAAACAGCTCCTTGAGTCGGCCCGCCACCAAGAACGCTATATACGGATATCCAGTGGCGCCGCTATTGAGTTATGTCGCGCTCCTGTTCGCTCCGGTGAGCCGGGCGCCATTTTATCTGATTTCCAAGAACCCCGCTTCTATAAGTGGGTGTTTAGCGTACGCTAAACGAGTTCACTTTTCCTCCACCCAGCAGTAAGGGTCGGGCCCCATGATGTCGCCGGTAAAAATATACGCCGCCC
>DHGV01000025.1:1936-3228 GCA_002402945.1 Pelotomaculum sp. UBA4789
TCAATAAAACCACAGCGGGCGCATGGCTCCACCAGCAATTTTTTCGTTTTTTCCTGCTCGGATACAATATAGCGGTTTTCAAACATGATTGAGTCCATTCCCTCTTTTTTTTGCAGGTCAAACAGATACCGCTGCATTTCCTTGCGCTGTTCCCTTGTTAAAACCCAATCCTTTTTACCGTCGGAATGCCCAATAGGAAGAAATTCCACCATCGTAAACTGGAACCCCATATCTTTACATAAGGCAACCATTTCCGGAAGTTCATTATAATTTATCTTGGAGAGAGTCATAATTAATATTACGCTGGGCACCCCCTCCGCTTTGAAACCTTTTAAGGCATTGATCGCTTTTTTAAAACTCCCTTCTCCCCTGTTCCAGTCATGGCTTTTTTCCAGTCCGTCGACACTGACCTTCACCTGAGCCAGGCCCACCGACGCCAGTTGATAGATTAACTTGTCATTCAATAATGTGCCATTGGTGTTCAGGGCGATGTACATATTTTTCATTATCCTGGCATACGCGACGATATCTACCAAATCATCCCTCAATGTCGGCTCTCCGCCGGCAAACTGGATTGCCACAGTCCCTGCCTCAGCCACATTATCCAAAATACTATAAACATCTTTTGTCGTCAGCGGATCTTTCTTTCTCTTTCGTTCAAACTCCGGATCGCACTGGCAAAAATGAGCGTCGGCAAAACAATAGCGGCACTTTAAATTACAATCATCGGTCAGGCTGAACCAGGCAAACAGGGGCTTTGCCTCTTCCTTAACAGCCCGGTAATACTTTTCTTTAGTAATCCTTTGGAATTCTTCACTGGAAACAACTTCATTATTATTTTCGTCCATATTTCTCACTTCCATTTAAAATATTAAAATAACCTGGCCTGCTCTCCAGAGAACAAATTATCAAAAACAGACGATTATGTCCTTATCTATTTATTGAATATATTATAAATATTCTGCAAATGAAGTGCATCCTACTCTTAATTGTTAGGTTTTGGAAAAATCCCAGTTAATGTAAACTGAGATTTTTTCAAAACCTAGTCTAAAGCGTATTTATGCATCTCTTCCGCGTAAATGTCTCTTCCATAGATATCGTTAGCGACAATAACCGGGAAATCCTTCACCGTCAACTGGTATAGCGCCTCGGCGCCGAGGTTCGGAAAAGCCACCACCCGCGCCCCTATGACACACCTATCGATTAAAGCAGCTATCCCGCCCACGGCGGCAAAATAAACCGCCTTGTATTTGATCATGGCCTTAACGACTTCCGGGGAACGGCTGCCCTTG
>DHGV01000097.1 GCA_002402945.1 Pelotomaculum sp. UBA4789
TACAAGTATAGAGTATTTCTTTACACTCCCTGCGGCCAGTGTTGTTTTTATGTAACACAGCATTTGATTTTTTGAAAAATATTACTAAATTCTGCTATCAAAGGCTCGTAAATGGCTGATGACTCAAGCATGCACTGTCCTTTATAAAACCTGTCTTTATGGTTTTCACAATATTCCTGGCAAAAAACCAAACAGCTTTCCGCCTGCTCAATCAGGAAAGATTTCATTTCTCCATCATTCGTCTTGACAAATTCGGACAGTTCTTTTAGACATTCCTGGGTACAGTTGATCAAAGTTGATATTTCGTCCACCGCCCATTGACTGAATAAAATTCGCCGGTTAATTTTTTTACTGATTAAGCTCATAATATTTTCAAGGCTCAATCTCATATATTCCAAATTTCGTAGAACCTCGTTCTTTTCCAAAGTTGCCTGATCTGAAGCACCACGGTTCATCACAATTTGCAGCGCAATTTTTTTAGCATCTTCTGCGGTAGAGGCACTCTTTTTTTTGGAGGCAGAAAGACATTCGGTCGTTTGTTTAAAAAAATCTGTGCCAATGCATTCCAATATATTCCGATATTCACTAATAATGCCACAGAGCGCAGGATTGATCGCTGGATCGACACAGCTCACAGGCTCACCCCTTCTCGTTTCAAATTAATAATGATGTTCCCACAACAATAATATATACCTTAATATTAAACAATCTACATACCATTTACAATACCTCTGTCTTCGAATGGATAATATTAATCCCTAAAACGTACATTAGCGACTCTAAGCTGTTGACCAGGTTTACCCGGCTAATAAGTAAAAATTTCAGGCACTGGTTAACCAGTGCCTGTTTGTTGGCAGAAAAATCGGGGGAAGGTTGTAGTATTTCTGGGAGTAATTATTGATTAAATAACTCGTCAAGCATGGTAAGGTATTGTTGACTGCTGGATCCCTGGAGGGTGATTGCCTTGTTGGGGCATTCTCCGGCGCAGGTGCCGCAGCCCTGGCATAATACTGCCTCAATTTCCGCCTTGTGATCTTCTTTTATTTTAGGTGCGCTAAACGGACAGAGACGAACACAGGTAAGGCAGGCCTGGCATTTATCTTTATCAACGATCGCGGTGAGCCCTTTCGATTCCAGTTTGCTTCTCCCTAATATAATGGAAGCCCTGGCCGCAGCCGCTTTACCCTGACCGATGGAACCTTCTATCGATTTGGGGCTGTGGGCCAGGCCTGCCAGAAACACACCTTCGGACGCAAAATCTACGGGTCGTAGCTTCATATGCGCCTCCAGGAAGAAGCCATCCGGATCTCTCGGAACCTTGAAGATTTGGGACAGATTGGGGTTCGTTTTCCCAGGGCTGACAGCGGTGGCCAGTACCAGCATATCGGCATTAAACTTGATTTGCTCGTTCAGTACCCGGTCTACCACAGACACCTGAATGATATTTCGACCGTCCACATCCAAAGCCTGAACCGATGGTTTGCCGTTTAGCTTATACCGGATAAAGAGAACTCCTTTAGACCGGGCTTCCTGGTAATGGTCTTCATGAAAGCCATGGGTTCTAATGTCCCTGTAAAGAACCACAATATTCAGTTTTGGATTTATCTCTTTCAGATTCAACGCAAGGCGCATAGTTTTCGTGCAGCAAATCCTGCTGCAGTAGGGGCGGTTTTGATCCCTGGAACCTACACACTGGATCATGACGATGGTTTTTGCCTCCTGCAACTTTGGATCATTTCGGGCAATTGCTTCGTCCATTTCCAGTTGGGTAAGGACCCTCGAATCTTCCCCATACAAATATTCAGTTGTCTTTGCTTCTTCCCCTCCGGTGGCAATAATGGTTGTTCCGTGTTGAATTATTTGTCCGTTTGAAAGTTTGGTGATAAAGTTCCCGATATAGCCGGAAACCTCGCCAACCTCGCAGCCGGTATAGATCATGATGTTGGGATCGTTCCTAACATGATTAATTAGTTTGCTGAGGTAAGCTTTAATATCTCCGCCGTTGAAGCCCTGATTGATCCTGTTGGTAATGCCCCCCAGGCGATCTGACTTTTCCACCAGGTGAACTTGATAACCCTGCTTCGCCAGAGAAATGGCTGCGTTTAGCCCGGCCACGCCCCCTCCGATAACCAGGGAGGCCGGCGTCAAGTCAACAATAACCGGGGTAATCTGCTTTAGCGTAGCCGCCTTGGCGACTGCTAACCTGACCAGATCCTTTGACTTTTCAGTTGCCTTTTCGTGCTCCTTCTGGTGTACCCACGCACACTGGTCCCGGATATTGGCCATTTCAAAAAGCTGTTTATTAAGCCCTGCTTCCCGCATGGTTTCCTGAAAGAGGGGCTTGTGGGTACGCGGGCTGCAGGATGCCACAACCACGCGGTTTAATTTAAGGCTTTCAATCAATTGTTTCATTGAAGCCTGGCTATCCTGAGAGCAGGCATAAAGACCTTCTTGACTATGAACAACGTGTGGAAGTGTTTTGGCATACTCGACTACAGAAGGCACATCAACAACACTGCCGATATTAATGCCGCAATGACAGACAAAAACACCGATCCGGGGTTCTTCCGACGCGACATCTTTTTCCAAAGGGAAAGATTTTTCGCTGACCAGGGTGTTGCGAACCGGCGCCAGGAAAGTGGCCGCGTCACCGGCTGAAGCGATGGCCTGGGTTACCGTTTCCGGTATATCCTTTGGCCCGCTAAATGTTCCGGCAACATAAACACCAGTCCTGGTGCTTTCCGTACCGGACAGGTCTTTCATTTTACAGAAGTTGTACCGGTTTAATTCAAGTCCCATCACTTCAGCCAGTTTTACCGCGTCTGTCGCTGGTTTCATACCGACAGAGAGGACAACCATGTCGAAATCTTCCTCAACCATACTTCCTTCCGGGCTGCGATAGCGCAACCTGAGGTCCTTGCTTTGCTGTAGTTCTTTAACGGAAGAGATCATACACTTCAGGTAGCGGACACTGTAATCGTCCTTTGCCCGGTTATAATATCGCTCAAAGTTTTTCCCGAAGACACGAACATCAATGGCGAAAATGGTCGATTCGAGCCCTGGGACATGTTCCCTGGCAATAATCGCTTCCTTGGTTGCGTACATGCAGCACACAGCCGAACAATAACTCTGGTTGCACTGATCCCTGGACCCCACGCACTGGATAAAAGCAATTTTTTTAGGCTCTTTTCCATCAGATGGTCTTTGAACATGGCCCTGGGAAGGGCCCGAGGCGCTTAGCATTCGCTCAAACTGGATGCTGTTTATAACGTTGTCGTGAATGCCGTAACCATATTCGCCCCTGAGTTCGGCGTCAAACAGCTCAAAACCGGGGCATAAAATAATTGCGCCGACCTGAACGACAATCTCTTCCTCTTCCATTTCGTAATTGATTGCTGCCACAGGGCAGACCTCCTCGCAGGAGCCGCACTCAAGACAGTTCTCGTGATCAATTACATAGGCGTTCGGAAAGGCCTGGGGGTAGGGCTTGTAAATGGCTTTTCTCAAGCCCAAGCCCTGATTAAATTCATTGGGCACTTCCTGCGGACATGCTTCCGAGCAACTTCCGCAGCCAAGGCATGTTTCGGTGTCAACATAACGAGGGTGTTTCTTTATAGTTACCTGAAAATCACCGGGCGCTCCCTTTAATCCTATTATTTCTGAAAGCGTTAAAATCTCTATATTGCGGTGTCTGCCGCATTCGACCAGCTTGGGTGACATAATGCACATGGAGCAGTCGTTGGTTGGAAATGTCTTGTCGAGCATCGGCATTTTACCGCCAATAGCCGGGGACTTTTCCACCAGGTAAACCTTGAAGCCCATTTCGGCCAGGTCCAGTGCAGATTGCATCCCGCTAATGCCAGCGCCGACTACCAGAACCGCACCCGTTTTTTTCAATTCTTCGTTCTTGCTAGTCACAATATTCAAACCTCCAACGCTAGATTAACAGGCAATTGACATCGAGCGGAGCAACGGCGCCGGGTCAATGAGATGTTTAACCAGCCAATTTTTACTATCCGGCAGACCCATCGCCATACCGATTAGTTCGGTAAAATAAAAAACCGGCATACCCTCGTTGAGGCTTTTTCTGCGAATTTCAAGGTTTGTCTGGCAAAGAGGGCAGGCGGTAACAATTGCCTGGGCTCCGGCTTCATCAGCCATATCGAGAATTCGGGTGACCATCCCTTTTACGGTTTCGCTGGCGGTTAACCCAAGGTTGGCTCCACAGCATTCTGTTTTATAGGACCACTTGACCGGTTCAGTTCCCAGGGGTTTCATCAACTGATCAAACAATACCGGATTCTCCGGGTTGTCAAAACAGGTAATTTCCGTCGGGCGCAGCAACAAGCAACCGTAGTAACAAGCCACTTTAAGACCGTTCAATGGGCTTGTTACTTTTTTTGCCACATTATCAATGCCCGAGCTTTTGATAATCGCTTCCAGCAGGGACATCACCCGAACCTGCCCGGTATATTTAAAATCCACAATCGCTTCCGTTTGTTTGCGTTTGATTTCATTATAACGTAAAGCGTGGTCGGCTCTTTTTAAGCGGTTATAACAAGCAGCGCAGGGTATGGCCAGATCAAGCCCGGCTTCCTGGGCCAAGGCCAGGTTTTGTGAAGGTAAGGCCTGGGCCAGTAATGGATTTGTGCTGTGAGCGGAAGTAGCGCCGCAACAAACCCAATCTTTCAATTCTCTTAGTTTAATCCCAAGTGCCTGGCATACCGCCTGGGCAGACTGATTATATTCCTTTGCGCTGGCTTCCAGGGAACATCCCGGATAGTATGATAATTCCACTTAGCACCCCTCGCTTTATTCTTGTTGAAGTTGACCAATCAGTGATTAAACTTTTTTGCACCGGTCAAATATTTGTTTAACTTTGG
>DHGV01000001.1 GCA_002402945.1 Pelotomaculum sp. UBA4789
TTACACATAACTTTGGACTTGATCGAAAATCATCTGTGTTTCATCTGAATTATTTACATTAAAGATCGTAATCCCGTCATCTGTTTCAAGATAAATGAATGGGGGCTTTTGGATATTAACAAACAACATCACTGAACCCAGTTCTCTTGTTCTGAAATGCCCCTTCAAATTTGCACCCAGAGCTGAACCATTGGTGCGCATTTCAATAGTAGGTAATTCTTCTTTTAACTCGACAGCCTCAATGGAATCCCATGTATAAACCTCACCATAACTGCCATGTATTTGTATTCCGGCATCGAGAAAAGTGACTTTAGTTGGGCGGGATGAAAAAAACATTAGAACGGCTACAAAGATTAATGTGACAACAAGAATACCACCCAGCAAAGCAAACTGCTTCCATGCTCCCTTGCGTAGTTTTCCATTTTCATCATAAATATTCCCATCATACTTTTGAGCCTTAATTAAAAATAAACTGTCGAAATACAAAAAAATACAATAGCTGGTGTCAGAACCGGTTTTAAGCCTATAGCCTGCAACACACCCACCACGAAGAAAAGACCACCATTAACATAGCAGTATATCCCCATCAGACGGCCAAGACCTTCTGTGTCAACGTTTGCTTTTTTCTCTTTTGTCATAGTGTTATAACCGGAGATTAGAAAATACCATTTAAATACATGAACCGCCAACCCCATGACGATAAAAAATAGACCAATTATCATAAACCACATGATAAAACCCCGTAAATTTATTAGATTCTCCAATGTCTATTATTAAATCTGCAAATGTGTATACCTGTAGGTACGGTTGGGTATAATAACCTCAAACTGTAACTTATCACCACTCCTAATTGCCAATTCACTAAATATTTTTTTATCAAATATTATTCTGCCTGAACGTGATTTATGATCCTTAGAGCCAATTTTATAAGTCGCTGAAAATACCTTTTCACCACACATTATTTGAATATCATATGACTCTGGTTGACCCAGGATGATTTCTTGAGGAAAATACTTTTTATTATCCTTTAAAATCCTTAAATAACGGGAATTAATGTCTGCATCCGTTATGTTATCGACAATAAAATAATTTTTAGGTATGACTTTACACCTCCAAGTTGATTATATTGATAACTATCTGCGCTTTACTGGCGTTCCTGTAATTTTTGCCAGGCATGCGTTTCCAGAAAGCTGCCCTCGATGTTTGCTTCCATTTCCTGAAACATCTTAAAGGGCACCGTAAAAGACAGAGTCTCCCGGTCAACATGGCTGCGCTGGGAGATATCAAAAAAGCCGATTACGGCCCGGGGTTGCTCCTTCTCTGCTTCCGCATAACCGAACAATATTGACTGGCAGGAGGCCCCAAAGGGCGCAATGATGCTTTGGTTTGTGCCCCGGTTATAATTAGCCAGCACTACCAGGGCAGACAGCTGGTCCGCATTCGCAAAGAAAATAACCAGCGTTGGCTTGTCCTGGCCGGCAACCTGATCCAGGGGCTTGAACACCACATACTCCGTTGGGACGTCGGTGAAGGGCAGCGACGCAACCCATTTCCTGACGGTTTCAGGATCTTTGTAGAACCGCTCACCCTCGGCCATTACAGCGCCTGCCGGACCCATCATGGCAGCCATTTCCTTGTTCCCCGTGGAAAGAAGGCCGTCGATGGGGAAACTCCCGTAACAGTCCCCGAAGCCTAGGCCGGTCCCCCCGCCGGGACAGCCGGATGTCCTGCGGTCAAAATAGGCTGTGCGGCCTTTGCCGGCAGCAACCAGCATGGAACCGACACACCCGAACATGGCCCCTTCTTTAAAGTGAAGGCCGGCAGCTGGTTTTTCATCAGTCAGGATCACTGCGACCGGCTGCCATTTTAATCTCAGGGCACTGGTAAGCTTACTTTCCATATAAAACCACCTCTAATTTTAATGCTGCACACAAACGGGATATCTACCATCATTGTAGCGGGCAGGCTTATCCAGGACAAGGGTCTGTTCATTAATAGCGGGATATTTGCTAATGTGGATGCCTGTGATGCGGGTCTGGAGTATGCTCGTGACTGTGTTCACTCTCTTCATGTGTATGTTTGTGGCTGTGCTTCCCTGTGATTTCAGTATCATGCGGATGATCATGATGGCCATCATTGTGGCTATGCCTGTGCTCATGCAGCTCCTGCGTGTGAATATGTTCATGCTTATGCTTTTCAGTGACAGCCAGGCAGGCGCCAAGTATCATAAAGCCCAAAGCGATCAAAAAAACAGTTGAAATCGATTCCCTTAAAACGACCCAGGAGATCACTACCCCCATGAACGGCGCTGCAGCATAATAGGCGCTTGTTCTTGCCGCCCCCAATTCTCTTTGCGCGGTAACGTAGAAAAAGATACTCAAGCCATAAGCGACAAAACCCAAAGCCAGGGCTAGGACGATGTAAAACAATTTTGCGGATAAATCCCCCCATGTGGATGCGATGACGAGAGCGCCAAGACCGGAGCCAACCCCCTTGATCATCACAACCTGCAGCGGATCTTTGATCGAGAGGATTCGGGTGCAATTGTTCTCAAAGCCCCAAAATATACAGGAAAACAGGACAAACAAAGCGCCTATGGATATACTTATCGCTGCTGCATCTCCGGCTGTGAGAATGATACTGGCCAGAGAAATGAAAGCGATTGCCAGCCACAGCCTTTTGCCAACTGCTTCTTTGAAAATAATCATGGCAATAACCGAAGTGGCCGCAATTTCAAAATTACCCAAAAGAGCTGCGGTGCTGGAATTCGTCATGCTGATACCGATCATTAAACTGATCGGTGCGGCAATATCCAGCAATATCATTAAAACGACAAAGGGCATTTCCTTTTTTGTGAGTCTGGCCTCTGTGGCTGTAGGCTTTTGATATTTTTTCAAGAAATAAATTATGGACATGCCCAGCCCGGCGCCAAGATAAAGCAGCGCCGCCAGAAACAACGGGTTTATTTCTTTAAGCAAAAGCTTGGAAAATGGCGCGTTTATCCCAAATAATAACGCTGCTATAAGCGCATATATCACCGGCAGATATTTTTTCACAATATCAGTCCTCATAATCAGCCATTATCTTTGGAGCCTTATTTATATCTTCCTTGATAATACTACAATTTCAAGCCGGGTGTCTTTCCCAAAATAAACATAAAAAGCAAGGCATCCAGAGAAGAATGTCTTGCTTTAATAGTAAAGGCAGCATATCCATACTGCTATTTCGCTGATTTGACAGTGCTGTTGGCCAGCACGACTGTTTTTTGGGAGCATATATGGGTGACTGACTACACTCCGGATGATAGTTGTATTAATTCGGTATTAAATGAATATCGTCAACATCTACACTAATTTTGACCCTTGAACCTTTTTGCAGGTTTAGTCCTTTCCACTCATTGTTTGAAAGTACAGCTCTATAGTTACCCTCCCCCTTGCAGACAACCTCCATATGAGTGCTGAGGCAATTAATCCGTTCAATAAATCCGTACCAGCTGTTCATGTTCATATTCCCGGTGCAATCCACCACAGGGCTCAGACTGAGATGGCCTGCCCGAATCAACAGGGTGACCTCAGCGGAGTTCTGGTTCGGCAAATTTCTTCTGTCTATTGGCCCGATTAGGATAGGACCATGCTTCTCTTTGAAATAGGACCGGCCTTCCCTCCGTTCGATTCTTCCCTGCAGCAAATTTTCCCACATCAAGAAATTTGCCAGGGCCATCGATGCGGGTTGGAAAAACACATCCTCAGTCTTGCCCTCCTGCAGGATCCGGCCATCGTCCATAACAATCAAATGGGTGCCAAGCTGCAAGGCTTCATTAAAATCATGAGTCACATGGATGATCCCTGATTCTTCTTTATTATGGAGGTTCTGCAGCAGCTCCCTGATGGAGCTGCGCGTTTGGGGATCAAGGGACGAAAGGGGCTCATCCAGCAAAAGGAGAGGCGGTTTCATCAGAAAAGCCCTGGCCAATGAAACCCGCTGCTTTTCCCCTCCGCTCAAAAACCGTGGGAACCTATTCAGTAAATGACTGATACCCATCGCCTCGGCCAAATCACCCGCCCTTTTCCGCACAGAAGGGTCCGTGTGAAGTCTGGCAGCCCTGGCAGCAAATAGAATATTGTCCCTGACATTGAGGAAGGGAAAGAGCAGGCTGTCCTGATAGGCGAAACCAAACCTCCTGGCTTCAGGGGGCAAATGGGTGATATCCATACTATCAAGAAGAATTTTCCCTCCGGTCGGACGGCGCAACCCTGCTAATGTTTCCAACAGCACAGTTTTCCCGCAGCCTGTTGGCCCGAGGATCACAAGATACTGCCTTGCTTCCAGGGAAAAAGAAATATCTTTCAGTTGGAATTTTCCCGCCTTGCAATTAAGGTCCTGCAATGTAAAGAACTTTGGTTTCAAATCCTCACTTCTTTCCCCAGGAATAACTTCAGAGTAATCAGGGCAACGAGGGCAATCAGCAGCATCACAATAGCTGTAGAAATAGCAAACTTCAAATCCCCCATAGACATGTTCAGAAATATGGCCACGGAGAGGGTTTCCGTTTTCATTCTGGTGATACCGGCCAGCATGGCCGTTGCCCCAAACTCGCCGATAGTTCTGGTCCAGGTCATGATCAGCCCGCTGATGATACCGTTTTTGGCTAAGGGCAGCGTCACTTTCACGAAGACTTTTCCCGGAGAGAAGCCCAAGGTGCGGCCGATGTTTTCCATGCGGGGGTCGATAGCATCAAAGGCCTGCTTGATGATTTTCACCGCGTAAGGGGTAGCGATAAACCACTGGGCCACCACAACACCCCGTTGTGAAAATACGACCTCCAGGCCAAACCTGGTCAGGAAGTCCCCCAGAATCGGCCCAAGGAGAATCAGCAGGGCTATCCCGCTGACCAGAGGGGGCATAACGATGGGAATATCCACCAATGTGTCCACAAAGGCTTTGCCGGGTATCTTATAACGGGAAAGCACATACGCCGAGGGTATGGCAAACAGCGCGGCCAGCCCTGTGGCCAGCACTGAAGTCCACAGGGTGAAAACCATAGCGAAGTGGAACTCCTTCTGCAGTAAAACGATCCTGACTGTCTCCCAGTCAGCGTAGCTTAAAAGACCTCCGATAAGAAAGACCATAAACAGGACCAGGAAGATGAACAGCAGCCAGAAACAGCCAAAGAGAAGACTTCGGCTGTTATCCCTGGCTGCAGCTCCATTATTTCGCTTTAAAGCCATACTTGGCAAATACAGCCGGGCCCTCTTCCGCGGCAAACTTCATGAAGGCGTCAGCTTGCTCCTTATTGGTGGAGTATTTCAGGGTGGCAACCGGGATCGCTTCGATTTCATTTACTTTCGGGTCTATCTCGACTACCTCGATCTTATCCCTATCCTTTAAAGTATTGCTTAATTCCACGATTCCCGCATTTCCCTGACCCATTGTGATGGCGGTCAAGACCTTAGCCGGCGTTTCCATGCTGGCCAGTATGTTTTGTTCTGCTTTTGCGGCTATGCCCACTTTTGCGAAAATCTTAAAGGCCGTTTTTCCCAGCGCGGTGGCTTCCTTATCAGGGATCACCAGTTTGATGCCGTCATTGGCAAGGTCCTCTACTTTGGTTATTTTGGCCGGATTGCCCTTGGGAGTGATGATGACCGGGGTGATGTAGGCTACTGGTCCAGCCGAGTTTTCTATGTGCCCGGCTTGCTTGGCTTTCTCCACGAAGGAATTGTTGCCCGGCAGATAGATATCGCCTTTTTTCGTGGTTTCCAATTGGTTGAGCAATGCCCCGGAGTTGTTAAAGGTCATTTCCACCTTGACACCAGTTCTCTGTTCAAACATTTGGGCCAGCTCCGTAACAGGATCTTTTAAGTTTGCGCCGACGTATGCATACAAGGATGACTGCTCGGAGAGCTTCTGTTTGGCGCCGCAGCCCGCAAGTCCTGTCACAAATATTAGCAGCAGCAGCATAGTGATGAATTTTGTTTTTCTCTTCATGGCTATATCTCCTCAAAATAATTTTTTTAGGCATGTTTCCCTTGTTTCCCAGCCCATCAGTTGGTTTTATCGATCACCACCTTAATATCAGCCGGTTTGCCAAAATAAACGGCTGCAGTAACAATGGCATCAATGCCTGTTTTGGCGTATTCACAGGCGTTGCCCTGGTTGATCCCCCCGGCGGCGATGAGGATGATCCCGGGGTATGTTTCCCGGATTTTTTCAACCCATTCTTTGAGTTCCGCTGGGCTGACCTTGTCGAACTGGATTCCGTCGGCTCCGGCTGATGCCATCCTCACGGCCTCATTGAAGCCCTCAACCTCAACAATCACCTTTTTTTCACAGGCTGTTTTTTTAATCTCAGCCATCTTCTGTACAAGCCCTTCCTGGCCCCCCATGAAGTTCGAATGCTGCCTGAAGATCAGAATCGTTTCAGAAAGCCCCAGTCTGTGAGGATATGCCCCGCCGGCCATGATGGACTTCAGGGAGAGTTCCTTGGTTCCGGGAAATATTTTTCTCGTGGCCACTACCTCAATGGAAGGATTTCCTTCCCTGGCCTTATCCAGCAGCTGCCTTGTCCTGGAGGCAATACCGCAGCAGTATTCCAGGATGTTCTGGCAAACCTTCCAGGCCATGTGCAGGTTTTCCGCTTTACCCTCACCCGCTATTATGACTTCTCCTTTTTTCAGGGCGGCGCCGCTTTCCAAATATTTGACGGCTTTGATATCCAGCTTCTGAAATATCCGCAGGACCTCTTCCGAGCCCGCCAGTACCCCGTCCTCTCTCGCTGAAAACTCAATCCTGCCCTGTTCCTTGCCAATGCCGAGGAGCGTCGTTGTCAAATCTATGTATGGTACGTCCTCCTTGATAAACCTGTCTATTGTTTCATCAGCAATATATACCACGATAAGCCTCCTGTTTGTAATAATCTTCTTAAACCCTGATTGCCCTCAGAAAATCATCCCAACCATTCCAGACCAGTGAGGAATGTTCCCCTGTCAACAGCTGGGGAATCGCCACATCGACCGATACGGGCATGAAGGTTTGCAGGGCCAGGTACTCCTGAACTGGTCTGGATAGTAAAAAATCCCCCACTTCCAGCAGACGATCATCTGCTTTCTTGTGCCAAACCATCACCAGAGGCATGCATAGCAGTCCTTCCTGCAGCCACTGCAGGCGGATGCTTTTATTGCGCGAAATCCGGGCAAAGGAAATGTTTGTGATACCCAATGAGTACAGACCCTCATCTACAGCGTTCACTACGTTTATCGGGGTGCCCAGGTGGACCATGTTCTCGTCATACGCAGAGGATTTTTCGGGATAACACGCTTTCATATACGCCCGAATTGTTTGCGGGCCCATGTGATGTTTGTCCGGCAAGATAACTTTTTTCTCCCAGCGGTTATCCAGCAGGTCTGCCCAGCTCCGGGGAAGGGCTTCTTCCCGGCTTGCCTTCGGATTGTAAAAAACCGCAAATGGTGTAATGACGAAGGGATGAAAGTATCCCTCGGGATCGGCAAAGCCGGCCTCGGCCAGCTCTGGCCGCAACGGAAAGCGACCGGGCACTGAACGGAAATAAGCCTGTAAGGCGCCCTTTGGAAACCGGTTGAAATAATTGGGATGGCCAATCAGCATGTCTGGCATACTGGCTTCATCCACCTGTCCTGCCGGTTCACGAACTCTCTCCCCAGCGTCATCTGACGCACAAATGTGCCGGTTGTCGATATTAATGGGTATCCCGAATTTCCTCTCAAATTCCCGGCCATATCCCTTGAGCATTTCTTCGATGGCCCGGCCGATATTTAACGGCAGCTGCACTAGAATTCTGGCCATCCATCCCACTTCCATTAGTCATTAAGATCTGTATCCTGGCCAATGCTGTATCCTTTGCGCAAGTAATCACGCAGCCCAGCCATCTTCTTTTCCACCCTGGTCAAGTCTGCCAGGACTTTTCTTTCTTCCTGGGTGGTGCGGCAAACTTTTTCCATACCCCCGTTCTTCATGATGATCCTTTGCTCAGCCATAAGCATCAACGTTGGATCATGGGAGACCACCAGCACGATTTTCCCCTGTCCCGTCAATATTTCCAAGGCCTGCAGGCGGTCAATCCCGGCATTCTCAATTTCATCGATCAGCACAACCGGTGCATTGCTGATCAGGGCCACATCGGCCACCATGAGAGCCCGGGACTGCCCTCCACTCAATTGGGTCAGGTTCGTGGAGAAGGTGACCGGCTCACCAGACAAGTGGTTCGTTATCTCCAGCACCTTCATGATGGTGTTCCCCGGGTCATGGATACTCCTCACCTGGGCATGCATGGTGAGAAATTCTTCGATCGACATATCGATGACGAAATTCATATTTTGCGATACCTGGGCTATTAAATAGCGCAAATGCCTTTTGTCCTTACTTTTGTTGACAAGCTGATTGTTGATCAGGACGCGCCTGCCGGTCAGAGTTTCATACTCGGCATGTTGTTCGATATCGGAAATCAACTGGGTTTTACCGGATCCTGTTGGCCCGGCCACCGCCAGTACTTCGCCTGCTGCTGCTTCAATTCTCTGGATTTTCTCAGGATGGCCACTTTTATCAAGACCACCTAAGATAGTAATTTGTTCAAGCATCCATGCCTCTCCTGAAATCTACTTTCTTCACCAGACCCATCTGATGGCTCTGGCCGATCATCGTCTCTCCGGCACAATAAGAGCATATGGCTGCCGGCATAGAGTTCTTCAGTTCTTTGCCGGTTATGCTGCCTAGCTCCTTACTGTCGATGATCTCGTTTTTCAGCGCCAGTACTCCCTGCCCTGTCAGACCGTTAATGTCCAAAATCCTAGCCTGTGGATTCTCCATTTCTACCTTATGTCGGAATACCTCCCGTTCAGCCTGGGACACTATATCGCCTTTGGTAATGACCACAATATCAGCTGTGCCTAACATCGGCCCAACTTTCTTAGGCGTGTCTATGCCGATCAGATTGTCGATGACACAGACAGAGAGACAATCATGCACAGCCGGCGCACAACGATGGCATAGT
Organism: Pelotomaculum sp. UBA4789; assembly: GCA_002402945.1. Lineage (GTDB taxonomy): Bacteria > Bacillota > Desulfotomaculia > Desulfotomaculales > Pelotomaculaceae > Syntrophopropionicum. The sequence continues at coordinate 9,023 of DHGV01000001.1, forward strand.
CCTGCCGTTTCCAAAACCAACACATCTGCATTTTGCTCCCGAGCCCACAACTCCACCTCTTCTAAGTTGGAAACATAAAAATGATCCGGGCAAATATAGTCACTTAGACCTACAGCTACTGGTATGCCGAGCCGGGAATATTTCACATCATCAGATGTCTGCAGGCAGTCGATTTTGCACGCTGCCACAACAAGCCCGTTTTTCAGCAGATGGCGGATAGTATGGACCATTACCGATGTCTTACCCGATGAAGGCGTGCCGGCAACAATAACAAAACGCATGAGGATCACTCTTTTCTTTATATTAGCATCCACCATGACGGAACCACAGAACTTAAAGCTATATAACATTGCTTAACATAACATATATTATGATATAGCTCTCCTAAATCAATGTCAATTATCATATTATAATTTTTGTGTTACCTTATGTATCATTTTATCTGTTTATGTTCTTGAAGCATTGCTGGTAAATTTTATCCCGGTGGTCAGAATATATCTATTTTTTAATTGAATTTACTTTTTAATTACCATAAAATACCATATATTAATTCTACACTTATCCGCGATCTTCGATAAGCATGATTTTCTATACAATAAAAAAACCGGTGTGTTTCTGCACCGGCAAGTCATCTTTTCCCCCTCATGGCAGGATTTAAACTCAGCAACATTAAATATCAGCCCTTTTTGAAAATAATAAAAAATGTGGTTCCTTTGGGGCTGGTTTTAATTTTAATATCGGCGTTATGCCTGGCAGCAACACTGTAGCAAACCGCGAGGCCCAAACCTGTCCCTTCTTCCTTCGTTGTAAAGAATGGCGTGCCTATCTTATCCAAATCTTCCGCCGCAATCCCGTGACCCTGATCACTTACTGTTAAGACTACATCACTTAGGTTCATGTATGTTCTTATTGTAAGTTTTCTGCCGGTATCCATCGCTTCCAGGCCGTTGCGCACCAGGTTCAAAACCAGTTGACGTATCTCTTTTTCGTCGAGCAGGATATCCACAACTTCATTAAGTTCAAAAACAACATCTTTTTTCCCGCGTACGGCGCTGGCCTGTATTAAATGGGAAATTGCATTTAAGATTTCGTTTAATCCCTGTTTCCTTAATGTCAGGGGCTTGCTTCTGGCCAGGAAAAGAAATTCTTCAACGATAGAGTTGGCTTGATGCAGTTCTTCAATTATAAAATCAAAATAAATACTATTTGGTGTTTTCTCTGTTTCAATTTTTAAGATTTCGGCAAAACCGAGAATGTTCGTCATGTGGTTCCGGATCTCGTGAGCAATAGTAGCTGCCATCTCACCCACCAGGTTCAAGCGATCCAGGTGGGCCATTTCCCTGTTAAATCTTTTGCGCTCCGTAATATCGTTTACAATGACCAGGACGCACTGCATGTCGTTAATTTCAATAATTTCAGCTGAAAACAGACCGTCGCGCAGCTCGCCTGATTCCTTTTTAAAGATAATTTCCTTGTTGCGGATACCGCTGTCCTCGCTAAGCTGTAATAATAACTCTTCGCGTTCACCCGGAATGGACCAAAAGCCGCAATCGGATATCTTCTTGCCAATAACACTGGCCCTCGTACGGCCGACAGTCTGTAAAAAGACGTCATTAACATCAATGATTGCACCGTCATCCAGCGATGTAATAGACATTGGATAAGGGCTGGCGCGGAAAGCCTTGGAAAAACGCTCCTCTGACAGGCGCAGTTCTTTTTCCATTTGCTTGTGCTTGGTTATATCCCGAAAGCATTCAATTGCCCCAAGCGGGTTGCCTTTATCATCATAAAGAGGTGAGGCTGTTCCCCACAGGTAGGCCCCTTTCCCAATATGTAAGATTGGACAAAAAGTTTCAGCAAAAACACGATTGCCTTTTCTTTCCACAAATTTGTAAAGTAATTCGTTCTTCCTGTCTTCCCAAAAAATAAAATCGGCTAGACCAGGCCTTTTTATGCCATAAAAAGGGACAGCATAAGCATAATCCCCCCCCTGCCGATTATATCCTCTTTTTTTACACCCGTCATTTCCTCTAAGGCAAGGTTCCAGGCGATCACCCTGCGTTCCTCGTCTAAGACAAATGTAGCATCAGGCAGAAATTCTACTATATCCAAATAATGAGGAAAAGTCTGATTTATTTCCATACTACCGTATCACCGTCCTGCAAATACTTCAATTCTAACTTTTCCCCTATGCGGTAAAACATTAAAATACATATTACCAGTAATTTATATTAGTGTAAACACCTATTTTGTTTGACAGCACTCGATAGCCTTTTACGACGTCTCCTGGTGCGGCATAGGTCATCAGCCGGGACATGAGAGCATTACACTGCAGTTCCCATCCGCTTCCCTTCAAAGGCGACCCGGCGCTTCAGGTCCTCCATCAGGATGCCAAACTCTGTCAGGTCCAGGGACTGGGCCCCGTCACACAGGGCCTGGGCCGGATCGTTGTGGGTTTCGATCATCAGGCCATCCGCTCCGACCGCTACCGCCGCCCGCGCCAGCGGTGCAACCAGCCCGCGGAGGCCGGCGGCATGGCTGGGATCGACGATAATCGGCAGGTGGGTTTTTTGTTTCAGCAGCGGCACAGCAGACAAATCGAGGGTGTTGCGGGTGGCCGGTTCAAAAGTGCGTATCCCCCGCTCACACAGGATGACCTGGCTGTTTCCTTCCGACAAAATATACTCGGCGCTCATTAAAAGTTCTTCCAGGGTATTGGCGAGACCACGTTTGAGCAGCACGGGCTTGTTCATGCGTCCGACCTCCCTCAGCAGGTCGAAGTTCTGCATATTGCGGGCCCCGATCTGGATGACGTCAATCTCTTCAAACAACAGCAGCTGGGTCTGGTTCATCACCTCGGTGACAACCGGCAGGCCAGTCTCGCGCTTGGCCTCCAGCAGCAAGCGCAGGCCCTCCTCCTGAAGGCCCATGAAGGCATAGGGCGAAGTGCGCGGTTTGAAGGCGCCGCCTCTCAGCAGCGTGGCGCCGCTGGCTTTGACCGATTTGGCCACTGCGATAATCTGTTCTTCACTTTCTACCGAGCAGGGTCCCGATATTACCTGGAACATGCCGGTCCCAAAGAGTACGCCGCCTGCGTTGACTACCGTGTCCTCCGGGTGGACGGTCCTGTTCACGGCCTTGTAGGGTTCGGTAACCCGTTTTCCGTACTCCACAATGACGTTAGTCTGGACCACGGTATCCAGATCAATCGTGGCCGTGTTGCCGATCAGGCAGACCACGGTATGTTCGGTGCCGGTGCTCAAAAAAGTCTTGAAACCGCGGGCTTCAATTTTAGCGGTGAATTCATCTATTTTTGGCCGGGGCACACCCGGTTTTAATACAAAAAGCATCTGCTGCTGCCTCCCCTTATTCAATGGCCGCTTTCATCTGCCGCACATAAGCGGAGATCGGGCCGACACATTCCACCCCGTATTGTTCGGCTATTTTCACAATCGCGCTGCCCACAATTACCCCGTCTGCATACCCGGCCATTGTCCTGGCCTGCTCCGGGGTCGAGATGCCGAAGCCGATAGCGCAGGGTATGTCCCTGGCAGCCTTCACCAGAGCAACCATCTCGGCGATGTCAGTGGTGATCCGGCTGCGCACACCGGTTACCCCCAGAGAGGAAACACAGTAGACAAAACCTTCAGCCCCGGCGGCGATCATGGAGATACGATGCTTGGAGGTGGGCGCGATCAGTGAAATCAAATCTATGCCCCGGGCCTGGCAGCTGGAGAGGAGTTCCTCTTTCTCCTCGAAGGGCAGGTCGGGCACGACCATCGCATCGATGCCGCACGCCGCCGCCCGCTTCATGAACCGCTCAACACCGTAAACAAACACCGGATTGACATAAGTCATGAAAGCCAGTGGGACACTGGTTTTTTTCCTGACCCGCTCCAGCATGTCAAAGATTTTATCGGTGGTGGCGCCCGCTGCCAGTGCGCGCTCACTGGCATTCTGGATCACTACACCCTCGGCGATCGGATCTGAAAAAGGTATGCCGATTTCAATCAGATCAGCGCCCGCCTGGCTCATAGCCGGTATTAATTTTTCTGTAGTCTCCAGATTGGGATCACCGGCAGTGATGAAAGCAATAAAGGCCTTCCCTTTGCTGAATACATTTTTAACTCTACTCATCTATTTTCACCCCTCTGTAACGGGCTATAGCCGCCACGTCTTTATCACCGCGGCCGGAAATGTTGATCACGATGATCTTGTCCCCAGCCATTTTCGGGGCCAGCCGGCAGGCGTAAGCAACCGCGTGGGCGCTTTCAATGGCGGGGATAATCCCTTCAGTGCGCGAGAGGTATTCAAAGGCCTCCACCGCTTCCAGGTCAGTCACCGGCACATACTGCGCCCGGCCTGTGTCTGCCAGCATGGCATGCTCCGGGCCAATACCCGGGTAGTCCAGGCCGGCGGAGATGGAGTAGACCGGGGCAATCTGACCAAACTCGTCCTGGCAGAAATAAGACTTCATGCCGTGAAATATCCCCACGCTGCCGTTGGCCAGGGTGGCGGCGTTTTTGGGATTGTCTACGCCTAGCCCTGCGGCTTCGCAGCCGATCAGCTGCACCGTCGGGTCATCGATGAACTCATAAAAGGCTCCTATGGCGTTGCTGCCGCCGCCGACACAGGCGATCACCGCGTCAGGCAGCCGGTGCTCCACGGCCTGCAGCTGTTCTTTGATTTCTTTGCCGATCATCTTCTGGAAGTCCCGCACAATGGTTGGATACGGGTGAGGCCCCATCACCGAACCAAGCACATAGTAGGTATCATCCATGCGTGAAGTCCATTCGCGCATGGTTTCGTTGACGGCATCCTTGAGCGTCTGGGTGCCGCTTTCGACAACATTTACTTTAGCTCCGAGCAGCTCCATGCGAAAGACATTCAGCGCCTGCCGCTGTGTGTCTTCCCTGCCCATAAAGATTTCGCATTCCAGGTCCATCAGCGCTGCTGCGGTGGCTGTGGCCACGCCATGCTGCCCCGCGCCGGTTTCCGCGATCACCCTGGTTTTGCCCATCTTTTTAGCCAGGAGCGCCTGCCCTAAAACATTATTGATTTTATGGGAGCCGGTGTGGTTCAGATCCTCCCGTTTGAGATAGATCTTGGCCCCGCCCAGGTCCCGGGTCATCTTTTGCGCGTAGTAAAGAATGGAGGGACGCCCGGCATAGTTTTTCATCAGCTCGTCCAGTTCCAGCTGGAAATGCTCGTCTTTACGATAATATTCATAGGCCTCTTCCAGCTCCAGGACCGCGTTCATCAGCGTTTCCGGGATATACTGCCCGCCATAGTTTCCGAAACGGCCTTTCTTCATGATTTTTCCTTCCTTTCGTTTATATCTCTATCCATATTCATCGGCCGGCTCCCCGCAGTTCGGCCAGCATTTTTTTCTTGTCCGGGCTTCGCATCAGCGCTTCCCCGATCAGCACCGCGTTGACTTTGGCCCGGCGCAGCGCCTCGATGTCTGCCGCAGTGCGGATGCCGCTTTCGGCTACAAAAATAATGTTTTCAGGCACCAGCTTCCGCAGCGTAATGCTGTTATCAAGATTCACCGTGAAATCTTTGAGGTTGCGGTTGTTTACACCAATGATCCGCCCGCCGGCGGCCAGAGCCGATGCGACCTCCCGCTCGTCGTGCGCTTCCACCAGCGCGGCCAGGCCCAGCTCGTCGCAGACCGCAATATAGTCCCTGAGGGCCGGCGTATCCAGCAGGGCGCAGATGAGCAGGACTGCTGAGGCGCCGATGATTTTGGCCTCATAAAGCTGGTATGCGTCCACGGTAAAGTCCTTGCGCAGCACAGGGATGGCCACCGCTTGTTGAATTTCCGTAAGATACTGGTCACTGCCCAGGAAATATTCCGGTTCCGTGAGCACCGAGATCGCGGCTGCCCCGGCCTGCTCATATTCCAGGGCGATCTGCAGATACGGGAAGTCAGGCGCGATCAGGCCCAGCGAAGGGGAGGCCTTTTTTATTTCACAGATAAAATTGATCTCCGGGCCGCGCAGGGCCTTTTCAAAGGGGAAACCGGTATCCGTATTTAATTTCCCTGCCGCGGTTTTCATTTGTTCCAGGGAGATGCGCGTTTGGTTATGCGCCACCCGCCTGCGGGCTGCTGCTGCCAGCTGCTCTAAGATCATTGCGTCAGCTCATTGGTCAAACGGCGGAACTCCTCCAGTTTGGCCGCCACTTTGCCGGAGTCGATCAGGTCCTGGGCTGTTTTGACACAGTCGGCTATGGTGCAGTTGTCAATCCCCAGGTAGAGCGCCATCGCCGCGTTGAGTACCACGACATCCCTTTTGGGCCCCTTTTCCCTGCCGCTCAGGATGTCCAGGGTAATCCGGGCATTCTCTTCCGGAGTGCCGCCTGCCAGGTCCTCCATTTTGCAGCGCTTAAAGCCAAACTGCTCCGGAGTTATATCGTAACTGGTAAGAGCGCCATAGCGGATTTCACAGACATGCGTTGCCCCAGTGAGTGTCACCTCATCCATCCCGTCACTGCCGTTCACCGCTACCCCCCGCACCACACCCAGGTTGGAAAGCACCTGGGCCAGCTGCTCCACCAGGTTGCGGTCATATACGCCCATCAGCTGCATGGTGGCTCCAGCCGGGTTGGACAGGGGACCCAGGACGTTGAAAATGGTCCGGGCGCCCATTTCCCGGCGCACCGGCGCCGCGTGTTTCATCGAGGAATGGTAGATCTGGGCAAACATAAAGCAGATGTTGCTCTTTTTTAAAATTTCTTCATTTTGTTCAGGAGTAAGGTTCAGGTTTATCCCCAGATGCTCCAGCACATCAGCCGCGCCGCTTTTGCTTGACACGCCCCGGTTGCCGTGTTTGGCTACCGGGATCCCGCCGGCCGCCACTACGAAAGCAGCGGTGGTGGAAATGTTGAAGGTGCCGGTTTCATCGCCGCCGGTACCGACAATATCCATCACCCTGCGCACCGGTTTGATCTTGAGGCCTTTTTCACGCATGACCTCCGCACAGGCTGTGATCTCTTCTACGGTTTCGCCTTTCATCCGCAGCCCTGCCAGCAGCGCCCCCATCTGGGCCTGGGTGGCCGTACCGTCCATCATCTGCCGCATGGCCCCTTTGGTGGTCTCGTTGTCCAGGTCTTTGCCGCCCAATACTTGCTTTATCGCTTTCTGCATCATCATGTTTCCCTCCTATATTTCCAAGAAATTGGCCAATATAACCGGTCCCAGCGGGGTCAGGATTGATTCGGGGTGGAACTGCACCCCGAAGACATCAAAATCAAGGTGTTTCACGGCCATCACCTCGCCCGTTTCATCCCTGGCAATAACCTGCAACTGGGCCGGGATGGTCTCTTTTTGGGCCGCCAGGGAATGATAACGCCCAGCCTCGATCTGTGGTGGCAGCCCTTTGAACAGGATGCAGGTATTGTCGATGCTGATCTGGCTTTTTTTGCCGTGCATCAGCCGCCGGGCGTGGCCGATGGCGGCTCCGTATGCCTCACATATCCCCTGGTGTCCCAGGCAGACCCCGAGAATGGCCGCACTGCCCGCCATCACCCTGACCACTTCCTCGCAGACGCCGGCATCTTTCGGATAGCCGGGACCAGGCGACAGGATGATGTGGGAAGACTGCAGGGCTTTGATCTCCTCTACCGTCAGTTCATCGTTGCGTATGACGCGGATATCCGGATTGATGCCGCCTGCAATTTGCACCAGGTTATAAGAAAAACTATCATAATTGTCGATTAACAAGATCATCAGTCATCCACCTCCCCTGCATTGCATATGGCATTGATCACGGCCAGCGCCTTATTTGCCGACTCCTCGTATTCGGTTTCGGGCACACTGTCCGCTACAATACCGCCGCCCGCCTGCACGTAGACTTTGTCATGCTGCTTCACCGCCATGCGGATGGCGATACAGGTGTCCATGTTCCCGGCGAAGTCCAGGTACCCCAGCGCGCCGCCGTAGATGCCGCGGGGATCCTTTTCCATTTCCTCGATGATTTCGCACGCTCGGATTTTTGGCGCCCCGGACAGGGTGCCTGCGGGTAAAATGGCCTCAATAGCGCTGTACCCGTCACCTTCGGGAAGGATGTTGCCCTCTACCTGGGAGCAGATATGCATTATTTTTGAGTAACGGTGGATCATCATGTATTCGGTGACCTCGACTGAAGAGTACTGGGATATCCGGCCCAAATCGTTCCTGCCCAGATCCACAAGCATGTTGTGTTCGGCCAGTTCTTTTTCATCCGCCAACAGCTCCTTTTCCAGTCTTTTATCTTCTGCCTCTGTCCCCCCCCTGGGGCGGGAACCCGCCACCGGGAAAGTGGTCAGCCTGCCGTTTTGCAGGCGCACCAGGGTTTCAGGGGAAGTGCTGATGATCTCGTCTCCGTCGATATCCATATAGACCATGTAAGGGGAGGGGTTAGTGGTCCTGAGTACCCGGTAAGCGTTGAGCAGGCTCTCTTTATAAGGTGCGGTAAACTGGCGGGAGATGACCGCCTGGAAGATATCCCCCTCTCGGATATACTCTTTGGTCCGCTCCACCATTGCGCAGTAGTCTTCTTTGGTCACGTTGCAGGTAAACCTGACATTTTTTTCACTCTTCAGCCTGACCGGGTGCTGCCCGTCACGGATGAGCCCCGCTATCGCTTCCAGTTCAGCCATTGCCCGCCCGTAGTTTTCCATCACAAAGTCGGTCTGCATATTGACCACAATAAAAATTTTCTGTTTGAGATGGTCAAAGGCGATGACCTTGTCAAACAGCATCAGGTCAAAATCATTGCCGTCGTTTCGCTTTATTTTCAACTTGGGTTCTGCGTATCCGATCATGGCATAGGCGAAATAACCCACAAACCCGCCGGTAAACGGAGGCATCTCCGGCAATTTTGGCGATTTATATGCCCGCTGGATATCCCGCAGTACCTCCAAAGGGGTTTCGGTTTGGACGCTGGTGAGCGCACCATCGCGTTCGATGGTCACCAGGCCATCTTTGCAGGTTACGCGCATCAGCGGATCGTATCCCAGGAAGGAGTAGCGCCCCCACTTTTCTCCCCCCTCGACGCTTTCCAGCAGAAAATACCGTTTGCTCAGGCCCGCCAGCTTGCGCAGGAGGGTAATGGGAGTGATGACATCCGCGTAAATTTCCCGGCATATCGGAATCACACTGTACTCACGCGCCAGTTTCTGTATGGTTTCGCTGCCTGGTCTAATCATTTTCCAACCTCGTTTCCTCAATTGATGGGGATAATCTTTGCTGTTTATAAATCAGGACCACCCGCTCAGCGGGTGGTCTGCTCTAGCCCTATAAAGGCTTAATACTAAGCAGAGTCTCAAGGCTCGTTGAAAATTCCACCAACCGCATACATGCCCCACTACCCTAAAAAGGGTATTTCACATGCGTTTGATCTGATTTTACTTGTTTGTTTTGGTCCTGACTTTTTCTCACTTACAAATTTATAACATTATTTCACTCACGTATTTCTTTAAAGCTATTGTCAGCTTAAAATTAAAAGATCTGTTCATAGCTAAAGCTCTTTGGAACCACCTGCAAAGCAGGTGGTTTTCGCTATACAAAAAAAGCTCTTGTCCTAAGAAAGGACAAAAGCTTATGCTTCTGCGGTACCACCTAAATTGGTAACTAAAGTTACCCGCTCATTTTGCGCACTATCATGCGTACCCCACTGATAACGGACAGGGTTCCCGTCGGCATCTACTCCCTCTCGGTTTCAAGCCGCCCTCGCAACTCCATTCAGTAAATTCCGGCATACCGCACTCCCAGCAACGGCGGCTCTCTGTAATACCTTCCAATACCTACTTCTCTTGCTCATCGGTTTAACTTATTTTAAGCCATCATAAACCATATCTATGGTTTTGTCAACCCCGTAAGCAAGGGGGACGGTTCTCTTGCTTCCCCCTTACTGGACTTCAATCAATTTTCTTAGGGAAAATACAAAAAATACCTCATATTACAAAGGAATAATGATATAATATGTGAAAATTATCCTGGATTTTTATGTTTTTGTGAGGTTAATCATGACGATACCTGCTCAGAAAAGTTTTAGATGCGAAATACTCTCCTGGAATAAGATCATCAGGGATGCAAAAACACTGGCTAAGCTTGTCAAACAGTCAGGCTACAAACCTGATATTGTGATAGCAATTGGCAGGGGTGGTTATGTTCCGGCAAGAATTGTCTGTGACTACTTGATGCTCAGAGATCTTACTTCTATTAAGGCGGAACACTGGGGAAGCGCTGCGTTAGAGAGAAAAGAAGCCATTATAAAATTCCCTTTATGCACAGACATAAAGGGTAAAAAAGTTTTATTGGTGGATGATGTCACAGATACAGGGCGCACCCTTATTGTCTGCCTGGAATATTTGAAAGGATTTGCGCCTGGTGAAATCAGAACCGCTATCCTCATCCATAAAACCTGTTCTGAGATTGTTCCGGATTATTATGTCAACAAAATTGTGAAATGGAAATGGTTGATCTTCCCGTGGCATGTCTGGGAAGACCTTAACGGCTTTATCAAAAGACTAAAGGATACTGGTATCACTAATGAAGAAGAGATCAAAGGTGAACTTCAGAAAAGATACAGTCTTGATCTCAAAACAGAGACAATCAGAGAGGTTTTATCGGAGCTTGGCGCAGCTGTTTTATGACTAAAACGGTAAATAAATTAAATGGCAAGGCGTTCCATCTCTGGAACCCTTGCCATTCTCATTCTTATAGGGGAAGCAAAGGGGAATCAAGAGAACCGTCCCCTTGCTTCCCCTCAGGCTTCCTGCTCTGACAAACTTTCAACAGCCTTCTGGGCCCATTTGGAATCATGAAGTATGGCTCTGCCCACTCCGATCAGGTCGGCTTTGCCTTCGGCCAGCAGTTTCTCGGCCGCCTGGGCCTCTGTAATCCCGCCGGTAAGGATCACCGGCACAGACACCGCCTTTTTGATAGCCTCGGAAAGCGGGGCAAAAAACCCCTGCCCGCTGAGACCCGGCACAATATAGCCACAGAACCCTCCGGATATATCCAAAATTTCTACTCCGGCTTTCTCAAATTCCCTGGCGGCCATCTGGCTGTCGGCAATAGTCATCCCGCCTTCAGTGAGGTCCGAGGCGCCCAAGCGCATCAAAACGGGGTATGCTTCTCCGACCGCCGCACGGACTGCTTTGATCACCTCCAGGTGAATACGGATCCGGTTGCTCAAACTGCCGCCATATTCATCCTCACGTTTATTGGTCAGGTGTGATAGAAATTGGTTGAGCAGGTAGCCGTGCGCGGCATGGATTTCCACCCCATCGAAACCCGCTTTTTTTACACGGACGGCTGCATCATGAAAGGCCTGCACAATTTTGGCTATTTCAGCCACGGTCAGCTCGCGGGGAATGTTCCCCCGGCGCGGGTTGACTACAGCCGAAGGCCCCACCACCGCTGCGCTGGTGACCTCCTCCTCGGCCTGGCAGCCGGCATGGCTGATTTCCATCACCGCTTTGGAGCCGTTATGGTGGATCACTATAGCCAGTTTTTTCAGACCCTCTGTTACACTATCCTCTGCAACTGAAAGCTGGTTATGATGAGCCTTCCCCTCCGGGCTGATAAAACTGTGCTCGATGATTATGAGCCCAATATACCCGCCTCTGGATTTATCGTCATAATAATCAAGCAATGCCTGGCTTACTTTGCCGTCCGGCTTGGCTTTCGCGGTAGCCATCGGCGGCATAACCAGGCGATTAGCCAAAGACAAAGAAGCTGTTTCCAGTGGTTCAAGCAAAAGGGCCATCGATGTCTATCCCCCTAAAGTTATGAATTTTCTGTCAGCCTGGAAGCAAGAGAACCGTCCCCTTGCTTCCCCTTTGTGTTTATTTACTGCGTTCCAAATCATCATCGCTTAATGTTGGAATTGAATCTTCAAAATCCCCTTGCGAATTATGACTGCCGCATTGCATGCACACCCATTGCTCACCATCATAAGAGAATTCTGTTTTTTCTCCACACTCTATACAAAAATCTTCAGTTGCTTTTTTCATTACTAGCTCCCCTTTCTCGCATTTTTCTTTTACATCGGCCACTTTTCAATCATACCTGCAATTTATTAACAATAAATTAATGAAGTATTAAGAAATAATTTCCCACCCCAAACTGCTCTCACTGCGACTCCGATCCTGAAAACAAAGGTGTTTTCCACCAGTGATTTTGATGTCTGTTTGCGCAATTGTCGATAGCCCAGCAAAAATTATTGAAATTTTTCGTTAATAGGAATAAAATCTATATAATTATTGAGAACAATAGGGGGCTTTATGATGACAGAAATTGCGCTGACCAAAGTAGCGAAAGCGGGTTCTTTGCCCGCCGGACAGGAACTTGTTTTTGGTAAAAATTTTACTGACCACATGTTTGCCATGAACTATCTGACGGGAAAAGGCTGGTACAACCCGCGCATAGTTCCGTATGCTGATTTTCCTGCCAATCCGGCAATGATTGTCCTGCACTACGGACAGGCAATTTTTGAAGGCATGAAAGCTTTTCGCTCCGCCGACAACCGGGCTTGGGTGTTCAGGCCATATGATTATCTGAGCCGGTTTAACCGCTCCGCGAAGCTCCTGAACATTCCCCAGATGGATGTTGAACTGAACCACACGGCTTTATTGAAACTTTTAGCTTTAGAAAAGGACTGGATTCCGGGCAAGCCCGGCACTTCTCTTTATATCAGGCCCTTTGTATTCGCTGACGAATCGCAACTCGGCGTCAAGGTGGCGGACAGCTATAAAATGTTTATCATCCTATCCCCGGTCGGTGCTTACTATAAAATCGGCTTTAAGCCCATCAGCATTAAAGTGGAAGATAAATATGTCCGGGCCACCATCGGCGGGCTGGGCGAAGCAAAAACGCCGGCCAATTACGCCATGAGCCTTGCGGCGCAGCAGGATGCCTATGCTGAAGGTTTCGGACAGGTCCTCTGGCTTGATGCCGTCCACCGCAAATATATTGAAGAAGTGGGAACCATGAATATTCTCTTCAAGATCAAAGGTGAAGTCATTACACCGGCGCTCAATGGCAGTATCCTGGGAGGCATGACCCGCAAGACCGTCCTGGAGTTATGCCGGAGCTGGGGGGTGAAAGCCACTGAACGCCAGATTTCTATTGAGGAAGTATTTGACGCCCACGCCAAAGGTGAGCTGGAAGAAGTATTCGGATCCGGCACTGCCGCGGTCATCTCCCCTGTCGGCGAGCTGACCTGGAAGGGGCAGAAAATCGTCATCAACAATAACCAGACCGGCGCATTTTCCCAAAAACTCTTTGATTATGTCACTGGCGTCCAGTCCGGTAAAATTGCGGATCAATTTAATTGGATGGAAGAAATAAAAGGATAAGCGTGAAGTTGCTGGAGCAAACTATAAGGTCGTGATAACTGTTTTAAAAAAAAGGCTGATCTTGATATTGACAGTACTGCTGCTGGCTCTATTGCTGATCTTTCCGCAAGGGGCGCTGGCCGATCCCAGCATATTGATCAACAAGGAGACAAATCAGCTGGCCCTTTTTGAAAACGGGTACCTGCTGGATGTTTTTCAGGTTGCTACGGGGCGTGAGCCTCAATTTACCCCGGAGGGAAACTGGCGGGTAGTACTCAAGTTGGTCTACCCTTCCTGGAGGCACCCTGACGGCGGCCCACTTATCCCCGGAGGTATGCCGGAAAACCCGCTGGGGCCCCGCTGGCTGGGCATTAACGCGCTGGGTACGAGCGGCAGCGACTATGGCGTGCACGGCAACAATGCCCCTGACTCTATCGGCTCTTACGTCTCCCTGGGCTGCGTAAGGATGAAAAATGAAGATATTATCTGGCTCTACGGGCGAATTCCGGTGGGCACAGAAGTCGATATAATCAAAGAGGACCGGGACCTGTCAGAGCTGAAAAAATACGACCGCGTCACCCTCAACGGCCTGGAGGTCGAATTCCCGCCTCATCTTGGGCTGGTACAGGCCGGAGAGATTGCCTACCTGCCTTTGAGCCAGGTCACCTCACCCCTGGGCTACCGCCAGTACTGGGATGATTCCGCCGGCGCCCTGCTCGTTTCCAACATTGAACGGGAAGTACTGTTAAAACCAGACAGCAAGGCTGTCACAGTAAACGCCAGGACTTATGAAGCCGGCGAAGCGCCTTTCCAGCTTGACCATATGACCTTTGTTCCTGTCTATTATTTAAGCGAATATTTTGGGTTTGAGCTGAGCAGCGGAGAGGAAAGCAGAACCCTGGCGCTGAAGGCTCCCTTTGACCCAAGCGGCGGGCGGGTGGTTAGATACAACGTGGCGCTCCAGCTCGATGGCAAACCCTTGATTTTACCTGAATCCCTGGCCGTGCTTAGTGAAGACCAGAACCTGCTGATCCCTGTCCGTTCATTCTTCACCGCCGCAGGCGCGCAGGTGGACTGGAATAATGACACCAGATCGGTTGAAATAATCATGAACGATACCCAGGTATCAATACCCGTTAATGGGAGCCCTTACATAGTCAACGGGATTGCGGCAAATATCCCGGCGGATATTTTTATCGATAACGGCGCCTCTTATCTGAGCCTGGGCTTTATGCACTCTATCTTTGGTTTCAGCTCCGATTTTTCCGAACAATCCCGCACTCTAAAGATCTCCACCGCAATAAAAGGGCAGGCGGATTCCCCGCTTTTACCGCCGCCTCAACTGTCTATTTGATTGCAATTGCCTCTATTTCAACTAAATAATTTGGGTTGCCCAGACCGGCAACCTGCAATACCGTTATTGCGGGTGGATTTTCAAGTTGTCCGACAGTTTCCTGAAAAGCCTTATAGCTTACTCCCGGGTCACTCCCGGCAACCATATAAATATTCCATTTCACGATATCTTTATATGTTGCATTTACTGCCGCCAAAGCGATGCCAATATTTATTAATACTTGTTTTGTCTGTAATCCTAAATCCCCCCTGCCGATTAGGTTGCCATCTTTATCTACTGCATTCTGCCCCCCCGATATAGATGGTTTTATGGGGGCCGGTGACAGAGACCATCTGGCTGAACGCTTTTGATGTGATCGTATTTGCCGGATTAATGTATTCTACTTTTGGACCAATCATTTTTTCTCCTTTCCTGCCTCCGCAAGCAACGCCCCATTATGCTGTTTATAATCCGCTTTGTCAGTTATATCCCGGCTTCCATATTTTTTTTAATCTCAAGATATCTCTGTATGGCTGTCTCTGATGGCTTACCCTTCCTGCAGATCTCCAACTTCTCCAGTTTTCGATTCGGTCTCTCAACAATCATTCTGTTCTGACTGTCCAGCTTCTTGTTCAACGTCGCAAAGGCTTCAAGGAATCGCCTTTCCTTACTGGCCTTCGGGTAGAAAGAAAGAACATAAGTATAATAGAAAAGGTTATATCGCAAAAACGGGTACTCGACTTGCATAAACAGCTTTCCCATCCCATAATGGCAAGGCCCGGTTGGCGCCCGGACTGTCCAGTGACTGAGGAGCGTCTCCACTGCTGCATCCAGTTCTTGAGACTCATCGTTCATGCCAGCAAATCTAAAAACATCCAGGGCCAAGAGTGTGACACCCGGGTTGGAGTAATTTGTCTCGGGCCCACGTCCAAAGATGAACTTTTTGCAGCGCCAGCCGCCGTCTTCAAACCTGTTGGCCAGCAAGTGCTCCAGCATTGTCTGAACGCGCCGGTCACCTACATAACCATTTCTGCATAGGGCTGCAGCAGCAAGCGCTGTGTGACATGGATAAATAGCGCCCTTCGGCGCGATCCGGACCCGGCCATCTTCCCTGCAGGCCTTCAGGACAAGTTCCGCCGCGCCTTTAACCGCTTCGTGAGACTGCGGTACTCGCAGTTCACTCATGATCAACAGTGCCGTCAGGGTACTTATTGGCCTTTCAATACAGATTCGTCCATCCGGCGCAGCCCAAAAATCCGCGCCATTTTCATGACGTACCGCTAAAATCTGCTTCAAGTCAGCTTCATACATAACCGCTATCAGCCACCATCTGATTTATTTTAGAGCTAAAGTTTATGATACCCTCCACCCCGGCAGCAACCTTTAAATCCGTGGGACATACAGGTCCACGGATTTTTTTGCCGGGAAATCAAACCGGACTGTCCTCAACCCTGTTTGCAGCCCTATCTGCTGACCTAAACAACTGCCAGCCTGGCGCCCAGGTCAAATGCTTTTTGGCAGTCTAGCGGAAATTGTTTTGCTTTCACTTGCGCCTTGTGTTTTTCGTCGAACATTGAGGCTTCATACTTGGAGTAATCATTAAACTGGTAAGTATCCAGGCAGAGCAGGTATTCTGTTGTGCCGTTTAATTTTTTCAGGTACCCTTGACCTCTCTGAAAGATTGCTTCATAGTTCATTATTTCCACAAAAGCCTCCGTGGCATTCATGGTATAGATAAAACCTGTAGATATCTTGCCCTTAAAAACCGATCCATAACCAGCGCTGTAGCTGATCTTGGGAAATACCAGACGCTCCAAAAAGGATTGCATTTCTCCGGTGATATTGCCCAAATATATGGGCGAGCCTAAAATCAAAGCATCACATTCTGAAATATTATCCAGTACGCTGGTTAATTCATCTTTCATGGCACAGCTTCCAATATGCTTGCTGTCTCTTGTTTTACAGGTAAAGCAGCTGGTGCAGCCTTTGTAATTCAAATCATATAGATGTATTAATTCCGTGTCCGCCCCTACAGATTTAGCTCCGTCAAGAGCCATTTGCAACAAGGCAGCGGTATTCCATTTTTTCCTGGGACTGCCGTTGACAGCAATTACTTTCATGAAAACCGTTCCTCTCCATATTCTTTGCGTTCTCAATATATTATTCTGTGGCTTCCTTCGGAGCAATACGCACCCGGCCGTCTTTATGGACACTTATAACGTACCGGGGACGTTTTGCTCCGATTTCCCGGGTATTTCCCGGCTGCTATTTAGGCTGTGGATTCAGATAGTTCAGGCTCCATGAGATATCAAACCGGTCTGTCAGCATGGCGAAAATCGCCCCCAAAAGGTATCCTGCAGTTCCATGTGGATTTGGGCGCCCTCGCTCAAGCGGCTATATAACTCCCGGATCTGCTCTTCGCTGTCGCAGTTGAGGTTGATTTGCAGGTTGTTGCCCACCTTGACCTCATTTTGGCCCATCGCGTCTGAAACATAGAAAATACAACCATCAGCTATAAACTCCGCGTGCATTATCTTTTCCGCAAGATCAGCCGGCATATCGGGGAATGGCTGTTCTTGATAATGCATTATTTGCGGCGGATTAGCCTTTAATGCTTTAACATAGAACTTAATCGCTTCATCTGCATTGCCGTTAAAATAAAGATATGGAATCGCCTGCATGATTACACCTCCGGTATTTAATTTAATTTTCCCGGTGCAGCGCATGGCAGCTTTTTAAATTGTACCTGCCCCCCCGAAGCAACACCGCTTCGGGGTCCCTCATTCCCTTATTCCGCCTCTTTCAGGTAGTCTTTCAGTCCCTGCTCCACCACCTGGAATACTGTGTGGCCGATCAAATAACCCAGGTTGGTGGCCGCACCGGCATAAGGAAGCGGCTCTCCCCTCCTGTTGCAGGCGACCACCACGGCGTCAGTAGTGGTGCCCGTGGCTATGCCGCCGTCAGGCATCCGGGTGCCGGACTGGAATATAGCCCTGGTCTTGGCTTCCGTGGCTGTGATCACCGCGTTAACCATCGCGGCTTCGGTCAGGCTGCCGTCGATGATGACCACGATGTTGATCGTACCCGGAGTAACCATACTGTTGTCATCCCATATGACAGGTACACCGGCGGCGCAGGGGTGGCTTGTACCGGCGGTGCAGACGGCGGCGACTGTCAGGTCCCCTTTGGCCTCCGATCGTACCACCGTGCGCCTGACATCGACGGCTGTCATCAGCCCGATAACGCCTTCACCCAGGCCCATTTTTGCCGCCAGGTGGATCAGTTCCCGGTCCGGGTGATCGCTGCTGTATCCTTTTTTGACCGTGTGGTTGATGATGTGCCTGGTCCGCCTGAGCTCCCCGCCCAGGGTCGCGGAGCTCAGGACGTTCAGCCATTGATCGGAAGAGATCAGAAATGTATCGTTGTTTACCAGGCAGCTGCTGATCCCCTCGATTGGGATGTCATGATCGCACGTGGTTAATTCTTTAAACAACCCGCATCGCCCCGTTTAACTTATATGCCGGTAAAATATTTCATTGCTGTTTATTCTGCTGCCCTGAAAATTGTAGGTGCAAATTTATTCGCACATCTGCTGCATATCCCAAAATTAAGTATAGCACTAACACGCCGTGTTTGATTGAAATTAAACCTATATTGCTGATTTTCATCCTATGTTGGTGCCACATCAGCAGCAGTGATGTCAGTTTGCTGGAATGTCCGCCTCGCTGTCGAGCCCCCTATTTTCCCAGAATCCGGTCAGGTAGGGATCGTCCGAAAGCTCGATCTCGTTTACCCACCTGGCCCATTTATAGCCCAGTCTGTCTTCCGCGACTACGATAAACGGGAACCCGAGCGAAGGCGGCAGCGTGATGCCGTTGGAAGAATAAGCAAGGATCATCTCTTTATCGATGACAGCCTGCAATGGCAGCGAGGAAGTATAGCCGTCCACGCAGTGGAAAATAACGGTCTGGGCGGTTTCGCGAACCACGGCCGGGGCAATAATATCTTTCAGCAGGGCGCCCTTCCAGAGCACCGTCGCATCCCAGCCCTCAACACAGTGCAGGGTGATCAGCTTTTCATAAGCTGGCAGGGCCAGAACCTCTTCATAAGCAAGTGAAACCGGCTGCTGCACACTGCCCGTTACTTCCAGGACATAGCTGCTGATATCGACCTGCTGAACCCCACTGATCGAGTTTTCCGGCAGCGCCCCGGACGGATCAAGTTTCGTGCCCTCGTACTCCCGGACCTCCAGCTCACTGTAGCGGCCCTCTGTCAGCTTGGATAACAGGCCCGTGTCTCCGGCTTCTTTCGTACTGCCGCAGCCGGCAAGCAGCAGCATGATCAAAATAGCGGCGGCAAAACCTAATTTACTTTTCATGGTTTGTCTCCCCCTCCTGATCAAATATGTGCCTCGTATAAAATCAGCAGATCCTTCCTACAGGCCTATACTCTCCTAGCCTTACTTCTTCTTTTTCAGCATGTCTTCGGGCACCAGGAAAAACAGGAAGAATAGGAATAACAGAAACCATAATGTCTCAGGTGGATTAATAAAGGCTAGAAATGCAAGGAAAGACAAGAAGCTTAATGGATTGTATTTTTTCTGCTTGAATTTTGTATTTTTGATTTCATTATTTCACCCCACCGATTATTCTCTCAGCCAGGGGCCGAAACCCTTTAATTGAAGCAGTTAACGTTTTATGTTTCTCCTGAAATAGCCGACTGAACCGGGTTTGCCCACTGGCGCTTTCTTTGCCGCTTCCTTGTTATCCGCCGGTTCCGTCTCCATCAGGGGGTAGGGATGGTCTTCGATTACCGGTATCTTCTTGGCGATGAGCTTTTCAATATCTTTCAGGTACGGCTTCTCCTCAGTATCACAGAACGACAGCGCCACGCCGCCGAGCCCGGCCCGGCCGGTGCGCCCGATGCGGTGGACATATGTTTCCGGTATGTTCGGCAGGTCGTAATTGATCACATGCGACAATTCTTCCACGTCTATGCCCCTGGCGGCTATGTCTGTCGCTACCAGGACCCTGGTCTTTTTGGCCTTGAAATTATTCAGGGCCAGCTGCCGCGCCCCCTGCGATTTATTGCCGTGAATAGCCGCCGCCTGCACCCCTGCGCCGGCTAGGTCCTTGATGATTTTATTGGCGCCATGCTTGGTCCTGGAAAACACCAGCGCGGAGGCAATGGCTTCGTCTTTCAGCAGGTGGATCAGCAGATGCTTCTTGTCTTTCTTCCCGACAAAATATACACCCTGCTCAACGATATCAACAGTGGACGAAACAGGCGTGACTGCCACCCTGACCGGATTAACGGTAATCGAATTAACCAGCTTGGTAATCTCCATCGGCATGGTGGCGGAAAACAGCAGCGTTTGCCTGGTTTTAGGCAGATATGAAATGATCTTTTTCACATCGTTGATAAAGCCCATATCCAGCATCCGGTCTGCCTCGTCCAGCACAAAAAAACTGACATGGCGCAGGCTGACATATTTCTGGTTGATCAGGTCCAGCAGCCGGCCCGGTGTGGCTACGAGGATGTCTACCCCTGCGGTCAGGGTATCGGTCTGTGCTTTTTGCGGCACGCCGCCAAAAATAACCGTATTTTTAAGTCCCAGGTATTGCCCGTAAGCGGTAAAGCTGTCATCAATCTGAATCGCCAGTTCCCGCGTCGGAGTGACTATAAGCGCCTTAATCGTTTTCGGCGCCTTCGGGTTCCTAAGTTCTTCCGCGAGCAGCTGCAGTATCGGGACAGCAAACGCAGCTGTCTTCCCGGTGCCCGTCTGGGCGCAGCCGATCAGGTCCCTGCCTTCAAGCAAGGGCGGGATAGCTTGTTCCTGGATCAAAGTGGGTACCGTATACCCTTGTGTTTTTAGCGCCTTTCGGATAGGCGCAATGAGCTTTAAATCATCAAATGACATATTTTCTCCTTTTAGGCTTTGCGATAGACATTCAAACCAATCTTGATGTCTTCTTTATCAGGTATAGACACGTTTCCTTCAGTCGAGCCGATAATTATGCTCTTGCCCGAAGATGATTTGCCGAATTCCTTTGATATATCAACCGTTATCGTCAATATATTGCCGTCCAGCTTCATCTCACAGTTTTTCACATTAATGCCTCCTTGTTTTTGTCATTCCAGACAATTTCTCCGTTGTCATTCTTATAAGATCCTTCGCTGCCGCTCAGGATGACAATAACGCCCAGCGTTGACTAAAACGCTCTGGGTGACAATAGATACGTCTATTGTCAGGTTTGAATCCTGTTTTAGTGATAGATCATAAACATTAACTGCTACAGTTTGTTCTTCCTGTTATATAAGCTTACCACAAAATGCCTTTCTTTATTGCTTGTTTTCAGAACCAGAGTGTATAATATGTCTAATCAAATTATGGGAAAGGATGTGTAAACAATGCAATTTTGGTTTATTTTTTCGCTGCTTTTTTCTCTGATTGTAGCTACCTTTGCAGTGATCAACTCCGAAATCGTGACCATTAAATTCTTAGGGCTGAATTATGAGCTCACACAGTCAGCGGTCATACTTATATCTGCAGTTTTTGGCGCAGCCATTGCTATGTTTCTCGGACTTTACGGCAGGATTAAATTAGGTCTCAAAATCCGGGGGCTGCATAAAGAGCTCAAGGAAGCTGAAGCCCAGATCGAGGAGCTCGAGGAAACCATTAAAAACCATGAACGGATAGCCAGCCAATATGCCGCCGGAAAAGCTGCCGGGGCAGCTTCCGGTCATGCTCCTGCCTACACACCGGGCATCGCGGCGCCGGCGAAGGACCCTGCTGCTGTCGAACAGCCGGAATTAGCGGGTAATGAATAGCTACATAACTGCCGCACATCACATATGCCTGTGTCTTCGACGATATGCTCAAAGTCCACAGGCATATTTCATTTTTGTTGATTTATGGCGCCAGGCGCCTTGTTGACTTATGGGTGCTGCCCGCAGTTAAAATCAGTTTCAGCCAGTTGGCTCGTTTTGCAGAGCTCTGGCCAATTCTTCTATTTCCCTGCGCGCCAAATCGTCGCATCCGGCCAGCGACTCCAGGTGATGCTCCATTTCATGCAGTACAGTATCAATAATCTCTTCTTCCCAGCAATTGTCGGGCTCATCTTCCAGCAGGCCCACAAAGGAACCATAATAAAATATGATGAAACAGCCCCCGATGCCGTCCTCAATGTACTCTCCCAAGATGAAGTACTCACCTTCACGCTTTTTCCCCTGCCGCAGGTTGAAGCCGCCGGTCAGGTCCCGCAGGAAACGGTCGGGGATGCGGTCAACAGCCCGGTCAAGCATGTCCGCGAACTCGTCAAAAGATGGTTTAGCCATTTAAAAATCCTCCCTGTTCGTGATCAGCCTTCTCATAATGGCAAATTCGGGTACCTGGCCGTCAACCGGGACCCGCACCAACTGCTGGGGGTGCGGCGCCGCTGCCACGGATTGTCCTGCCTCGTCGATGATCCCGGTTATTTTCTGCTTTATATTTTCCCCTTTAGGCATCATGATCTCCACCTCGTCCCCGAGGACAAAGCGGTTGCGCTGCTCGATGACCATCATCCCGGTTTCAGGTTCGTATCCCCTGACCAGGCCCGCGAACTCGTGGCTGCGCCTGTAGATCTCCCCTTCGTAATGCTGGCCGGAGTGGCCGGGCCGGCCAAACAGAAACCCAGTGGTATAGTCGCGGTGGCTGACTTTTTCGATCTCCTCCAGCCAGGCCGGGTTGAAACGGTAATTTTCCGGATCGCCCTGGTAAGTGTCAAGCGCCTCGCGGTAAGCCTTGACCACGCCAGCCACGTAATTGACGCTCTTCATCCGCCCTTCAATCTTGAAGCTGTTGACCCCGGCTCTGACCAGCTCAGGAATATGTTCGATCAGACAGAGGTCTTTGGACCCGAGAATATAGCTGCCCCGGCTGTCCTCTTCGAAGGGGAAATACTCGCCGGGTCTTTTTTCTTCCGCCAGGGCGTACTTCCAGCGGCAGGACTGGGCACAGTCGCCGCGGTTGGCGTCGCGGCCGGTCATGTAACTGCTTAGGAGGCAGCGGCCGGAATATGATACGCACATTGCGCCGTGCACGAACAGCTCCAGTTCCAGGCCGATCTTTTCCCGGATTTCACTGATCTCCGCCAGTGTTAGCTCCCGGGCCAGGACAATGCGCTTGATCCCATGTTCCTCCCAGAAGCGGGCGGAGGCCCAGTTGGTAGTGTTGGCCTGGGTGCTGAGGTGGACCGGCAGCTTTGGGTGGCGGCGCCTGGTAATATTGATCACACCGGGATCGGACACGATTACCGCGTCTGCTCCTACTTCGCAGATGGTGTCCAGGTAAGGCGGCAACAGCTCCAAATCCCTGTTGTGCGCGAAAATGTTCACGGTCACATAGACCCGGGCGCCGTGGGCGTGGGCGAAACTTACCCCCTCCGCCAGTTCGGCGTCTTCAAAATTGCCCGCGCCCGCGCGCAGGCCAAAATGCCGCCCACCGAGGTAGACGGCATCAGCGCCGTAAAGCACGGCAGCTTTTAGTTTTTCAAGATCGCCGGCGGGCGCGAGCAGCTCAGTTTTCATTACTCGTACATCCTCTTATTGGCTTCATGCTCCTCTAAAGTCGTGGCAAAGGCATGCGAACCATCAGGTTTGGCCACATAGAAGAGATATTCCGTGGTTGTTGGCTGGACCGCGGCCAGCAGGGATTTGCGTCCCGGCATGGAGATCGGGCCGGGCGGCAGCCCATAGATCTTATAAGTATTGTAGGGCGAGTCTATCTCCAGGTCCTGGTAGCTGAGCTCGGGCTTAGTTGCACCGAGAGCGTACTGTACACTGGCGCACAGCTGTAAGGGCATGTCTATTTTCAGACGGTTATAAATGACCCCGGCGATAAGTGACCTTTCCGCATCCACCAGCGCTTCGCGCTCGATCAGCGAGGCGATAATCACCGCCTCCTGCAGGGTAACGCCGGCTCTTCCAGCCTGCGCCGCGTAATCCAGCTCCTCCATTTCACGGGCAAAGCGTTCCAGCATCATGTCGATGATCGATATAGGTGTGCTGTCGCTGGCCACCTGGTAAGTGTCCGGAAAGAGGTAGCCTTCCAGGCGTTTTTCTCCCGCGGGCAGTTCATTTAGGAAGGAAAAATCGAATTCCGCGGTTGAGACCGCCTTCAGGAAGTCCTTTTTGTCCGCCAAACCTTTGTAGTCCAGCAGGCTGGCTATCTGTGCCGTCGTGTAACCCTCCGGCACAGTGAATGACTGCTCTGCCAGGCGTCCCTCCACCAGCTCCCTGAGCAGCTCTTTTGTCGAGAAGCTGCTGTTCAGCTTGTACTGCCCGGCCTTGATCTGGCTGTCCTTGCCGGTGAACCTGGCATAAAGACTGAATAACCTGGGGCTGCGCACCAGTTCATTCTGCTTCAGGATCTCACCCACCTGGTTCGCGGTGGCGCTGATCGGTATGGCCACAACGACCTCCCTGCCCTCGCTCCGCGGAGAAACAGGGGAAAGCATCACCCTGGCGTAAATAAATAAGACGCAGATAATGCCGAGCAGGATTAAGAACAAATAACGGTATTTACTGAGAAAATTCATAAATACACCTTCTGATTTGAGACATTTCCGCGTCAAGGGGACGGTTCTCTTGGCACGCTTTTATCGTTAATTGGTACCAGGCAGAGGATCGGGGACACACCTCCTTCGGAGGAATGTCCCCGATCGGAATGGTGATACATATTGCTAGATACTGTTGTCGTTAGTGTGACCAGATAGAGGAAAACGGACACATTGACCCCGGTTTAATCGCCGGGGATGATCGTACCGACGGTGGGCTTAGTCGACCCGCCGGGGGTTGTGTTTCCCGCGGGCTTGGTTGTTTGTAAAGGCGCTATTTTCGGCGCTGTTTCACCTGTCCCCACAGCGATCACCTTATTCTTTGCATTATATGAACTGTATATGGGCGCATCCCTTTTTTCCTCTTTGCCGTTCAGGTAAACTACCCGCTCCATGTATGCCCTGTAGCCAGTGGCCCCTTCTTTCTTGACCACCTGTGTGCCGCTGGGCAGGTTCGGGTCGTTTTCATAGACTACTCCGGGCGCTATTTCATCGGTAACCTCTGATTCTATGATGACATCTCTTTTATAAACGGTGTTGCCGAATATTTTTATGGTAATATATTCACCCTGAACGGTGGTTTTCAGATATAAATAGTCCGCCGTGTTGTTGCTGAACTTAAAATCGAGTGAGCCGTATGATACGGTGGCATCACGCCCGATGGGCACATAGCTCACGGGCAGCGAGTGGCTGGAACGCTCCTCGATTTCCAGATTGGCCAGCAGCGCAGTGTTGAATAGGGTTGTTGAAACCTGGCAGATGCCGCCGCCAATGTCATCCACAAATTCATCGTTGATAATCACCGGCGCCATCTTATAGCCGGTCTCGGAACTGCGGGGGCCGACAACTTCGTTGAAGGAGACCAACTGGCCCGGCATGACCAGAAGCCCGTCCAATGCCTGGGCCGCCACGCCGACGTTGTAGGTGCGGTTGACCTTGGCAGAGTCGAATTTTGTGGTATAACCAGCCAGCAAGCCGTTTACTTTCATGGATTCAAGGTCGGCAGTGGTGAGCGCTGGCGCAGCAGGTACCAGGGACAGCACTACTTCATGTTTATTCTTGTACAGCACCTCGGTGATGTCCTTTTTCAGCTTGACCAGGTCCGGGTCGATGCCGTTCTGGCTGAGGGCTACCGAAATCCTGTCACTGCCGCTGATCTTAAAGGACGCTGCCACTGGTTCCACGATTATCTCCGAGGCCAATCCCCTGACCCGCTGGGCCAGCTTTTCCTGGTCAAATTCGATATCAGGCTGTAGGGAGAGGCCGTTTTTCTCAATCTGACTTCTGTCCTGCCAGCGCTTAAACCTCGAACCCTCGTTTCCGGCCTGCAGCGCTGCCGCAATCACAGCTTCCTTGTTGATCTTAAGCCCCACGTCCTCCAGGGGCAGGATCCAGTTCCAGCCCTGGTAGCGCAGCGGCGCCTTTGCCGCCAGGAAACTGCTTTCCAGCCCAGTCAGCCTGGCCAGGCCCTCTGCTTTGGTTAAGCCGCCGAGGTCAATATCCATGACCTTCACACCAGGATTGATCTTTTCCGGCGGCGCGGCAAAAATATCCGTGCCGAAAAAACCAAGCGCCAGGATGACCAAAATTGCAACCAGGATCATATATAGCAGGCCGGATGTTTTTTTAGCTGTTTTTCCGGCTGTTTTTTCCGTCATTTAGGCACACCCTTCATACCGCAAAAAAAGCTGGATTGCAGACTGATGCAACCAGCTTTAATCTCTTAAATTTTACTCGACGTCTTCTTCGGCCACCATTTCTTCCCAGGCTTCGGAAACTTTTTCCCATTCCTCGTCGTCTTCAATGTCGACCAGCAGCTCGTTTCCTTCTTCGTCCTTGTCGAATTTCAAGATTATAGCTTCATTATTTTCTTCATCGACCGGCAGCAAGATGGCATATTCAGCGCCGTCTACCTCAATGATATCGATCACCGCAAAATCATGCTCTTCTCCCTCTTCGTCCACCAGCGTTACAACTTCATCCTCTTCAGTCAATTTAATCACCTCTCCTACAATCTATTGGAAAAATTTTATCTAAAAAAAGGTGTCCTGTCAAGCTAATGAATCCGGCTCAGCTTTTCTGTGCCCGGCGTCGAGGTAGTTCTGCAGGATCAGGATGGCCGCCATTTTGTCAATTACCTGCTTCCGCCTGGCCCTGCTGACGTCTGCATCGATCAGCACCCGCTGCGCCTCAGCCGTCGTCAGCCTTTCATCCCACATTTCCACAGGCAGGTCCAGCGCCCTGGCCAGCCGGCCGGCGAAATCACGGGCTTTTTCCGCACGGGGGCCCGAGCTGCCGTCCATATTCAGGGGCAGGCCCACAACCACCTTCTCCACCTCGTGTTTGACGACAATATCCCTGATCTTCCTGATATCGTTTTTGCTGCCACCGCTGCCGCTGATCACTTCTAAGCCCTGCGCTGTCCAACCCATCGGGTCACTCAGCGCCAGCCCTATTCTTTTGTCCCCCAGGTCGATTCCCAGTATGCGCATCATCAGATCACCTTTATGCAGAAGTCGGGGCAGGCGGCGGCGCAGTAGCTGCAAAGGATGCAGCGGACTTCGTCCACCTTGGCTTTGCCTGCTTTCATTTCCAGTGCTCCTGAACGGCATCTTTCCACGCACTGCCCGCAACCCAGGCACCAGTCATCAATATGAAGGCGCCTTACCTGGCGCCCGACAATAGTTTTGAGCTCTGGCGTAACTTCTTTGCCGCTGAATAAAAGGGTGTTGTATTCCACTTCATGGACCGAGCTCATCCCTACCGCCACCGCGTCTATCTCCGGGATGGACATGATGTATTCGAAAGCAGCCTCCGGCCGGTCAAGCAAGTGCCCGCCGCCCAGAGCTTTCATAGCGTATATACCTTTACCCACAGCAGCGGCGGCCCTGATGGCCGCCAGCATGTCTTCCCTTGTGCCGCCCATGATGCCGATGCCGGACGCATTAATCAGGGGATGAATCACATCTATTTCCGGGAACTCCGCGGCGCCCAGCACCCCTCCCACATGGTGGGTGGAAATACCGGCGGCCCTGATGATCCCCTTTTTTTTGGCTTCCAGCAGGTATCCGTACGCCTCCCAGTGGCCTTTGATAGTCAGTGACGACTCCTGTTCATGGAGCATGAAAATATCTACATAATCCCGGCCGAGCTCGTTCAGCGCTTTTTCAACACTTTGCTTCATGCCCTGGTAAGTGTATTCATAGCATTTCGAGCAGATGACAACATCACGGTCAAAGCCGCGGAGCGCCTCACGAATATATGAGTATGTGCGGTACAGCTCCGCTGTGTCTATGAAATTCACACCGCACTCCAGGGCCCGGCGGATGACAGCCGCCCCTTCTTTCAGGGACAGGTTGGCCTGAAGCGGGCTGATGGTCAAAGCGCCAAAACACAGCCTGGACACCATTATGCCGGTCCTGCCGAGGGCCCTGTACTGCAACTGTTCTCCAACTCCCAGCTTATTTTTGCTTTTGCCCGAGATAACTTTTTACCAGTTCCTCCAGCAGTTCATCCCGCTCCAGCCTGCGGATCAGGTTACGGGCGTTGCCGTGGCTGGTGATGTAGGCCGGATCACCGGAAAGCAGGTACCCTACCAGCTGGTTGATTGGATTATATCCTTTTTCGACGAGCGCATCGTAAACCTGATGCAGTATGTCCCGGGCCTGTTTAACTTCCTCGGCCTGGACCTTGAACATCATGGTTTTGTCTGAAAAATCCGAAGACATCTATGGCAACCCCCTTTATTTAAGACTATTCGACAGTAATTATTTTTTCCTGCAAAAAATAATATATCTGTTGTAAAAAGCTTTCTATTTAAAATCATTGTCAGAAACAGGCGCTGCTAATAAAATTTAATTTGAGCCGCCTGTGCAAGTGATATATAATACAAAGTAATTCCAGGGAAAGGTGATAAATTAGATGGAATACCGCAAAGCAAAAATTACGGATGTCGAGCCGATTCACGCCTTGATCACTTATTATGCCGACCGGGGGCTTATGCTTGCCCGGCCCCGCACCCTGCTGTATGAAAGCCTGCGCGAATTTACCGTTGCCGTGGATCAGGACAGGGTTGTCGGTGTAGGCTCGCTGCATATTATATGGGAAGACCTGGCGGAAATCAGGGCGCTGGCTGTGGCGCCGGAGTATGCCGGCAAAGGGGTCGGCAGCGGGCTTGTCAAAAATTTTATCAACGAAGCGCGCGAGCTGGCTATACCACGGGTTTTCGCCCTTACCTACCAGGACGGTTTCTTTGAAAAATGCGGTTTTAAAGTTGTAGATAAGGATTCTCTGCCCCAAAAAGTGTGGAAGGAATGTGTCAACTGCCCGAAATTCCCCAACTGCGAGGAAATCGCCGTGATCATCGATTCCGGCGTCCCGGCTCCTATTTGTTGAATATAAAACGGTCTATAACCCGGCTGGCCAACAGACCTGCCGGGTTTTATTTTACTTGATTTGGCCTTCTACAACCCGGTAGGCAATTTCCAGGGCTTCGCTCAGCCGGGACGGATCTTTGCCGCCCGCCTGGGCCATTTCCGGCCTGCCGCCGCCGCCGCCGCCAACTACCGCGGCCACTTCTTTGACCAGTTTTCCGGCATGCAGCCCGGCGCCCAGCAGATCCTTTGTGACCGCGGCCACAAGGTTCACCTTGTCACCGGCAGCGCTGCCCAGGATGATCACCCCTGATCCAATTTTATCCCGCAGCAGGTCTACCATGCTCCGCAGGCTGTCCATATCCGGCGCCGTAGCCTGTGCGGCCAGCACCTTGATCCCCTTGATTTCCTGCACCCGGTCCAGTATGTCATGCACCTGGTACCGAGCCAGCTTGGCCAGGAGCGCGTCTTTTTCCGCTTCCAGCTCCCGGTTATGTTCCAGCAGGGCTTCCACACGGCGGGCAGCCTCATGCGGCGCTGCCTTGACCAGCCTGGCCACCCCGGTCAACTGTTCTTCCTGGTCATTGACATAGCGCAGGGCCCCTTTTCCGGTGACCGCTTCCACGCGGCGCAGGCCGGCGCCGATGCTGCTTTCTCCCACCAGCTTAAACAAGCCGACTTCAGCGGTGTTGCGCAGGTGAGTGCCGCCGCAGAGTTCCAGGCTGAAGTCGCCCATCCTGATCACTCTAACCCGCTCCCCGTATTTTTCACCAAAGAGAGCGGCTGCTCCCATAGCTTTGGCCTCATCTACAGAGGTTTCAAAAACATCTACCGGCAGGTCGTCCAAGACCGCGTTATTAACTATTTCCTCTACTTTTCTGATATCGCCGTCGGCTATCGCCGCGTAATGCGTGAAGTCAAAGCGCAGCCGCTCGGGATCAACCAGCGAGCCCGCCTGGCTGACGTGATCGCCCAGGACCATCTTCAGCGCCCGGTGCAGCAGGTGGGTGGCTGAGTGGTTGCGGCAGGTCGCCAGCCTTCTGGATACATCCACCTGTATAGTTACAAGATCATGTTCACTTAAAGTACCACTGATCACCCTGCCGCGATGCACAAAAAGGTTTTCCACCGGCTTGGTAACCTCGTATATTTCTACTTCCAGCCCGGGTGCGGTCAGCCTCCCGTAGTCGCCTACCTGGCCGCCCGATTCAGCATAGCAGGGGGTAACATCCAGGATGAATTCCGCTTCTGCCCCCGCTGCCGCGGTCTTGACTCTTTCCCCATCTCTGAAAATACCCTGCACGCTGGCTTTGGCCTCCAGAGAATCGTAGCCGACAAAATTGGTCTCGCCTATTTCCTCGCGCAGCGCCTGAAAGAGGGCGCCCCGCTCTGATATATATTCAGTCTCCTGCCTGGCGCTGCGGGCCCGCCGCCGCTGGTCCTCCATCGCCAGGGAAAAGCCATCTGTGTCTACCATGAAACCCTGTTCTTCCGCCATTTCCTGCGTCAGCTCGAGGGGGAAACCGTAGGTATCGTAAAGCTTAAAGGCGTCCGCGCCCGTGATCAGAGAACTGCCTGCCGCTTTGGCCTCGTCCATCAGCCGGTTCAGCATTTCCGTGCCCAGAGCCAGGGTCTCTGAAAAGCGCTTCTCCTCGCTGTGAACGACGCTGAGCACGTGGTCCTTCCGTTCCACCAGCTCCGGGTACGCCTGGCCCATCTGTTTTACCACTGCCCCGCCCACCTTGTACAGAAACAGGTCCTGGGTGCCGAGCAGCCGGCCGAAACGCGCCGCCCGCCGCAGCAGGCGCCGGATGACATAGCCCCTGCCCTCATTGGAGGGCAGCGCGCCATCGGTGATGGCAAAGGTGATTGCCCGGCAGTGGTCCGCGATCACTTTTAAAGCGAGGTCGACCTTTTCTTCCCTGCCGTACTCCAGCCCGAACAGGCCGGCGGTGTAGTCCATGATTTCCCGCAGCAGGTCGGTGTCAAAGTTGGAGGGCACGCCCTGCAGTACCGAGGCCACCCGCTCCAGGCCAAACCCGGTGTCGATGCCCTTGCTGGCCAGCGGCGTATAATTGCCCTCTTCATCCCGGAAAAACTGGATGAAAACCAGGTTCCAGATCTCCAGGTAGCGGTCACAGTCGCAGCCGACAGCGCAGTCAGGAGACCCGCACCCTCTTGCCGCGCCGAGGTCTACATATATTTCCGAGCATGGGCCGCAGGGCCCCACGCCGATTTCCCAAAAGTTGGTGTCCTTGTCCAGCCTGACGATCCGTTCAGCCGGGACGCCTACAACTTTATGCCAGATCTCATAGGCCTCGTCGTCATCGAGGTAGATGGTGATCCACAGCTTCTCCGCCGGCAGGCGCAGGATCTCGGTGACAAATTCCCACGCCCAGGGGATAGCGCTTTCTTTGAAATAATCGCCGAAGGAAAAATTGCCGAGCATTTCAAAAAAAGTGTGGTGGCGCGCGGTCCGGCCCACTGACTCAATGTCCGGGGTGCGGATGCATTTCTGGCAGGTGGTCACCTTGGTGTATTCCGGCTTGGCTGCACCTGTAAAAAACGGCTTAAAGGGAACCATTCCCGCAGCCGTCCACAAAATACTCGGGTCATTTACGGGGATCAGCGATGCGCTGGGCAGCCTTTTATGCCCCTTACTTTCAAAAAACTTCAGGTAGCCTTCTCTGATTTCATTTCCGGTCATCAATAGTAAAACCAGCCTTTTTCTTGTATTTTTGCGCTATAATTATACAAAATGTTCCCGCGCAGTGTCAAACCAAATTGCAGGCTTGGGACAGGGGGGACAGGTACCTTGTCCCCCCTGTCCCAAGTTCTAACCAGCGCTTACGATCGTAGCCCCGCCAACCAAGCATTCTCCCAGGTAAAAAACAACCGCCTGTCCGGGCGTGATGGAACGCAGCAACCTGTGAAAATAAACCTTGATCCTGCCTTCCGGCTGTGGCGTGATTGTAGCCGGAACCGGCTTGCCGTTGTACCTTATCTGCGCCTGGACTTCTATAGGCCCGGCCAGTTTTTCAAAAAGCACTAGGTTGACATCCGCTGCAACTAAATCGCAGCCCAGTATGTCCTCCTCGGAGCCAAGAGTGACCGTGTCGTTTTGGGGATCTATTTTTACCACATAAAGCCGTTCGCCCGCGGCAATACCGAGTCCCCGGCGCTGGCCGATCGTGTAAAATGGGATGCCGTTGTGCTGCCCGATCACATCCCCCGCCTGGTTGATAAAAGGGCCCGGCTTGATGTCCACTTTTTTCTCCCTCAGGAAATTGCGGTAATTATCATCCGGGATAAAGCAAATTTCCTGGCTCTCGGCCTTGTCAGCCACCTCCAGGCCAAGGGCAGAGGCCTTCAGCCGCACCTGGTCTTTGGTGTATTCCCCCAGGGGCATCAGGGTATGGGCGAGTTGGTGCTGGGTCAGCCCGTACAGCACGTAGGTCTGGTCTTTTTTGCGGTCGACCGGGCGGCATATTGTATAGCGCCTGTATTCTGCACTGAAACCCAGCTTGGCGTAGTGCCCGGTGGCGATGTATTCAGCGCCCAGGCTCAGCGCCTTATCCAGCAGCGCCTGAAATTTCACCTGCCGGTTGCAGACAATGCAGGGGTTGGGTGTGCGCCCGCGCAGGTATTCGGCTGTAAAATAGTCGATCACTTTTTCTTTAAAAATATGATGGAAATCCAACACATAAAAGGGTATGCCGAGTTTGACGGCCACGCTCCTGGCGTCCTCAACGCCAACCGGTGAACAGCAGCCGGCGTGATCTTCTTCTGTTTCCGGGCGCGGGGCATCCCACAGCCGCATCGTGACGCCGGCTACGTCATAGCCCTGTTCTAACAGGAGAGCGGCGGTGACAGAACTGTCCACGCCGCCGCTCATCGCAACAATAACCTTTTTTTTGCCTGTCAAAGGGTCACGCACCTAGTTTCTTTCTGTAATCCTCAACTGCCGCGTGCATGGCATCGGCGGCCATGTTGGAACAGTGCATTTTCTGCGGGGGCAGCCCGTCCAGCATCTCAGCCACCGCCTCGTCCGTGATCTGCAGCGCTTCATCAATTGTTTTTCCTTTGGCCATTTCCGTCAGCATGCTGCTGGAGGCAATAGCGGCGGCGCAGCCAAAGGTCTTAAATTTGATATCTTTAATGATGTTGTCCTCTATCTTCAGGAATATTTTTGTGATGTCACCGCAGGTTGGGTTGCCGACCTCGCCGATACCGTTGGCGTCAGACATTTCGCCGACATTCCTGGGATTCTCAAAATGATCGATTACCTTCTCTGTGTACATGTTAATACCCCCTATTGTCACTCTTTTTGATTGCAGGATTAATTGTTTGCCAGTCACTATGTATTACCTCTTGTGAGACTCTTTGGCTTCCCGGCACATGTCTGCCAGGCTGATGGAGTCACACACCGCGGTGAAGCCGTCCCTCACTCTCGCCCAGACAGTGCGTGTGATGCAGTAGTCGGCCTCATCACAGCTGCCCGGGTCTTTTTCGCTGACGCAGTATACCGGCGCAATCGGACCCTCCAGGGCGCGGATGATATCTCCCACATTGATTGCGGACGGCTCCCTGGCGAGGACGTAGCCTCCCTGCGCGCCGCGCACGCTTTTGACCAGGCCTGCTTTCCTGAGCATGGCGATCAGCTGTTCAAGGTAGTGATCAGAAAGGTTCTGGCGTTCTGCCACAGTTTTCAGGGGAATGGGACCTGAGCCATAATTCTGAGCCAGATCAAACATCGCTTTCAGGCCATAGTGTGATCTGGTGGAAAGCCGCAAATAATCACACCCTTTTGCAATACTGATTTTTATTTTCAAGGGATATCATAGCATAACACTCGGGTATTGTCAATTTCAAAAAACCGTGACAAGAGAACCGTCCCCTTGTCAAGGTTTTCGAGGTCTAGGGGGTGTAAAATTTTTTGCCGGTCATATTGTCCGGCAGGTATTCCTGCTTGACAGTGGCGTCCGGGTAATCGTGCGGGTATTTGTAACCCTTGCCGGAGCCCAGGGCTGCCGCTCCCTTGTAGCTAGTGCTCCTCAAATGAGGCGGGACCGGCTCCGCTCTCTCGTTTTCTACCGCAGACAAAGCCGCATCTATACCCTTGAGCACAGCGTTGCTTTTGGGGGCTTTAGCAATGTACAGGGCAGCCTCGGCCAGGATGATCCTGCCCTCGGGCATGCCGATCCTCTCAACTGCCTGGGCGGCGGCGACTGCAACTACAAGCGCCTGGGGATCCGCCAGGCCAACATCTTCGGCGGCATGGATCATGATCCGCCGGCTGACGAATTCCGGGTCCTCGCCGGCATACAGCATCCTGGCCAGCCAATACAAGGTGGCGTGGGGATCGGAGCCCCGCATGCTCTTGATAAAAGCAGAGATGACATCGTAGTGCTCGTCTTCCTTGTTATACCTGAGGACCCGCTTCTGGATAGCCTCTTCCGCCACTGCCAGGGAAACATGCCTAATCCCGTCAGCGTCCGGCGGCGTGGTCAGGACAGCCAGCTCCAGGGCATTCAGGGCGACCCTGGCATCCCCGTTAGCTACCCCGGCCAGATGCTCCAGGGCTGCCGCAGACACCTCGGTCCGGTAGGTTCCCAGGCCGTTTACTTCGTCCTGCAACGCTTTGCGAAGAATATTGACCAATGATTCCACTGAAAGCAGCTCAAAGCGATACAGCTGCGCACGTGATATGAGCGGTCTGTTGACAGCGAACATGGGGTTTTCGGTCGTGGAGCCGATCAGGGTGATCAGACCGCTTTCCACAAAGGGCAGCAGGGCGTCCTGCTGGGACTTATTAAAACGGTGGATCTCGTCAACGAAAAGGATGGTCTTCTCGTTATACAGGGCACGCCTTTCTTTGGCCTCTTCTACCACCCGCCTGATGTCAGCCACACCCGCCATCACCGCATTGATGGTTTCAAAATGGGATTTGGTAATCTGGGCTATGATCATGGCCAGCGTGGTTTTGCCGGTTCCAGGCGGCCCGAAAAAGATAGCAGACATCAGGCTGTCCGCCTCAATTGACCTCCTCAGGAGCGTCCCCTTCCCGACGATACCATGCTGCTCTTCAAATTCATCCAGGGTCTTCGGCCTCATCCGCACAGCCAGGGGCGCGGCCTTAATCATATTTTTTTCCATAGCCTGTTCGAATAAATTCACCGGGGCACCTCCAGTCTGAGCGCTTTAGGATAAAAGCGGCGGGACGTTTGAAAGATATCATCTATGCTTTATTCTACTACGAACGTCCGTTCTTTGTAAACAAAAAGGCGATTCATCCAATTGCCCGAAGGCAGGGGAATCCTCGCTTGACTGCATTAAAATGAAAAAAGCACGCCTTTACGTGCTTTTCTGGACAATACTACAGGTTTTCTTTGATAAAACTGCTCAGTTCATCAGCATCTTTGAAACCGACAGAGCGTTCCACTTCCTCGCCGTCTTTAAAAAAGACGATGGTGGGGATACTTATCACCTGATATCTGCCCGGCACCGTTTGGTTTGTATCAACGTTCATTTTGCCGACCAGGATTTTGTCTTTAAACTTCTCGGCTATTGCTTCTACTACGGGAGCGATCATTTTACACGGGCCACACCAATCCGCCCAAAAATCAATCAGAACCGGTATTTTTGACTCGCTCAAGACCTGCTGGAAATTATCATCTTTGATTTCAATCACATTTTTACTGGCCAAGAAATCCTCTCCCTTCTTAAACTTTTCAAATGCCTATATATCCTTAATATCTGAATTTATGTAATCAGTTAACAGCTCATAAAAACCACAGCTATACTGCCAATAACTGGCAACCTTTATGGAAACCCCACGAATGCCGTGACCGCCAAAAGTTTGAACCTGCCTCAACAGGTGGGTGCCCTCCTGAATGGTTTATGTGTCCTCAGCGAGGAGGCTTGCAAGCTACATTCAGAGCCCGGGCTCCCGATTAAATAGCGTTAGCTCAAAACTTCGGGGCTAGCCACAAACACAGTAGGGTGTGTGTTTTATGATTATGTTATCACACAGAAAAGCTATTTACAATAGCGCGCAATCGAAATTAGGGGCACGGCCTCACAGGTCAAATCTTTTTTAAAGCGGTCCTGATATGCAGCTCTTTGAGCTGGATGTCTGCGACCGGTCCGGGCGCCTGGGTCATCAGGCAGGTGGCGCTCTGTGTTTTGGGGAAGGCGATGACGTCCCTGATCGTCTTCTTGCCTGCCAGCAGCATGATCAGGCGGTCAAAACCAATGGCGATGCCCCCGTGCGGCGGTGTGCCATACTCAAAAGCCTCCAGCAGGAAGCCGAACTTTTCCGCTATTTCTTCACTGCTGATGCCGATCACGGTAAACATCTTCTCCTGGATGTCCCGGCGGTGGATCCTGATGCTGCCGCCGCCGACCTCTACCCCGTTGAGCACCAAGTCGTAGGCTTTGGCCCGCACTTTGCCCGGATCGCTGTCCAGCAGCGGGATATCGGCCTCACTGGGGGAGGTAAACGGGTGGTGCATGGCCTCGAAGCGCCCCTCCTCGTCATCATACTCCAGCAAGGGGAAGTCCACCACCCAAAGGAAGTTGTAGAGTCCTGCGGGGATCAGGCCGAGCTGCTCGCCCAGGTGCTGCCGCAGCGCTCCGAGTGAGGCGGCCACCACGCTTGGTTTGTCGGCGACGAAGAGGAGCAGGTCGCCCGGCTTCGCCTCCAGCCTGACCATGATCTGCGCCAGCTCCTGCTCGGTGAAGAATTTGGCGATTACTGACTTGATCCCTTCCTCGGTGACAATGAAATAGGCCAGCCCTTTGGCTTTATAAATGGCCGCAAAGGCAGTCAGGTCGTCGATTTCCTTCCGGCTGAAAGAGGCGCAGCCGCTGGCATTGATTCCCTTCACCTGCCCGCCGGCGGCAGCGACAGAGGCAAAGACCTTGAAGCCGCAGCCCGCGGCGATGTCTGTGGCGTCCTTGAGCTCCAGCCCGAAACGGGTGTCCGGCTTGTCTGAGCCGTAGCGGCTCATCGCTTCGCTGTATGTAATGCGGGGAAAACTGGCGGCAACGTCCAGCCCGGCCGTCTCCCGGCACAACCTTTTAATCATACCTTCCGTCAGCTCCAGCACGGTATCGACATCTGTAAAGGACATTTCAATATCAATCTGGGTGAACTCCGGCTGGCGGTCAGCTCTTAAATCCTCGTCCCGGAAGCAGCGCACTACCTGGAAGTAGCGGTCGTAGCCGGCCACCATCAGGATCTGCTTGAAAAGCTGCGGCGACTGCGGCAGGGCATAAAATTTGCCGGGGTTGAGCCTGCTGGGCACCAGGTAGTCCCTGGCCCCCTCCGGCGTGCTCTTGGTCAGCACTGGTGTTTCGATTTCCAGAAAACCGTTCTCGTCCAGGTAGTCGCGGGCCGACTTGGCCGCCCGGTGCCGGAGGAACATCGCCTGCTGCATCTCCGGCCGGCGCAGATCGAGGTAACGGTAGCGCAGCCTGAGATTTTCTTCGACATCGATGCCATCTTCAATGTAAAACGGCGGTGTCTTGGCCCGGTTCAGCACCCGCAGCTCGTGGGCCATCACATCTATTTCCCCGGTGGCCAGGTTGGGATTGGCCGCCCCCTCGGGGCGCTCCCGCACCACGCCAACTACGCAGATGACGTATTCGCTGCGCACACCTTCGGCTTTTTCAAAGGCTTCTTTGTGCAGGTCCGGGCTGAACACCACCTGCACCAGGCCGGTCCTGTCACGCAGGTCGATAAAAATCAGACCGCCGTGGTCGCGCCGAGTCTGTACCCAGCCCATCAGGACCACCTGGCTGCCAGCGTGCTCCATCCTCAAATCACCGCAGTAGTGGCTCCGTTTTTTGTCATCTAAAAAGTCAATCACAATCCGGTCCCCCTTCTAAAACTCTTTAAAAAAAATATCTATTCAGTGACCATGCTTTTTTTCTGGGTCAAATAGGCAATGATATCGTCAAGAGATACGGCTTCCTGGTCTCCGGCAGACATATCCCGCACCAGCGCAACGCCCAGTGCCAGCTCCTCCGCGCCGATCATCACCACGTAGCGCACCCCGGTTTTGCCGGCATACTTCATCTGCGCTTTCAGGCTGCGGCCCAGGTAGTCCTTGTCAGCTGCAATCCCGGCGCTGCGCAGGCTGAACAGCAGTTTGAAAGCCGTATCCCCAGCCTCCGGCCCGGCAGTAACCACAAACACATCAGGTCTGGAAGCCTCATTTTTAGCAACATCTTGCCGCTCCATTGCCAGGATGATCCGCTCGATACCCAGGGCGTAACCCACCCCAGGGGTGGGCGGCCCGCCGCAGATCTCAATCAGCCCATTGTAGCGGCCACCGCCGCCGATTGAGCTCTGGGCGCCGATATCCGGGGCCATGATTTCAAATGCGGTATGGGTATAGTAGTCCAGTCCCCTGACCAGGCGCCGGTCTATGGTATAGGAGATGCCCAGCAGGTCAAGGTACTTTTTAACCTGCTCGAAATGTTCGGCGCAGTCCGGGCACAGGCAGTCGATTGTCGCCGGCGCGTTCTCGCCGGCCGCAGCGCAGCGCTCTACTTTGCAGTCCAGGATGCGCAGCGGGTTTTTTTCAAACCGGTCCTGGCAGTCGCGGCAGAGCCCGCCCAGGTGGGGCTGAAAATATTTTTTCAGCGCCACCCGCTGAGCCGGCCGGCATTCAGGGCAGCCGACACTGTTGATGTGCAGCAGCAGATTATTCAAGCCCAGCCTGGCGTAGAAATCCATCGCCATCGTGATCACCTCGGCGTCCACCGCCGGATCGTTGGAGCCGAAGACCTCCGCCCCGACCTGGTGAAACTGGCGGAAGCGCCCGGCTTGGGGCCTGTCGTAGCGAAACATCGGGCCGCTGTAAAAAAGCTTGACCGGCTGCAGCCCGGCATACAGCTTGTTCTCCAGGTAAGCCCTTACCACAGGGGCGGTATTCTCCGGCCGCAGTGTGACGCTCCGGTTTCCCCGGTCCATGAAGGTGTACATTTCCTTCTCCACGATATCGGTCGTGTCACCGACCCCGCGCTGGAACAGCTCGGTGTGCTCAAAAATCGGTGTCCTAATCTCCTTATAGCCATACTGTTCGCAGATCTGGCAGAACTGGCTTTCAATCCAGCGCCACTTTTCCACCTCGCACGGAATGATGTCGTTAGTGCCGCGCGGCCGCGATGTTAGCATTATGTAATCCCCCTTTATGAAAACAAAAACCCAGGCCATGCCTGAAGCACAGCCAGGGACGGACATTGCTGCCCGTGGTGCCACCCTTTTTCGAAAAAACCTTTGTTTCTCCCTTTTAAGCCTGTAACGGAGGCTGCCGGGCCGGCCTACTGGTGACCATCACTTTCGGGGGCCGCTCCCGGGTGTTTTTCAACGCCTGTTCATGAGGAAGACTTTCAGTCTGAGGCCTTCCCTCTCTGCCGTAAACAATTGCGCCTACTCTGCCCGGTCATCGCTTTACAAGATTGTTGAACTCTGTCCATCATTTTATGAAATATTTGCTGCTTTGTCAATTCATCCGGCCTGAAAAAAAAGGCGTGTTGATCGGCTCTGGCTTCAGCTGCGGGCAAAATGGTATAATAATGTCTGCGAGGTGATTACAGCATGATTACAAAAAAACTGCTGGACCGGATCAACGAACTGGCCCGCAAGCAGAGAGAAGAAGTGCTGACGGAAAAAGAAATAAAAGAGCAGGGCGAGTTGCGTGAAGTATACCTGGCGGCTATCCGCGCCCAGGTCGTCAATGCGCTGGAGTCAAAAGGCTGCAAACCAAAAACAGAGCACAACAATTCCTGCGAGAGCCCCGACAGCGGCAAGAAACACTAACTCCCATTTTTAAATCGGTCCCATTCCTCTTGGCGCTGTCGGGCGGGCTTCAGCCCGCCAATGTGCGGCTGAAGCCGCACAAATTCAGTCGTCAGAAGTCGGACGTCGGTTTATCCTGCATTCCTTTTGGGTCAGAACCAAATTTAAAGCACCCGCTTGCGGCGGGTGCTTTTCCCCTATGTGAGGAATGGATTTTCGCTCTTTTCCTCGCCGATGGTGGAACTGGGGCCGTGGCCCGGATAGACCTTGGTCTCGGGCGGGAATATCAACAGCTTGTTTTTAATGGATGATATCAGCTGGCTGTGGCTGCCGCCTGGAAAATCTGAGCGTCCCACTGAACCAGTGAAAAGAGTATCCCCGGTAATCAAAATGTCTGGTTCGCCTTTTAAGCTGATGCCGCCCCTGGTGTGGCCAGGGGTATGGATTACTTCCAAGGTGCAATTGCCGAATTGAATTTTATCACCATCCTGCAGCAGCTGGTCGGCTGCTTTCACTGACAGCTTCTGGCCAACGAAAGCCGACAGGTTCTGGCTGGCGTCAGTAAGCTGTGCAGCATCATCGGCATGGATCAGCACTTTCGCGCCAGTTGCCTCCCGCACTTCCGCAAGGGCGCCGATATGGTCGATGTGGCCGTGGGTGAGAACGATTTTGTTTATCTTCAGCCCCAGCTCTTCAACCTTTTTCAGGATCCTTTGCCCTTCCGCGCCGGGATCTACGATAATTCCCTCTTTGGTTTCCTCACAACCGATAATATAACAATTTGAATCCATCATGCCTACTGAGAGTCCTCGAAATATCACTTGTTTTCAGATACCTCCGTTACTAAAAATTTTTCTTGCTGTCAAGCAGTAGGGTGACCGGGCCGTCGTTAATGATCTCAACTGTCATGTGTTCGCGAAAACACCCGGTGACCACCTTTAAACCAATTTTTGCCAGTTCGTCTATAAATACATGATACAACACTCGTGCCTCGGCCGGCGGCGAAGCTTCAGAAAAACCCGGCCGCCTCCCCTTGCGGCAGTCGCCGTAGAGTGTGAACTGGGACACTGCCAGTACACAGCCCCCGGTTTCCATCACTGAAAGGTTCATTTTCCCTTCTTTATCTTCAAACAGGCGCAGGTGCGCAATTTTTTCAGCCAGGTAGCGCACGTCCTGCGCGCTGTCGCTGCGGCCTACACCAAGCAGTACCACGAGCCCGGCGCCAATTTCACTGATCAATCCGTCTTCCACCCTGACTGCGCCGTGAGTAACTCTCTGCACTACCGCCCGCAAATATTTTCCACCCCCGTTTAGTTGATCGGTTTTGCAGCTTGCGCGCCGAAGCTGACCCGCCTGACATCATAGACATCCTTTACCCGCTTGATTTTGTTCATAATATGCTCCAGCTGCTCCAGGCCTTTCATCTCCAGCACCATTTCAATCACTGCGCCGCCATCTTTCCTGCCCCTGGCCGTAACCCAGTTGGCGCTGATTTTCATTTCCACAAGGACAGACAGCACATCGCTTAAAAAACCGGCGCGGTCCAGGCCGTTGGCCTCCAGTTTGACCTGGAATGGCTCAGTGAACTCCTTATCCCAGGCCACCTCGACCATGCGCTCTCCTTCGAACTTCTGGTAGGCGATAATATTCCGGCAGTCAGTCCGGTGGATCGACACTCCCCTGCCGCGGGTCACATACCCGGCTATAGGGTCTCCCGGCACCGGGTTGCAGCAGTGCGACAGCCTGATCAGGAGATTGTCGATCCCCTTCACCCGGATGCCCTGGGTAGGCTTGCCCCACGCCGCGGACGGCCTGGCTTCGGTTTTCAGCGCCTGCGCTTCCTCGGCGAAGGTGCCCTTTTTCTCTGTTTTGGCCTCTTCCATCTTGATCTTACCCAGGACATTGCCGGCCGTTACCTGACCGTCGCCGATCGCCGCGTATAGTTCTTCCAGGCCTGAAATGTTCAGCTTTTTAGCTATCTCCAGCAGCCTGTCACCTTTTACCAACTCTGCCTCAATGCCCTGTTTTTTAATCTCACGGTCAAGGTTTTCCTTGCCCTTGATGATGTTTTCTTCGCGCTGCTCTTTTTTAAACCACTGCCTGATCTTTGTTTTGGCATGGGAGGTCTTAACTATGTTCAGCCAGTCCCGCTTCGGCCTGCTGTTTTTGGAAGTCATGATTTCCAGGATGTCGCCGTTTTTTAGTTTGTATTCCAGCGTAACAATCCTACCGTTAATTTTAGCCCCGGTATAGCGGTGCCCGACGTCAGTGTGGATACGGTAGGCATAGTCTAAGGGTACCGAGCCTGCCGGCAGCTCCAACACGTCACCCTTAGGCGAAAACACAAAGACTGAATCGGCAAAGAGATCTATCTTGAGGCTTTCCATAAACTCCCGGGCGTCCTTGAGGTCGTGCTGCCACTCCAGCAGTTGGCGCAGCCAGGCCAGTTTCTTGTCAAACTCGCTGTCCCCTCTGCCGCCTTCCTTGTACCGCCAGTGGGCGGCAATACCGTACTCGGCAGTCCGGTGCATTTCTTTGGTCCGGATCTGGATCTCAAATGGTTCGCCCTGGGGACCGATCACGGACGTGTGAATGGACTGGTACATGTTGGACTTGGGCATGGCGACGAAATCCTTAAAACGTCCCGGTATCGGTGTCCAAAGGGTGTGCACAATACCCAGGGCAGCATAGCAGTCCCGCACTGAATCCACCAGGACACGCACTGCCGTGACATCATAAATCTCGTTGACATCCTTTTGCTGTTCCTGCATTTTTTCCCAGATACCATAAAGGTGTTTCGGGCGGCCCTGGATGTCGGCCTCGATACCCATTGCCGTAAGTTTTTCCGCAAGGATAGCGATAACAGCACTGATATATTCCTCTCGCTTGCTGCGCGTTTTGGCAATCTTATCAACCAGCTCAAAATATTTGTCCGGATCCTTGAAACGGAAGGCGAGGTCTTCAAGTTCCCATTTTATCCGGTAAATCCCGAGGCGGTGCGCCAGCGGCGCGAACACCTCAAGCGTTTCGTTCGCAATTTCCAGCTGCTTGGGAGCATGTTGGTACTTGAGCGTCCTCAGGTTGTGCAGGCGGTCGGCGAGCTTGATCAGGATCACCCTGATGTCCTTGGCCATAGCCAGGAACATCTTGCGCAGGTTTTCCACCTGCTGCTCCTCTTTGGAGATGTACTCCAGCTTGCCCAGTTTGGTCGTTCCATCAACCAGCAGGGCGACTTCGTCGCCAAACCGCTCTTTAATATTTTCCAGCGTTACACCCGTATCCTCAACCACATCATGCAGCAGCCCGGCCACAATGGACTCCTGGTCCAGTTCCA
Source organism: Pelotomaculum sp. UBA4789 (assembly GCA_002402945.1). GTDB lineage: Bacteria > Bacillota > Desulfotomaculia > Desulfotomaculales > Pelotomaculaceae > Syntrophopropionicum. The sequence continues at coordinate 51,801 of DHGV01000001.1, forward strand.
GCTCGGCCAGAATTTTTGCCACTTCCAGCGGATGGATAATGTAAGGCTCTCCGGAAAAACGTTTTTGTTCACGGTGCGCCAATTCGGCATATTCATAGGCGTCCTTAATCACGGCATCATCTGCCTTAGGATTGTACACCTTAATAAGCTGTAAAACTTCCTCCAAAGTGGTGGCCGGATATTCCCGCTCTGCCGGCAGTTTATCCCGGCTTCCCGGTTTAAGTGGCTCCAGCTTTGAAGGCAGCGCTGCAGGAGCAGCCTGGACTTGGTTTTCCATGTCAATCATTTTCCTTAATAATTATATTGCACCAGTGATATTGTATCATAATCCTGTATTTTCACCCGGCCGCCCAGGCCGGTGAGCTCGATCAGGAACACCGTTCCAACCACTTCGGCGCCGAGCTCCTCAATCATCCTGACGGTCTTGGCCACTGTTCCCCCGGTGGCTATCAGTTCATCCACCACCAGAACTTTCATCTCCGGTTCAATTATATCACGATCCATTTGAGCGGGCCTGTCGCCAAATTCCGGGTCATGATGCCAACTAAAAATATCTTCCGGCTGGCTGGGTATGCTGAGTGTCAGCAGCCCGGTCCCCAGGATGTATGCCAGGGGGGCGCCGATCATCAGCCCCCGGGCTTTAGGACACACGATAAGGTCCGCATGTTTGTGCATGCACTGGGCAGCCAGCTCCTGAATCGCCTGCCTGTATGCAGGCCCATTAAGCAGCAATGTGGAAACATCCTTATAGTTTATGCCTTCTCTCGGGAAATCCTGGATCTCTCTGATGATGCTCTTCAGGTCCATGTTTTTACCTCCTTTAAAGTGAAGCGCCGGGCCTGAACAGGTTGTGTACAGGTGCACTTATAAAATTCCTCATCACCCGGATTGAATCCTCTTTAATCCTGGTGAGACGCTCATATGTCCGGGCCTGAAAAAGGTCCAGCTTCTCAGACGGCGCCGGAGAAAGATGAATGTTCATCAACACCCCTTCGCCTGTACAAGACAGCAGCCCCAGCTCCACAAAAATTGCAAGGGCGGTCCGCAGCGTATAGACGCTGGTCTGGGGATAGCCGGCCGCCTTCATCGCGCTGGTCAGGATGTTAACATTCGACAGCACGTTCTCTTTTCTCCCCCGGCGCAGCAGCTGGTACAATTCTGCCAGGTATTCCCGGCCCGGCGCGAGCTCTTCGAGCCCGTCCAGGTTATCCTGCAGGTCATCCTCCCCGAACAGCAGGTGCAGCGCACCGCCGGGCGTAACTCTTTCAGCCGCATGCAAAGCGGCCTCCGGGCTATAGGGCAGGTGGTACAGCAGTACCTGTCCGGCGCTGAGGCCGGCGGAAACTGCTGCGGCCGGTGTCGCGAACATGATGCTGATCCCCCCTGATTTGAAGAGCGAGGCTAACTTGCCCTTCATTTCCGATGAGGTGTGATAGTGGCAGTAAGCTACTTTTCCCCGCAGGGAAGAGTCGGACAGTTGAATGTAGTGGGCCAGTTCGATGTTCTGGTAGCCGCATGACGTGATTACCAGCGTCGGCTCTCCGGTGGCTGCCATTTCAGCCAGCTGGAGCGGGCGGCTGCCTGAATTGCGGCAGTCCACATACCTGATGTCGTCAGCCTTTCTGTCGCTTTTCGGCGGCAGCGGCCTTTCACAGGCGGCCAGTCCCTTCAGAGTTGTAAACAGAAATTCCGGCACAAAAAGATCTTCGCTATCCTCTGCCAGGTCCCCGGAAGGTGAAAAACACGACTCCTCCAGGATGTCTGTGTCCGAATCAAGCTTATCCCGGGAAGTAAACAGCGCCGGGGCGCCGAGGTCCTTTACTTCGAGCTGTACGGAACGCCTGCCGTTATATTCATTCATATCGGGTACAAAAGCGAGATCAACGGCCTCTCCTTTGGTGAGGATATCCGCGTAAGCCCCGAGGTTGAAACCAATGCCGTCAAGCACATTATTATCACCGCGCAGGCGCAGTTTGAGATGGGCTGAGCTTTTTCCCACCCCGCGGCTTTCCAGCAGCAGAGCGCCCCGGCAGCTCAGCAGGGGGCTGGGATTGGCGCACCCGAAAGGCTGGAGCAGGTTGATTTCGCTGATCAGCCTTTCATTAACCTGGTCCATTTCAACAAGCCCATCAATTTCCAGTAAGGGCTGCAGCCTTTCACCGCCCATGATTTCCCGGGCATAGGCCTTTAAGGCTGTGAAAAAAATTTCGATATTGGCAGTTTTAACTGTAAAGCCCGCCGCTAAAGCATGCCCGCCGTAATCAAGCAGGTATTCCCGGCAGTGGACCAGGGCCTTATAGATATTGAATCCCGGAATACTTCTGGCTGACCCCTTACCCTCATCGCCCTCGATGGCTACCAACAGTGCTGGCTTATAGAAACGACCGGTTAAACGGGAGGCAACGATACCGATTACCCCGGGGTGCCAGTGCTCAGCAGCCAAGGCCAATACTGCCGCTTCCTGTTTGGCAGGATCGCTGTCCAGCATGCCCAGAGCCTCTTCCAGCACGTCAGCTTCGATCCTCTGCCTCTCCTGGTTGGCCTTGTTCAGCAGCTTGGCCAGCTCCAGGGCCTTATCGTAATCTTCCGTCAGCAGGAGTTCCAGGGCCAGACCGGGGGCGCCGGTCCGGCCTGCGGCGTTTAGCCTCGGGACCAGCCCGAAACCAACCTCCCGCGGGCTGATGCTGTTGTCTTTAACACCGCTGACCTCAATTAAAGCCTGTATTCCCGGGCACCTGGTTTCCTCCAGGGCGGGCAGGCCGTGTTTAACTAAAATCCTGTTTTCACCTATGATCGGGACAATGTCGGCTATGGTCCCCAGGCAGACAAGATCAAGATAATCCCGCCAGGCCTCGCTGCCCTGACCAGCGGCATCCAGCAGCGCCTGCCCCAGTTTCAGGGCAACACCGACTCCCGCCAGTTCTTTGAACGGGTACCCGCTGTCAATGCACTTGGGATTGAGCAGGGCATAAGCCGTGGGCAGCTCCTCAGGCGGCTCGTGGTGGTCTGTGACGATCAGGTCCATATTGTTTTCACTTGCCCAGCGTATCTCTGCCAGATCGCTGATGCCGCAGTCCACGGTAATTACCAGGCTGATCCCCGCTGTATGTGCTTTTTTTAAAACTTCCGTGTGAAGGCCGTAGCCTTCAGCCAGGCGGTTTGGCACATAGCAGCCAACGTCCGCGCCAAGACGCCTGAAAATCCGGGCCAGCAGGGCTGTCGCTGTAATACCGTCGGTGTCGTAATCACCGTAGATAAGGATCTTTTCTTTAGCTTCGACCGCTTTTAAGATCCTATCAACTGCTCTGTCCATGTCTTTAAAGAGCAGCGGATCATGCAGCCTTGCCAGCTCGCTGCTGAGAAAGACACGTCCCTGCTCTATCGTATGGATGCCCCGGTTGATCAATAACTGGGCAGTAATCGGTGTAATCCCCAGCTTGCGGGCAAAGATGCTGCTGAGAGCAGGGGCCGGTGATTTTACCTGCCATAATTTTTGTGAATTTTCAGGAAATGTTTTCATAGATATTAAAATTATAATCGACACAGTCATGTTTGGCAACGCGGGGCAAAAATAAACCGGTGAACGCTCACCGGTTTATTTCAAATTATGCTACTGCTGCCCGCCCGTAATGTTCGGCAGCTGCTGCTGCATCTGCTTAAGCAGCTCACTCATGTCGGTGATTTTGATCCCTGACGGGAGCTTGAAAACATCGTCCGATAGCGAGCCGACTTTCATGTTCTTGTACTCCATTAAGAATTTCTGACCGGTCGGATTCGTGGACTCGATACGCATCGGGATGCCGTGGTCTTCGCGGATCCACATTTTCGTCACTGCTTTGCCGTCCTTAGCGGTGACTTCCACGACCCTGCACTTCACCCCGTCATAGTCTACTGTCTCCAGTTCCTTGACGGTGGTTTGATCAATGCCGCTGGTGTAGTCCAGAGGCGTCTTCGATCCCGCATCTTGTTCTTCCGCCTGTCCGGCAGAAATTTTCGTAGCCTCGTTTCGATCCGGATAATAGATTATGGCAGAGTTTGTGTCACCGTCAATATATGAAATTATTTTCTGCCCGTCCATAACACTCTCAGTTTTCATCTTCTTGCCCATCATCCATACCTTGCCGTTTAGGACCATGTCGCTGGCAGTTATGGTGTAGTCGTAGGAAAGACCATCAATTTTTTGACTTTTGGCAAAGATGTCCGAAATTGATTCTGTTTTGACCGTTTGCGCAGGCTGGGTGCTGGTGCTTTTACTGCCGCCGCAGCCGGCCAGGATCAAGCCGGACAAGATAATTACTGACAAAACCGCATAGACTAACCACTTTTTCGTAATATACTCCCCCTTTTTAAATTAAATTATTTTCAACTTGAGTAGCACTTTTTTGGATTTTTTTAAATATTTAAACAAATTTATCACAGTTTAATCATTTCAGCCCAGTTCGTCTTGTGATAATATAATATCAACAGTCACCCGGCCCGCTTTGGTCTCAGATGCTTTTAAACAGTGCCGGGAAAGGAGACGGGTTGGGAAAATAATGATTCACCAGCAGCCAGCCGGCGTAAATTAAAATTAAGCCAATAAACCACAATAAATTCACTTTCCCGTTTGGCCAGCTGGTGATATCAAACAGGTAAAAGTACAGCAGTGTGTAGGGGCATAATAAAAGAAAAAGCCAGGTCAAATCCAAAATTTACACCTCTTGCTAAATCCTTTGAGTTCATTTCTTATTGCCGATAATTATTTTAGAAGGTGAAGCTGAAATGATCCCAGTCAAGGTAAAAGAAATTGCGTATGATATCCTGATGAATCCTGTAATCCTGCTCATAGATGAAAAAGAGATGAAAGCACTGCCCATCTGGGTCGGCCCTTTTGAAGCCCACGCCATCGGTATTGCGCTGCAGGGCCTCGACCTTGAGCGGCCGCTTACCCATGACCTTTTAAAAAATATCTGCAACCTGCTGGAAGCCAAACTAAGTATGGTCCTGATCAGCGATGTCAGGGACGGTACCTATTTTGCGGAACTGCACCTGTGGCACCAGGACAAGGAACTGGTTGTTGACTCCCGGCCCAGCGACGCCATCGCTCTGGCGCTGCGCGCCGCAGCGCCCATCTACCTGAGCGATAAAGTAGCAGAGGGCTCACTGGCCATTAAGGATTTGCTCAATGAAGAACAGCACCAGGAGCTAAAGGAACTCCTGGAATCCAGCCGCCCCAGCGACGTTAAAAAGTCGCTCCACTGATAGCGTTGCTATTTCACTACCGTGACGGGACAGTCTGCCAGATGTATAACCTTGGAACTGACACTGCCCAGGACTATCCCCTTAAGGCTGCCCATTCCCCTGCTGCCAATCACTATTAGGCTGAAGTTCCCCTCATGGGCATAATCCACAACCTCCTGGGCCGGATTTCCCATCTTGGTTACCCCTTCAGCTTTAATGCCGCGCTTTTCGAATACTTCCATTGTTTTTTCCAGGGCTTCCTGTGCCTTTTCCTTAAAAAAAACATCCACTTCCTCGAGCACTACCGGTGAGCGCAGAGGTGAATAGTATTTCATATGCTCCAATATATCATTTACCACCATAACGGTTATCTTGATAATAGGGGCGGCTGCGGCAAGTTCCGCTGCAAATTCAGCGGCCCTGACAGCGTTGTCTGATCCATCAGATGCTAAGAGGAGTTTATATTCCACGTTGAAACCCTCCCGTTCATTAGTATTATTTTAAAAATTATCTAACATAAACCATAACCTGTCAACTGATACCGTAATTATCGCTGGCTGACAGTACACTGCTTAAATTAATTAAAGAAATAAGGCGGTTGTTTTTCTATGTATCTTTGAAGATCTGTGTTTAAAGCTCTCGTAAAGATACTGCTGTCGTTCTGTGTGACCGGACATTTAAATGAATGGGGCGCACCGCTTGTAGGTGCGGCTTCAGCCGCACATTGGCGGGCTTTAGCCCGCCCCACAGCTTCAGGGAATGAACTGGATGTTAATAATGATACTGTTGTCGTTAAGTGTTATCAGACATAGGAATGGGGACACATCCGAAACCAGGATATGTCCCCAATAAATGTCGCCAATTTTAACAATTATTTTATGCTTTGGCTGGTTTGGCTGACTTGGGCCTGTTTTTGCCATCCAAACGTTTGATGTCGAACCACAGCGGGGTGGCGACACAGATAGAGGAATAAGCCCCGGTTGTGATCCCGATCAGCAGAGCCAGGACCATGTTGCGCATGGTCGCGCCGCCAAACAGTAGAAGCGCGAACAGAACGACCAATACCATCATTGTTGTGTTGATCGAGCGGGACATGGTCTGCCACAGGCTCCTGTTGATGATGTTCTCCAAAATATCGCCCTTCTTCTTTAAGATGCTGTTTTCACGGATCCGGTCAAAAATGATGATCGTGTCCATCAGGGAAAAACCGACAATGGTCAGGACAGCGGCAACGAAAGAGCTGTCTATTTCGAGCTGGAAGACAGAAAACACACCCACCACCAGAAAGACATCGTGCAGCACAGCCAGAATGGCCGCGATACCCTGCTTGAATTCAAAGCGATAGGCGACATAAATGACGATCAGCACGGAAGCCAGGGCCAGGGCCTGAAAAGCCTTGAAGATCAGTTCTTTGCCCATCACCGGCCCGACCCTTTCGGCACGCTGCACGGTCACTTCACTCAGCTTGCTGTTGAATTCACTGAGCACGCCTGTGCTCTCTTCTTCAGTCAGTTCCCTTGTCCTGATCAGGAAACTGTCTTCACCGCTCTGCTGAATTGTCGCCCCTTCCAGGCCAAACTCATCCAGCACTCCTCTAACCTGCTCAGTTGTGGCCGGAGAGCTGAATTTAAGATCCAGCAGGCTGCCGCCGGTAAAGTCGATTCCCAGGTTTAGGCCCTGCAAGAAAAGGGAAATTATTCCTGGAATGATGATCAGTATTGATATGGTATACCATATTTTACGCAGCTTGATAAAGTGAAACGGCATGCTTTCTCTAAAGTTCATTATTTTTCTACCCCCTATTTCCCGTAAAGCCTGAGGTCCCAAGCCGATTTGCTGCCGGCAACTAGCTGCAGGATCCACCTTGTCATGGCCACAGCTGTGAACAGGCTGGCAATAACACCGATGGAAAGCGTGATGCCGAAGCCTTTAATCGGCCCGGTGCCGAAATAGTACAATATCATGCCGGCAATCAGCGTGGTTACGTGCGAATCCAGGACAGCCACAAAGGCCCGCTTAAATCCGGCGTCAATGGCTGACCGGAGCGACTTTCCGGCCCACAGTTCCTCCTTCAGCCGTTCAAAAATAATGATATTTGTATCCACGGCCATGCCCATCGACAGGAGGAAGCCCGCCACACCGGGCAGGGTCATTGTTACATGCAGCCCGGCATATATCAATAAAACTATCAGGGTGTAGATGATTAGGGCCAGGTTGGCCACTAATCCGGGCACCCGGTAATACCCGATCATGAATAAAAATATGACACCAATACCAGCCAGCCCGGCTGCTACAGATTTGTGCAGCGAATCAGCTCCGAGGGTCGGTCCTACCGTCCTTTTTTCCATCACTTCCACTTTTACCGGCAGGGCGCCGGAACGCAGCAGGATAGCAACGTTATGGGCCTCTTCCAGCGATGCATAAGGAGAGATCTGCGCCTTGCCGTTCGGTATGGCCTCACGCACAGTAGGCGACTGCACCACTACCCCATCTAACACTATAGTAATCTTTTTGCCGACGTTTGCCGCGGTGACATCGGCGAATATTTTGGCGCCGTCCGGCTCAAACTCCAGGTTAACCTCCGGCTGGCCGCCCTGGCCAGTACCCTCCTGGGCAGTTTTCAGCTGGCGGCCGGTCAGGACTGTTTTGCCGTCTTCCGTCTTGAATTCCAGATAGGCTGTCTTGATCAAATTTCGCACTGCCTCATCCGGATCACTCACACCAGCGAGTTCAACAATGATCCGCCGTGTGCCCTGCAGCTGGACAATAGGCTCTGCAACACCAAAAGCGTTGACCCTGTTTTCAATGATGGCCATCGCCTGTTTTACCCTTTCATCAGTAACAGTCGCCTCCGGCGTATCTACAGCCTCAAGCACCACGTAAACGCCGCCTTTTAAATCCAGGCCCTGCCTGATTAAATTTGTAAAAGGAATCCAGCTTACCCCCGGAATTAACGGTCGGATGGCCAGGACAGATATGATCGCCACGACCAGTACAATGCCAGCCAATTTCAGGATCTTATCCCACTTCATTTATCTCCAACCTCCATAATTCAAAAACTTAAACTATAGTAACTTGGCGCCGTTGATCACCAGTTCAAATTTACATTTTAAAAAAGTTGATGCCCGCCGGCACATGATCATGCGGCTCAGAAATATTTCAAAATATTCCATAACCGGGCAGATATCAATGTCAATCGTCAATTCCATCGTGATGGTGCGCTTGTCGTCGGCGACCCAGAGGAAAGAGTGTTCAACAGCATAATTGACCCGGTCGTGGATATCAAAAGTCGCAAAATCAGGGTTGCGGACCCTGGACCGGTGCACATCAGACTTGTCTCCAATGATCAAGGCTGCTGCCACACTGTTTACGGCATGGCCGTACTGTTCCTCGTGATTGGCTATCGCGGAAATCACAGTAGCTATTTCATCAGGGTGCATCCCCATCTGCATCAGGATCGGGTAGGCCATGACCGCCCCGGATATGCCGTGGTCGTTGCGGCTGACCACATTTCCGATGTCATGTATGTACCCCGCGATGGCGGCCAGTTCTGCCTGTCTTTCTGAGTATCCCAGCCGTTCCATTACGTTTTTGGCAATGCTGGAAACAAGGCTTACATGGCGGTAACTATGCTCTGTAAACCCCATCACACCCAGATATTTATTCCCTTTGCGGATAAAGGCGTCGATCACAGGGTCTTTTTTCATATCTTCCAGGGTTACCATAACCGGTTACAACCCCCTACCAGGGATGTGATACCCTCTCCGGGCATACATTTAATTTTATAATATAATATCGGAAGAAATGACCCAAGTAATGAGATCCACTAATTCAGGAAAAAGAGTAGACTGCCGGTCTACTCTTTTTTTTACGGCGTTCCCTTGTCTACTGCTTCTTCCCTGTTTACAACCTGGGAGATAGCGGTCTTCAGGAACTCCATCCGGACATTATCGGCGACCTCCAGGATAATGGAATTATCTTTTATTTTTTCTATGGTGCCGTAGATCCCGCCGATGGTAATCACTTTGTCGTTTGTCTTGATATTACTGATCATTTCCTGGTGTTTTTTCTGACGCTGCTGCTGGGGCCGGATCATCAGGAAATAAAGTATAGCAAACAGCCCAACGATATACAGCAGGGATATCAACTGGGAATTATTAGCCACTATCAGGCCTCCTTTCTTTTTTTTATTTCTTCTTGCGCGCTGTGAATTCCTTTTTTTTAAGGGAATTTTATCAGATATTAGACATCCTGATATATACTGAGAAATTTATCCCGGAATTCGATCATACGCGCCTCACGGATAGCCTCTTTTATTTCTTCCATTAAGTTAAATAAAAAGCGCAGGTTGTGGATGGTGGTCAGACGGATGCCCAGCACCTCCCCGGCCTTGATCAAATGCCTGATATAGGCGCGGGTATAGTTGCGGCAGGCATAACAGTCACAGTCAGGATCCAGCGGCGAAAAATCCCGGGCATATTGTGCATTTCGCACCACCAGTTTACCCCGCCTGGTCAGGACGGAACCATTGCGGGCGATCCGGGTGGGCAGCACGCAGTCAAACATATCGACACCCCTCGCGACACCCTCCACCAGGCAGTCAGGAGATCCCACACCCATCAGGTAGCGGGGCTTCTCCTGAGGCAGGAAGCCCACGGTGTGATCGAGTATTTCGTACATTAATTCTTTTGGCTCGCCCACACTCAAACCACCGATGGCATAACCGGGGAAATCGAGTGCTACAAGTTCATGAGCGCTCTTTTCACGCAAATCAGGAAACATGCCGCCCTGGACAATGCCAAAAACGCCTTGTCCTTCTCTCCGGTGAACCGCCAAACAACGCCCGGCCCACCTGGTTGTCCGGTCCAGCGCTTCCAGCGTGTACTCCCGGCTGCTGGGGTAGGGCGCGCATTCGTCAAAGGCCATAGCGATATCTGACCCGAGATCGGACTGTACCTCCATCGCTTTTTCCGGGCTGAAAAAATGCTCTGAGCCATCAATATGCGAGCGAAAAACGACCCCTTCTTCTGTAATCCGGCGCAGCGGCCCCAGGCTGAAGACCTGAAAGCCGCCGCTGTCGGTCAGTATCGGGCTGTCCCAGTGCATAAAGCGATGCAGCCCGCCCGCGTCGCGGATCAGCTCATGGCCCGGCCGCAGGTACAGGTGGTAGGTATTGCTTAATATTATCCTCCCGCCTACATCATGTACTTCTTCCGGGGTCATGGTTTTTACCGTGGCCTGGGTGCCGACCGGCATGAAAACAGGGGTCTCTACTGCGCCGTGGGCAGTTTGTAGAATACCCAGGCGGGCGCGGCTTTCTTTATCTCTATGTAAAACAGTAAAGCTTACGGCCATTGAATCCTCCGTACCTCATATAATAAGCATGGCGTCTCCGAAACTAAAAAACCTGTACCGCTTCTCGACAGCTTCCTTGTAAGCCGCCATGACTTTTTCCCTGCCGGCCAGGGCTGAGACCATCATCAGCAGGGTTGATTTCGGCAGGTGAAAGTTGGTAACCATGCCATTGATTACTTTAAATTTATAGCCGGGATAGATAAAGATCCCGGTCCAGCCGGAGCACGGGCAAAGCCTGCCGTATTCATCAGCAGCGCTTTCCAGGCAGCGGACAGTAGTTGTGCCGACAGCGATGACTCTGCCGCCGCAGTCCCTGGCAGCGTTAACAGCCGCTGCTGTATCCGCTGAGACTTCATAATATTCCTCGTGCATGCGGTGCTTGGTGATGTCCTCCACTTTGACCGGCCGGAAGGTGCCCAGCCCGACATGCAGCAGCACCGGCACTACAGTGACGCCCATTTTTCTGATCCGCTCCAGCAGTTCCTCTGAGAAATGCAGCCCAGCCGTGGGGACTGCCGCCGACCCCGCCAGCCGGGCATAGATAGTCTGGTATCGATCCTTGTCCAAAAGAGGTTTCTTGATATAAGGCGGCAGCGGCATCACACCCAGCTCATCCAGAATCTCTTCAAAGGGGCCCTCGAAATCCATCTCAACTACCCGTCCGCCGTAATCAGTGTCTTCCAGTATCCTGCACGCCAGCAGATCTTTTTTGAAAATCACTGTGGCGCCTGCCCTGACTTTTTTGCCAGGCCGGACGAGGGCCTCCCATCGTTTGGCATCCAACTGCTTAAGCAGGAGGACTTCTACGCGGGCCCCGGTGTTTTGCTTGCTCCCCAACAGCCGGGCAGGGATAACTTTCGTATCGTTGATCACCAGGGTGTCCCCTGGTTCCAGGTAATCACACAGATCCGTAAAACTGCGGTGTTCAAAATCCTCCCTGTCCAGACGGACCACCATCAGCCGTGAAGCATCCCTGTCCGTAACAGGCTCCTGGGCAATTAAATCTTGTGGCAGGTAATAATCAAAATCAGAAATATCCACTTGTATCAGTTAGCTCCTAAAATTCCCCGGTCTGCTAAAATAGCCGGAAAAAATAATAAATAAAACAATTTGACATGATTAACAGGATTTAAATCGATTAACTGGATTTAAATTTAATTATTTGAAATTCCATTATTCACCATACTCAAGGGCAAAAGATTAATAAAAATCAAATCCGTAATCTTTTTGAATTAATCCTGTAAATCCTAATAATCCTGCAAGTCCGGTCAATTTGTTTGCTTAAAAGTTAAATTGTCAGCGGCCGTAGTCATCAGCAAATTTAATTCCCGAATAATAGTATTTCAAAATCTCCTGGTAATCATAGCCTTTCTGGGCCATGCCGCGGGCCCCGTACTGAGACATCCCCAACCCGTGCCCCCAGCCGCTGCCTTTAAACCCTATGACGGTCAGGTTACCTCTGCTGTCATATTTATTGGTAAATTTGAACAGCGCACTTTTCAGGCCGAGCGCAGACCTCACTTTATCAGCGTTCTTGATTTCAACCCGCAAGGACTTCCCATCCGCCCCTGTACCTTTTACGGCGATCTCCATAACCCTGGCGCCCGATGATGTGCGCTCCAGCTCAACGACGTCGGTGACCTTGCTGAATTTATAGCCGGACGCAGCCAGCTTGTCCCTTACCTGATCGGCACTGTAGGTGACCTCCCAGTTATAGTGCTTGCTGTTTTTATCATAGGGGTCTTCTTTTGTCCTGATGTAGGATAGCCTGCCGCTCCAGACGTCTTCGCTGTTTTCCGTGAAGCCGCCGCTGCTGGAGTGGAAAAAGGCGGACACTGTCTTGCCCCCTGACAGCATCACAATACCGCGTGTCCCTTCAACGGCCTTGTTGGCGGCAGCAGTTTCGGCGTCATAGCCGCCGTAAACCTGGCTCGTCATGGTGTTATACACATTAAATGTGTCACCGCGCGTAGTTTCGACACTCTGCAGGGCATAGTTCCGTGCCGCTACCGCCTGTGCCTTTAAAGCCTCTGCCGGCCAGTCGCTGGGCATTTCGGAGGGGACAACACCGCGCAGGTAGTCCTCAATATTCACTATGTTAACTGCGGTCAGCTTACCTGCCTCCAGGCAGAACTCCAGGCCGCCTCGGTATCTCTTGCTGCCTGAGCTGCTGGTCAGGGTAATGAGGTTTAAGCCGCTGCTGCCCTTGAATTCTATCATCCTGCCGGCTGCCCTGATCGCCGGGTTTACAGTCGTCTGCAGTGAAACAGTCTTTCCGTTACCGTTGATTACCATTAATTTTTCTAAACCCAGGTCTTTCACCACTCCGCTGGCGCTGATCACAGCAGCGCTGGAATCTGATTCGCGCACCTCGACCGGGCCTTTAAAAGAGCTGAAACTGGCTTGCCTGCCTTTAACCGCTATGCGGCTGCCCTTAATTTCCACCTGGCAGGTTTCACCTTTTTTCAGCTCAGCCAGCACTTTATCCGTTGCCAGATCGACTATTTCATAGTTTCCGCTGACTTGAAAGTCGAGGGTTTCAGCCCCGCTGACCAGCGCCGCCCGGATTGTGCCGGCAGCAGCGGCGCATGCCTCACCAGCCTGAAAAAACACGCACAGGAGGGCGGAGATAGCTATTAGATACATTTTAAAAGTATTTAATTTCACATTTTACCTCCGCTGGTAATAATCATCTCATCCCGACAAAATTCGGCGGATTAGGGCGATTTCCTTCTCTAGCAAAAAAACCGGAGCCTATGCCCGGCTTACCGGCGGATAATATAAAGAATCAGTGTCAGTAGGATGCTCAGTATGATACACGTCGCGATTGGAAAATAAAAACTGTAGTTTCCCCTCTCGATAAATATGTCGCCGGGCAGCCGCCCCAAGCCAAAAAACCTGCCGCCAGCCAGCATCAGCCCCCCCAGCACCAGCATGATGGCGCCGATAATGAGGAGCATCCTGCCGAGAGACTCCCACATCAAACCTTCACATCCTTTTTCCCGGGCGGGCAATAGCGTTCTTTTTCGCTGTAGATGCAACCGCAGTACTGCTGTCGGTACATGCCCATTGTCCTGGACCGTGCCGTGGCCTCCCTGTAGCCGGGACGGAAATCCGCATAATAAAATGTTATGCCGTGTTTGACTGCCGCGGCCTGGCCGATTTCCCGGATCAGCTCGTGCTTCTGGTAGGGGCTAACCAAAAGGGTGGTGCTGAAGCAGTCAAATCCACCGCTTCTGGCTTCCTGTGCAGCCTGGTACAAACGCAGGGCATAGCATACCCGGCAGCGTTGTGACTCCCTGTAAACAGCGCCCCTGAGAAATTCCTCCAGATTATAGCCGGAGTCAAAAATCATTTCCAGGTCAATTTCAGCGGCATACTTTCCCAGTGCTTCTTTCCGCTTGATAAATTCAGTATAGGGATGGATGTTGGGGTTGAAAAAATAGCCTGTAACCTCCATGCCCTCATCCCTTAAGCAGTCCACGGGATAGATCGAGCAGGGCCCGCAGCAGGTGTGTAGCAAAATTTTCATAGTGTGGTATCTCCTGATACTTTTATCGTTTAATGTTACCAGTCAGAGCAATGGGGACACACCTCTCTAGCAGGCATTCCTCTGGTGCCGGAGGAATGTCCCCAATATCTACCACAGGGTCTCTTGTTTTGTGTTCTTTGCCCCGCACTCCAAACCCAGGTGCTGATAAGCTAAAGGCGTGGCAACCCTGCCGCGGGGAGTCCTGGCCAGCATGCCGAGCTGCAGCAGGTAAGGCTCATAAACGTCCTCCAGTGTTTCAGACTCTTCACTGGTGGCCGCCGCCAGTGTATCCAGGCCAACCGGCCCGCCTTCAAATTTTTGAATTATGGTCAGCAGCAGCCGCCTGTCAGCATGATCCAATCCCAGCGCATCGACTTCCAGAAACTTGAGTGCTTCAGCTGCCACCTCAAGGGTGATGATACCGTCCGCCTTAACCTGGGCGTAGTCTCTAACCCTCTTTAACAGCCTGTTGGCTACCCTGGGCGTACCCCTGGAGCGGCTGGCGATTTCAAAGGCTCCTTCCGGTGTTATCTCCACCCCAAGTATACCAGCTGTCCTGGTAACAATGAGCACCAGCTCTTCAGGCAGGTAGTAATCCAGCCGGGTAATCACACCAAAACGGTCCCGTAGGGGTGATGTCAGCAGGCCGGCGCGGGTAGTCGCCCCAACCAGGGTAAAACGCGGCAGCTCCAACCTGAGAGAGCGTGCACCCGGCCCTTTGCCGATCACTATGTCCAGAGCATAGTCCTCCATCGCCGGGTATAACACTTCTTCAACTGTCCGGCTCAAACGGTGCACCTCGTCGATGAACAAAATATCTCCCTGGGACAAGCTGGTCAGGATGGCTGCCAGGTCGCCTGGCCGCTCAATGGCCGGACCGGACGTGGTCCTGATGCTCACACCCATTTCATAGGCGATAATGTTGGCTAGGGTTGTTTTCCCCAGGCCGGGGGGTCCGAACAGGAGGACATGATCAAGGACTTCATCCCGCCCGCGGGCTGCCTGGATAAAGATAGAGATCATCTCTTTGACCTTTTCCTGCCCGATGTACTCGTCCAGCCTGTGGGGGCGCAGGCTTAAGTCTGCCTCAAAGTCCTCCGGACGGACGGCAGCTGAGATCAGCCTTTCCTCCATAATTATGCACCTCAAAATTTTATTATAATTTACTTCTTCATCAGCAGGCGCAGGGCGCTTTTAACCAACTGCTCCACCTGCGGGTTTTCCAAGCCAGAGAGCGCTTCTTTCACTGCCCTGCGGGCCTCCACAGGCGAATAGCCCAGAGCCTCCAGCGCGTCCAAAGCATCTATCTCCCGGCCAATACCAATACTCTCAGGATCTGCAGCAGTGATCAGGCCAGCTACCTTGTCTTTTAATTCGAGGACGATCCTGCCGGCCGTCTTTTTGCCGATACCTGGCACCCTGGTCAGCAGGGCGATATCTTCACCGGCGATGGCCCTGCCAAGTTCAGATGGCGTGTAGATAGACAGGACAGCCAGGGCCCCCTTAGGCCCGACACCTGATACGTTCAGCAGCTTTAAAAAGAAACCCAGTTCGCTTTCGCTCTGGAAGCCGTACAGGTAAAATCCATCATCCCTGACTACCAGGCTGGTATGCAGCATAAACTCACTGCCCTGGGCCGGCAGGCGGTACTGCAGTGATAAAGGTACCTGCACCCTATACCCGATCCCGCCGACATCGAGCACAACTGAACCCGCCTGGATGTCAGCCAGCTTCCCTTTAATAAATGCTATCATTTTATCTTCCTCACCCATGAATATAGCTGCCCGTGGCATATAGCCACCGCCAGCGCGTCAGCCACGTCATCCGGGGTTGGCGCTTCAGGCAGCGCGAGAATTGTTTTTACCATGAACTGGACCTGTGTTTTCGCAGCCCGGCCGAAGCCTGTCACAGCCTGTTTGACCTGGAGGGGAGTGTATTCAAAAACAGGCAGGCCGGAGTTTGAAGCCGCCAGCATGGCGACTCCCCTGGCATGCCCAACAGCAAGCGCGGTGCGCGCATTTTTATTGAAAAAGAGCTCCTCGACGGCAAATTGTTCCGGTTTATAAAGCCTGATCACGCCAGTCAGCTCCGAGTAAATAGTTTGAAGCCTCTCGGACAGGGGGAACTCGGGGCTCGTCCGAACGCAGCCGCAGTCCACCAGGGAAAATTTGCTGCCGTCGTATTTGACCAAACCGTAGCCGGTAATAGCAGTACCAGGATCAAGACCCATGATGAACATGTGTTCCCACCCCCTTTACCTGAATTATTCTACGAAAGAGGGGGCAATCCTTTTTTTGAGTGGTCAGATATCTCTTATTCTTCAATCTCAAAATTAGCATAGACGTTCTGTACATCGTCATGGTCTTCCAGCGCATCCATCAGGCGGATCATCAGCTCAGCTTTTTCACCCTCCAGGCTGACAGTAGTCTGCGGTACCAGGGTTACTTCAGCCGTGGCGATCTTAACCCCTGCCTTTTCGAGGCTCTCTTTCACAGCCTGGAGGCCGGCAGGATCACAAACTATTTCATAGGAGTCATCCTCAACGCTGAAGTCCTGGGCGCCGGCTTCAATGGCCTCGAGCATGATGTCGTCTTCCGTCAGCTCGTTTTCAGCCTTCTCCACAACGATAATCCCTTTTTCTTCAAACATCCAGGCCACACAGCCTGTTTCTCCCAGGTTGCCGCTGTTCTTTGAAAAGATAAACCTTATTTCCCCCGCGGTGCGGTTGCGATTGTCGGTCATGATATCAAGCATAACAGCCACACCTCCCGGGCCGTAACCTTCGTATGTTATTTCCTCGTAATTGGCTCCGCCTGTCTCCCCTGCTCCCTTCTGGACGGCACGCATGATATTGTCATTCGGGATGTTGGCTTCCTTTGCCCTCATAATAGCCGCCTTTAAACGCGCATTGCCCTCGGGATCAGCACCCCCCCGGCGTGCGGCAAGGATAATTTCTTTCGCTATGCGGGTAAATACTTTACCTCGCTGCTGGTCAGTTTTCGCCTTTTTACGTTTGATAGTTGCCCACTTTGAATGACCGGACATTGTGATCCTCCTTTAAGGAAGTAAATGTAATATAAGAAAAAAGCGCTGAGCGCTTAATGTTTTCATTTAAGATCATAAATTACCGTCTTACTGTGGCGGTACAGGCGGCAGCATTCTTTTGTGTTCGCTACGCTTAATCATGCCCTCAATAATGGCCCTGGTTTCCGGGCTGCCCTCTCCTTTTAGGATGTAGCGATCCAACTCCTCGTAGGTGAAGCCCATTTCAGCCTCGTCGGTTTGTCCCGCCCACAGGCTGGCTGACGGCGCCTTGTCGATAATCTCCTGAGGCACACCCAGGAAGCGGGCATACTCACGCACTTCCGCCTTGACCAGACTGCCAATCGGAAGCAGGTCAACCCCACCGTCGCCGTATTTGGTAGAATAACCAATCATGATCTCGCTTTTATTGCCGGTGCCAACCACCAGCAGCTTCCGGCGGGCAGCCAGGAAATAGAGCGTGGTCATGCGCAGCCTAGGTTTGATGTTGGCAATGCTGAGATCTTTTTTTGATCTGTCATACGGCTCACCGGTCAGCGCCCTGACAAACGTTTCAAAGACCTCATCCAGAACAATTTTTTCCACCGGCAGGCGGAACGCATCCGCTGCCAACCGGGCATCCAGGAGATCCTGGGGATCGCTGTAGCAGGGCATCATCACACCCAGTGTCATGTCGGGACAGGCACGCTTGCATAAAGCCGCTGCCACTGCTGAATCAATGCCCCCGCTGAGGCCAAGGACAAATCCCTTAGCCCCGGAATTGGCAAGTATGGACTTTAGCCATCGGACTATGCTGTCTACCTTTTCCTGAACCTGCATGCCTATCCCTCCGAGCCTGATCATCTTTTTTATATTACCATACTATAAATTATCCCACAAATAATATAGGTCACGTAACGGCTCCGGTGCATCTAAAGTCAAAAACATTATAACCGATAAATATTTTAAATGGTTCTTTTGTTTATAAATATTAGGAACATAGAGGAAAAATATTAGGCCGTGAAGAATTAAGAAAGCTATTACCTGAAAAGGGCAAATCCATACGAAAGTTGGAGACGCAAAGCAACGGGTCTAAAGCAAATCAACTGGGCTTTTCCAGTCGTTTTTGCCACGATCGCCGTGCTGCCGGGTGATACCGTCTCGAAATTTACCCTGACAGGTAATATACTAAAACATTTTTTTAAGGGGGCGAAAATGAGAGTAGTTAAAAATTTTAAACGCTTTTTACTGCCGAGTTTGCTGTTTCTATTAATATTTATCGGTGTTAGCCTGACGGGGGCAGCCATCGTGTATGCCTCCCCCTACACAGTCGTTGAAGGTGACTGTTTCTGGACTATTGCCGAAAAACTGGGGGCTGACGTTGATTCAATTCAATCAGCCAACCCCGGCGTGGATTTTGAAGCGTTGCAGATCGGTGAACAGATTGTTGTACCTGGCACTGATGTGCCGGACACATATTTTACTGAAACCAATACCGCCTATTCCGGCGAGTCATTCAGCTACACAGTGGTTTCCGGTGACAACCTGTGGTCAATTGCCAGCAACTTTGGTACCAGTGTTGAAGCAATACTATCAGCCAGCGGCCTGGATTCAGAATTTCTCCAGGTGGGGCAGGTGCTGTCTGTACCCGGCAGCGCTTCAGCATACCAGGAGATCAGCAGGGGTTCCGTATCCCGCAGTACCGCGGCCTATGAGGATTCGGACAGCACATATGGTGAACTGATTGCATGGAAGTATATCAATGATATGTTTCCGATGGGCAGCAATGTAACCCTTCAGGATTTTGAAACGGGACGCAAGTTCCGCATCCACCACCTGTTTGGACAAAACCACGCTGATTGCGAACCACTGACTGCCGATGATTCAGCTATTATGAAGGATATCTTCGGCGGCGAGTGGAGCTGGGATCGCAGGGCCGCCATCATCTGGCTGGACGGTCAGCCTGTAGCCTGCTCTATGGCGGGAATGCCGCACGGCACCAGCCAGGACATCTACGGCAACGACTTTGATGGCATGTTCGACCTGCACTTCCTGAACAGCCGCACCCACGGCACAGACAGCATTGACCCGGATCACCAGGAAATGGTCCATGTGGCAGCCGGACGGTAACGGTCATCGGTCGTCGGATGTCGGACGTCAGAATAATAAAGACCAAAACCCCACGGGGAATATTCCTCGTGGGGTTTTTCATTTGCCCACCAGTTGAAGCAAGAGGAAAAGCGTGACAAGGGGACGGATCTTGTGACACCTGACTTGACCGAATTAGTGCATACTTTAACCGGACGACAAAATCTTGATAAGCAACGAAGCTGCATCCGGGATTTCCGGCTTTAGTTCAAACGTGTCACTTCCAACCGAAACGACACCGGTGCGGACGGGTTCAAGCGTTCTGACGAACTTCTTGATGCTGATTCCAGTCCGAGCTTCGATATGACGCGCGACTGCGAGCGCCGTGAACACAATCGTCAGATGCGCCTCGATTGAATCCCGTTTGTGCAGGAGCAAAGAAGGCATCCAAAAAACAGGCAGGATAATGATCACGAGCACGGGCTCTCACTACTGTAAGCAAAAATGCGCCAGGGGGACGGTTCTTGTGGCCGTTTTTAGAATTTTTAGAAATAAGCCACCGGAACCGTCCCCCTGGCTGGGAACCGTCCCCCTGGCTGGCTCGCCATTCATTTCCGACGCTTCAATGAGGAGCGTTTTTTTAGCGGAAAGGGGACACATCCGAAAC
>DHGV01000093.1 GCA_002402945.1 Pelotomaculum sp. UBA4789
TAACCTTAAGAAATTTCCTGATCATATGCCCTCCGGTAAGCAAATCTCATCAAAACACTGCAGCAGACAATCCTATAACCATGTTGACAATTACACTTAATATGTCGTACAATATGTACATGATAAACGACGTTATTGCGTACATTAGGGAGGTGTAAAAATGCCTATTATCAATGCAACAACGGCCAGAAATAACTTTTTTAAAATTATGGAAGATGTGGTCGTAACGCACGATCCTATTTATGTAACCGGCAAAGCCGGGAATGTCGTGGTTATTTCTGAAGAGGACTACCGCTCGATTCAAGAAACGCTGTATCTGACATCCATTCCGGGCATGCGCGAGAAAATTTTACGCGGATTAAATACCCCGTTGGCAGATTTGGCGGAGGATAACGATGAGTGAACCTTATAAAATCCTCTACACAAAACAAGCACTGAAGGACAAGGGGATTGCTTTTGAAGCTGGTTTCTCAGATAAAATAAAAAGCATCCTTGAAACGCTTAAAGAAAATCCCTTTGCCGATTACCCGCCCTATGAAAAACTCATCGGCGATTTAATTGGCGCTTATTCAAGACGGATAAACCGGCAGCACCGTGTGGTCTACGAAGTTCATCAAGAAGAACGTATTGTTAAAATCATCAGCATGTGGCTGCATTACGAATAGTTAATATATATTGACTGGCATATAAATCTGGGATATAATGGCAGAAGCGAACCTGATGAAAAGGAGACCGCCAACGATGCCTGACAATAAAGAATTAGCCGATACCATCCGCACTGTGATACAGGAGGAACTGAATCCTGTACGCCAGGAACTACATGAACTGAGAACCGGCCAGGATGAACTGCGAACCGGTCAACATGAACTGCGATCCGACATGAATGAGCTGCGAACTGACATGAATGAGCTGAGAACCGGCCAGGTTGAGCTGCGAACTGACATGAATGAGCTGAGAACCGGCCAGGTCGAACTGCGAACCGACGTGGATGTGCTGATAACCGGCCAGGTCGAACTGCGATCCGGCCTTGATGAGCTGAGAATCGGCCAGGATGTGCTAACCCAAGATGTAGGTGATTTAAAGCTGGGTCAGAAAATGTTAGAAAACAAGGTTGATAAGCTTGAAGTCCGCATGGAAAATGAAGTCATCGAAAAAATCAGCGTTCTGTTTGACGGTCACAACTTAAGAGGGGAGCAAATCAAAGACCTCAAAACCCACTTTGACGAAAGGTTTGACAGGATTGAAACAGACACCCGCTACCTCGTTTCAAGAGTCTCCAGGTTAGAAAATTTAGCTAAATAATTCGCATTTGGATATAACCTTTCTTTTGTCGCTACTAAAATCACCAATTCCGGCCACGAAACTGCAGGTGCGAATTTATTCGCACAGATGTTTCAATGATCCTAAAATCCAGGCGCTAAAGCGCCTTGTTCGATTGAAATCGAACCTACATTACTTAATTGTTTGGGACCAGTCCTAAGCACCTGAAAACCCCCTTAGATTTATTGTTTGCGCTGCATTCATTATATCATAAAGGGGGTTTTTCAGTTCTGTTTCGACAGGCATTTAATTGTATTTTTGCTATTTTTTATTAGGTGTTTTTCAGTGGTCTCGAACCGTCTCTTTGTCACGTTTTCATGAGCGTTTCTGTCATCCTGAGCGACAGCGAAGGATCTCATCCCAAATTTTTAAACTGCAGGTGCGGCTTCAGCCGCACTTTAACTGCTTTTTCCCCTTCCGCCCTATCGCGACTTTCCCCGCCTGGTGTTATACACAAACCACCCCGCGGCAATGCCGGTGATGCTGCCGGCGGTATCCATTGCCAGGTCGCTGACCTGGAAAGCCCGGCCGGGGACAAACAGCTGGTGGACCTCGTCCGTCAGGCCGTAGGCCGCACAGATGGCCAGGGCCAGCGCCGGCGCCCTCATGCCCCTGGCGCCGCTCTGCGTTAAAGCGTTCTGCACCAGCAGGCCCAGCGCCAGGAACACCACCCCGTGCATATACTCCCGGCCCACATTGTTGATACGGATGATCAGCTGCAGCTTTTCCGGCTCAGGCATCTGTGCCCCGGTCAGCTTCGCCGCCGTTTCCACCACCCAGGCGACTACGGATACGCTGTTGCTGTTGGAGATATCAGCCGGCTACGCGGAAAAAATAAAGATGGCCAGCATCAGCAGCAGCACAGCCAGCCAGGACAGGGTCAGCTTGAGCGGGCTCTTCACCGCCATACTTTCATCACTCTTTCACCAGGTACATATAACAACCGCCGGCCGTCAGCATCCTGTTCAAAGTTAACCGCCCCCACATTGTACTAAACCATTTTCGCTAAACAGCCGCCTTACAACCAGGTCACAGGGATGGTAACATTTTGCTCATTAATCCGAACGCTTTTGTCATACAGACAAATAACCCCCCCGGCGCCTACCGTCACACCTTTGCTTTTTTCAAGCACGGAAAAGCTCTTGATATGCTCCTTGCCCGGATTGGCAGTCTTTTTGATTTCAACAGGATGGAACGTACCATTCTGCTCTATCAGCAGATCAATTTCTCTTGTATCCTTATCCCGGTAATAAAAAAGCGACGGGTCTGAAACCCCTGCATTGTAATAGCTTTTTAGTACCTCAGCCATTACAAAGGTCTCAAAAAATGCTCCTGCCATAGCCCCAGCTTCAAGCACCTGCGGTGTATTCCATTTTGTAAGATATGCAGCGAGCCCGGTATCGAGGAAATAAAGCTTTGGCGTTTTCACCGCTCTTTTCATGATGTTATTATAATAAGGCTGCAGTAAATACATGATGTTTGACGAAATCATGATTGAAAGCCACCTGTCAGCTGTAGGCACACTTATTCCTACCTCATTAGCCACTGCTGACAAATTCAGCATTTGGGAAGTCCTGCTTGCCATAGATGTCATGAACTTAATGAATTTTCGTTCATCGCCGACATGTGTTAAATCTCTCACATCACGCTCGATATATGTTTTGGTGTAGGCAGCATAAAACATCTGCCAGTCAAGCTCATCTGCATACATAGCGGGCATTGAGCCTTTGTGGATAATCTCCCATATTTCTTTATAGCCCATCTGCCTGGCTGATATTTTTCTTTTCTCAAAGTATTCTTCTGTGGGCACAAAGATCTCATTAAAAGTATCATTTTTAATTTCACGAAGGGATAAACCCAGTAAATTTATAATGCCAATCCTGCCTGCAAGACTCTCACTGACATTTTTCATCATTTTAAACTGCTGCGAGCCTGTCAGAAAAAACTGCCCTTTTTTGCCGCTTTCATCCGCGCTCATTTTAATGTAGCTGAATAAGTTCGGCGCATACTGGATTTCATCAACAATTACAGGCGGTGGTGTTGTTTTAAAAAAACTGCCTGCTTCCTCAAGGGCACTTTGAAGTAAAATTGGATCATCGAGGGTTAAATATGTAATGTCACTTTTCATGTGTTTTAGTAAAGTTGTTTTACCAACCTGCCTCGCTCCTGTAATTAAAACAGTGGAAAACATTGCAGCGGCTTTATTTATAGTTGTTTCTACGTTTCGGTAAATGTATCCCACAGCAATCTCCGTCTAATTTAATATTTAATATTATTATAGACGATATCAGCAGCAATATCAAGCAACGCAAAAAAGGAAGCAAGGTGACGGTTCTCCTGCTTCCTTTTTTTGATGAATTTTGTCTCATGTTGTGCGGATAAATCCGCACCTACAATCAGGGATGTTCCTGTTCCTGGTTGTGTTCTGACGTTGTAGGGCGGGTTTTAACCCGCCAAATCATGCCACAAGAACCGTCCCCTGGCGCGTTTCGCTGGAAGCAAGAGAACCGTCCCCCTGCTTCTACGGCAGGGTTACTGCCAGGGATACTGTGGCTTTGTTGGCGCTGGCGCCGGTCAAAGTCCCGCTGAAAGTGACCACACTGCTGTTATCAAATACATCTTTCATTTTGGCCAGGGTAAAGCCCCCGGCCGGGTATATGTCGCCCAGGTAATCGAAGACCTCCAGCGTGTTCCATCCGGATGTCAGCTCCTGGCTGATATCCAGACCGTAAGACAGAAACTTGTTGGCGGGAATTGTCAGTTCCAGTGTGCAGTCCCTGCTGACATTTATTCTGCCCTCAGAAAGGACCGCCGCCGGGTCAAGCGCCGCAAAGCTGATCGTGCCATTTTTGCCTGAGGTAATTGCTGCGTCATAATCAGTGCCGTTGACAGTAATGGTCGCCGCAGTTACTGTTGGCGCTGAAGCTCCGCCACCGCCACCTCCGCCGCCGCCGCCACCACCAACAGGCGTGACAACCGGTGGTGTGACCACAGGGGGTGTGACAACCGGCGGAACGCCCACCGGCGGGCCAACCGGCGAACCAACCCGCGCCGCACGGGCAGCGTCCAGGACAACTATCGCCTCCGCCCGGCTGAGCAGGCCAAGCGGGCGGAAAGTCTGGTCGGGATA
>DHGV01000057.1 GCA_002402945.1 Pelotomaculum sp. UBA4789
TTGACATATTACCGTAGGTCTCTGCAACGACCACCACCTTAGAGAACTGAAGTGGGTCATCGAAAACGAGCGCCAAACTTGGGCGCAGCAGATGTATGATCTGCTCTTAAATGCCAAGGCAGCGGTGGATGAAGCAAAGGATAATTCCAAGACATGCCTGGAAATGGACCAGCTTATTGATTTTGAGCGAAGTTTCAGCAGCATCATCACTCTCGGGTATCATGAGAACCCATTCTTCATAGTCTGGCCGAGGCCCAAGGGCAAACGGGGCAGGCTTAAAAAAACCAAAGCGAGAAACCTGCTGGAACGGCTTGATAAATATCGAACAGAGATGCTGAACTTCATGTTTGATTTTCGGATTCCCTTCGGTAACAATCAGGCGGAACGTGACATACGCATGACCAAAGTCCAACAGAAGATTTCCGGTGGATTCCGGTCCCTTCAAGGCGCCAAGATATTTTGCCGGATCAGGGGTTATATCTCTACGGTCAAGAAAAATTCTGTTCCGGTATTAGGGGCAATCCGGGACGCTCTTCTGGGTAATCCCTTTGTCCCAAATTGTGATGAAGTCTTATAGTTGAATATTACCTGAGCACAGTTGCCTTGTTTTTAAGTCCCAGGTGATAGTCTGAGTAGTTACCTTTAATCTCAAAAAAAGAGGATATTGACTATAAAAAGTTCAGAAAACAAAAATGGCAAGGCATTCCATCCTCGGAATCCTTGCCAATGCTATTCTTTTTGGAGGCGACACCCAGATTTGAACTGGGGGATGGAGGATTTGCAGTCCTCTGCTTTTACAAACAACATTCCATCATTTTTTAAAATTTAATATGCCATACAAGAGGAAAAGAGCCCAGAGCTCATATTTAGTTATTTATTTGTACTTTTACTACATGCTTATTTAACCACTCCATATAAATCCAAAACAAAACTGCTTGATCCATATTGTAGTTAGTGGCAGTTTGGTTAAAATCATTTCTTATTAAAGAAAAAGCTTCGCTAATTGGCAAATGGCTTTCTTTTACCTTTTGATCAATCTCCAGGCAAACCTTTTCCCTTGTACCCTGATCTACCTCTTTTACAAAAAAAAGGATTTCTTGGTTGCTAAGTTTGCTATCAGTAGCTAATCGTGCTATTTCAGCCATTTTTTCGTTTATTTTTTACGCCCCCTTAAAATGTTTCTCAAATACTTCGACATTTAGATGGTTTGTCCTTTACTAAAACTAAAACATAAACGATATATAAATGAGCCCGGAGGTTCTATTAAACCTAACAACCTTCAGATAAAACATTAAAATCTTTACATTATAATAATAAAAGCCTCCTCCCTTACAGGAAAAGGCTTATTTATAAGCTGGAGGCGACACCCAGATTTGAACTGGGGGATGGAGGATTTGCAGTCCTCTGCCTTACCACTTGGCTATGTCGCCAAATAAAATGGAGCGGAAGACGAGATTCGAACTCGCGACCCTCGCCTTGGCAAGGCGATGCTCTACCGCTGAGCTACTTCCGCATATTGATATTTTACTATAACAATTTGATTTGTCAAGGACTGCGAGCGTTCTGCGTACGCTTGGCTAATATCTATAAATCCCCGCAGAATATAGATTAGCATAACCGGACTGGCCCTGTCAACCTGTCTTTAACCCAACGTTTAACCCGTATACTTCATTGAAAAAACTATGACCCCATAGATACCTGCCACGAGCATTAAAATCCAGCCCATTTTTGTTTTTTTGTTTTTTATGGCATGGAACATGCCCGCTATCGACACCAGGACTACCAAAGCTGAAAATATCAACAGCCAGTTCACAGAAACACCCCTCTCATGTATAAAACTAATATTTCGCGATGATTTAAACTTATCCTTTTTTAAAAAAAAGAGGGGCCTGTTTTTTATTGTCGAATAACAGGGAAAAACTATCTGGAGTGATATACACGTCTGATTTAAACAACAGGCAGAAATGGGTTGATATCGCCAAAGGTCTGGGCATAATCGCAGTTGCGGCAGGGCACTCCGGAAGCAATGCCGCCAGTTATCTCTACTGGTTCCACATGCCCCTCTTCTTTATTATCAGCGGGTATTTGTTCAAACCGCAGGAAGACTGGCCGTCGTTTATAAACTGGTCTGTCAGGCGTACCTGCCAGCTGCTGCTGCCGTACATATCCTTCATGGCCATCATTGTCGTCACAGAATATTACCTGGGCAACAAAAACCTGGACTATCATAAAATTGCCGACTGCTTCGCCTTTAATTTTTACCCCGGCGGCAGATATACCGGCGGTTTCTACGTGATTTTCTGGTTTGTTACCTGCCTTTATACTACCCAAATCGCCTTTGCCTTTGTCCACAAGGCCTTCAAATCCAGCGCTGCTTGTTTGTCGATCGTCGGAATTGCTTTTATCCTGGTTCATTACGCACCCTTCATCGCTTTTACCAACCAGTATGTGATCCCCTGGAACATTGATGTCGCCCTGTTTGCACTGGCTTATTACGCCTTCGGCTTTTATGCCCGGGAGGTTTTAAAACGCGTAAACACCACGGTCACCGCAGCTTCGGCAGCTGTCAGTGTAGCCCTTATATTTTACGGCCTGCTGGGGCTGTTCAAATATTCAATAAATCTTAAGTACGGTACTTACAGCACCTTGCTGATGGATTTATCCGTGCCCATCGTCATGTCAGTCGTGCTTATCGCCTGCAGCCAGAAATGCACTGCTTTTATAGCAGGCAATACCCTGGCGCTCCTGGGCAGGTATTCACTGCCTATTATGTACCTCCACCTACCAGTAAATATAATCCTGCACAATTATTACAACTATACTTACGGACCAATAGCTTTTGTATTGATCGGTCTGGCTGTACCCGCTGTCCTGGCCGCCTTGTTGTTAGAACGGTTTTGGTTTACAAGGGTGCTGCTGCTTGGATTCACCGGGCCTTTGCATCTTCCGGAAAAAATTAACAGCTGGTGGCATAACCATATCACTCCGCCCGCAGCCATAAAAACAAAATGAGGCCGAATTATCTCGGCCTCATTTAAATTTCAGCCCCTGCTGCGCCTGAGCGCCCTGAGGGTGAGCACACAAGCCAGCAGACATACCCCGCCCGCGGCGAACCCGGCAACCACGTCGCTTGGATAATGGACGCCCAAATAGACGCGGCTGGCGCCGATGGCTATAACCAGGCAGAATGTCAGCAGCATCACATACCAGGCTGGCCTTGACCTCTGCCGCAGGTGTGACCAGATTATATAACCAAGCATGCCGTAAAATGCCGTAGCAATCATGGCATGACCACTGGGAAAGCTGAAGCCGCCGGCTGCAACCAGGTGCAGTATGTCCGGCCGCGTGCGCTGAAAAATTATTTTCAGCAGATTATTCAGCAGCCAGGTGAACGCCAGGGATACAGCCAGCATCAGCGGTTCCCTGGTTTGTTTCATATAAAAATACATGTAACCGCCTGCGATCAGCAGCAGGCTGATTTCAAAGGCGGCAGAACCCATATTGGTGATCATCACTGCCAGCACGGTCAGCGACTCGCTGGCATAGCTGCGGATAAAATTGCCAATCAGCGTGTCAAACGCATTCAGATCCTGTGCTACCAGGTCCCCCGATAGCTTGCCAAACAATGCCAGGAGGCTGACGCCGGCGATTAATCCCCAGGCCTGGTGCACCCCCGTTTTTTTCTGAGACGAGCGAATCATT
Organism: Pelotomaculum sp. UBA4789; assembly: GCA_002402945.1. Lineage (GTDB taxonomy): Bacteria > Bacillota > Desulfotomaculia > Desulfotomaculales > Pelotomaculaceae > Syntrophopropionicum. The sequence goes on from DHGV01000057.1 coordinate 3,703, forward strand.
TGATTTCCAACTTCTGTCTTTTTTATTTTGACTTATGTTTATTGATTTGAATATTTCAGCTTGTCCCTGATCTCATCCCTGGTATCCATCTGTTTGTGATAATCTGCGATCAGCTGGTCAAATGCCTTTTCTTCTTCCGTGTTTATATATTCACACCGTCCAACACCGCAGGCTGCTCTGCCCTGGCACTCGCTGAGCCTCACGATGTCATAACCGCACCATCTTTCAGCCAGATGGACTATAATCTTCACCTTAACCTCACTTTGCACGCTGCTGCAATGGTAGTCCAGGCATTTTTCAAATTTCATGGCGCAACGCCCCTTCCCTCCAGAAAAGCTTAAACCGCGAATTTAAAAGAACCCCTTTTCCTTGGCCATCATAACGCCCTTGAAAATCGCGTCAGCGTCGTTTTTGGCCGCGAAATTTATGGTCTGCGACATGGCGGCAGACCCAGCGGCGAACAACAAGCCATAGTCATTATCACCCGCGTCATATTTGACCACATCCAGGTATTCCGTGACAACTGCGATAACAGTATAGTCCTGCAAGATTAAACACTTCCCTGCCTGGTTTTTTTAAGTTCCTTTGATATTATATCTGATCAGGGGAGGCATATAAATAGCTGATTTCCCCCCTGGCTTTCCTCGGCGGGACAAAAAAATAAACCCTCCGAGGGTTTATTTTTAGTACTATTATGCTTTTACGTTTTCGTGTATCGCTGTGACGCACTCCCCACAGACGTTCTTCCCTTGAAAGTAGATTATATCGTCTGCACTGCCGCAAAAGGTACAAGCAGGCTCATACCTCTTCAAGATAACATGCTCACCATCAATAAAGATCTCCAGAGGATCTTTCACCGCAATGCTTAAGGTGCGCCTCAATTCTATGGGTAATACTACCCGCCCGAGCTCATCCACTTTTCTAACAATGCCCGTTGCCTTCACTTCAATCTCTCCCTTTTTTCGACAAAATATC
>DHGV01000058.1 GCA_002402945.1 Pelotomaculum sp. UBA4789
CATTCTATAGGGTACATTATAAACTTCTGGAGAACGGCAGCAAAAACCGCGACCGCCATTGATGCAAAAATCATGACCTTGCCGATCAGCACGACACCTGGGGCGTCATCCGCCTCCCCCAGAAGACCGAACAGCGGCAGGCCCGTCACATAAAGGATACTGATTGCAAACGCACAGTGCTTTATATTCTTTAAAGCCTTGACCGACAATTCCGAGAACGCTTTGTCCATGTCAATATAGCTTAAGAGTTGAAGCGTCTGATAAAGAGCGAGGTAAAAAGGTATCGCCGTTGTATACAAATTGATGAAAACGAGATCTTTCAGGTAAGCTCTGTCTGGATACAGTTCTGCTGCATAATTCGCTATCTCCGCACTAAATACATACTCAGGGCAAGAACCGGAATTCCCATTAGTATAACAGCGATCTTTAAAATGAGTGTTGTTCACCGCTTCATAAAGCACACCTCACTGATTTATTGTTACTCTATTTTTACACGCAAATTATCGTTTTACAATAAATATTTATCAATAATTCACCATGATGAGCGTTCATAACGCATTTGTCGTTTGCAGGTTTGAAATGCAGCTAAGTTTGCATCCAATTTTTACGATATCTTCGCACTGCTATGTAGATTAATCAGGTTCAAGAATAAATGACTGTTCCAATTGAACGTATGAAAGATCTGACGGCAGCCACAAAGCGCTCTGGCTGGTCTAAATGAACACTGTGGCCAGCTTCCGGGATTTGTTCTGTCTGAAGTTTTGGATTAAGACGTTGCGGCTCTCCGGCAACAACAGGCGAAACCACACCTTTATCACCAAATACGATGAGGCTTGGAACGTCAATTGCACTCACTAACATCTTATAGTCAGGGTTCGTTGGCGTGAGAACGTCAAAGGCGGCCATGCTTGTTTGAAGTCGTGCCCGAGCGAACATCTCAAGAGTCTCCGCTGCCCGATTGGGGTGCCTATCCCGCGCGTCTGCCACCACCTCACTCAATGACATATTGAGCATTCGTCGATGCTGAACGGCAACATCACTATCGCGAACTTCACGCTGAACTTTTGGACTCAAGAACGTTGGATCAGCTAAGACCAGGCCACGGAGCAGATTTGGTTTGCGGCTTGCCACCACAGCTGCGGTCATCCCTCCCATAGAATGTCCGAGCAGGATCGGAGGAGAAAGTCTTAGGGCATTTATTAAACCGGCAACATCGTTAGCATGGTCTTCATATCGGTATCCAAAGTCAGGGACACTCGAATTGCCATGTCCCCTGGCATCCGGCATGATTACGTCATATTCTTTCTCCAGAACATGTGCCAAATCTGTCCAGCACAGGCCGTTAGCCATTAATCCATGCAGCAGAATTAAAGGCTGTTTATTTCGCCCGGTTCTTGTGTAGTGCATGTTAATTCCGTTTGTTTTGCAGACTGCTGTGTTCCAGTATCTCACGTGTTATTCTCTCCAAGCGCAAAATTCAGGGTAAAGTTCATAAAGTTCAGGGCTTATATATAAAATAGTTACAACAATGTAAGTGTTTCAAAAAAGAAGCGATCATTAACGCCGCATGTACCCCTGCTAAGTGACGGGTCAAAGGTAACAGCTCGCTGTGGGACAAGGTACCTGTCCCCTTGTCCCCTGCAAAGCAAGAGGTGGACAAGGTACCTGTCCCCTAGTCCACCCCCCTTGTCCTTTAAAGCTGGTTGCTGCAATTTAAGACATCTCTGATCTTATGCTTAACCATATTTTTAATGGCTTCTCTGGCTGGTTTGAGATACTTGCGAGGATCAAAGTCAGCAGGATTGGCAGCCAAATACTCCCGGATGGAAGCCGTCATGGCAAGACGGAGATCGGTATCAATGTTTATTTTACATACCCCCATAGTTCCAGCCATGCGAAGCATCTCTTCGGGAACGCCCTGAGCTCCTTTGATCTCTCCGCCGTACTGGTTGCATTTGGCCACAAATTCCGGCAGTACAGTAGAAGCCCCGTGTAAAACCAGCGGAAAGCCGGGGAGCAAAGCGGCGATTGTTTTAAGACGAGCAAAATCAAGCTTGGCCTCTCCCCTGAACTTAAAGGCTCCGTGACTGGTGCCAATCGCAATAGCCAGGGAATCACAGCCTGTCTTATGTACAAATTCGACAGCCTGCTCAGGATCGGTATAGCTGCTGTCCTTAGCGCTGACATTCACTGCGTCTTCTACGCCGGCCAGTCTGCCCAGTTCGGCTTCCACCACTACACCCTTCGCATGGGCATACTCCACGACCTTTTTAGTGACGGCAATATTTTCGGCAAAAGGGAACTTTGAGCCGTCAATCATCACCGAGGTAAATCCACCGTCAACACAAGACTTGCAAATCTCAAAATCTTCACCGTGATCCAAATGAAGGCAGATCGGCAAACCGGTGTCCTCTACAGCAGCCTCTACCAGCTTCATCAGGTAAATGTGCTTGGCATACTTTCGGGCTCCCGCAGAAACCTGCAGTATCAAAGGGGCGTTTTCTTCCTTAGCCGCATCCACGATTCCTTGAATAATTTCCATATTGTTGACATTAAAAGCTCCGACAGCACATTTCCCATAAACTTTTTTAAACATTTCAGTTGATGTTACCAACGGCATACTAATCCCTCCTCCAATGCATCTCGCATTAACCATTCCTTATTTCGGTAATTATTCTATATTTAAGTTTACATTAATCTTGTTAAAACTTAAATAGTTACTTTAAACGATTCCTCAAACCTTTTAACAATTCCGATGCTTTTTAACGAAAGAATGCAAAAAAGCCCAGTATTATACGAGCTTCTTCTCTTTCGAGGCAAACTACTGTCTCCGCATGACAAATCAAAGGTAACAGATCGATGTGGACAAGGTACCTGTCCACTTTTCCCCGCCAGCCAGCTCTTCTTTCAGGTACATATAAGCCAGCATGGCGCTCGGGCTTTTCAGCACACCGCTGCGGGCCATCTTTTCGAACTCACTAAAAGTCAGCCACTCCACCCTCTGTACGTCACAATCGTCCACATCCCTGCTCTGCTGTATGCTGTTCAGCTTCACTCTGTACATAAACTCCTTCGCGTCGCTGGAGCCGCAAAACACATAATGTGTTTGTAGTGGCTCTTCACTTAGCAACTCGATGTCCGCCGCATAGATCTCACATTCTTCCTGGAGTTCTTCTGCCAGCACCTCCCGGTTGGTAAGTCCTTCCTTGTCCAAAAACCCGCCCGGCACATCATATACCACCTCATTGACGCAGGGGCGATACTCTAATACCAGCCCGATCTTGCCTGCCGCGTCGGTCATCAGCGCCGTAACATAGCTTTTTATGACGAGCTTTTCATAAACCCGCTTCTCACCCTTGATAACTGTCTCAAGTCTCTCTACAGAGTGAAACCCCTGATATAGTAATTGCTTATCTTCCATGCCTTCTGTCCTCCAAAACTGAACTGTTTCCTATTCTGCGTTTTACTGGCGATCCTTTGACCGCCGTGTATTCTCTTGCCTTAAAATTTCTTGGAAAATCATATTAAGTCCGTATAATTGTGTAAATTAGATTTTCACAAAATAGGGTGAGCCAAAATCATTCTCCTCAGTTAGAATGTTGTTAATGACTCAACAAACTCAACAAAAAGGAGGAACGAAAATGGCTCAATATCAGATTACCCTAGAATCAGAAATTTTGCAGCAGTTATTTTTAGGCAACTCCAAAGAATCCGGGGTAAACAAACTGCTGGAATCCGTATTGAACCAAGTATTGAAAGCACAGGTGAG
>DHGV01000121.1 GCA_002402945.1 Pelotomaculum sp. UBA4789
TTTTACTCCAGCACCGGCCGGCATGATTTCACTCCTAAAAAATACCGTCGACAACCCTTTTTATCTGCTTCAGGAAGCCCGCTTTTGGGACCTCCTCCTTGGCCAGCAGTTTCACCCGCAGGACTTCCTGGTCGTTTTTCAAAATCACGTAGCTCCCGACTTCCTGACCTTTGTGCACAGGCGCATCGATTTGGCGCGGCAGTTCCAGCTTTGCACTGAAGCCCTTGTCCTCTCCTTTCGGAACCACGACCCCCGCTCTCTCTGCGGTGACCACGTCCACACTCGCAGACTGGCCTTTGCCGACCTTCAATTCACCAGCCTTTTCCCCCCGCTGGGCCATGTTGACGGCCTTAAAGCGGGTAAAGCCGTAGTTGTAAATCTTTGTGGACTCGTTAAAATGGCCTTTGGGTTCCGCCACCCCAAGCACCACGCAGATCAGGCGTAAGCCATCTCTTTCCGCCGATGAGGCCAGGCAGTATTTTGCATCTTCCGTCCAGCCCGTTTTACCCGTATCGGCGCCGTCGTACCACCAGAGCAGCTTGTTGGTGTTCCATAGCTTAAAGGCGCCGCCGCGCAGGTCAAATTCTTTCATCGCCGTAATTTCCCGGAACAGGGGGTATTTCAACCCTTCCCCTAAAATTACGGCAAGGTCATGGGCGGTCGTGTAATGATCTTCAGCCGGCAGGCCGTGACAGTTGACGAAGTGGGTATCGAAAAGGCCGAGTGCCTGTGCCTTTTCATTCATCGCCTGGACGAAGGCTTCCTCGCTGCCGGCGATATGTTCGGCTACAGCTACGCTGCCGTCATTGGCCGATTGCAGCCCGACTGCCAGAAGCATCTCCCAGAGGCTCATCTCTTCACCAGGCTCCAGATAGATTTGTGAACCGCCCATCTCCCAGGCGTTTTCACTGGCCACGACTCTGTCCTCCAGCTTAAAATGACCCTCCTCGACTGCTTCTACCGCCAGGAGAAGGGTCATCAGCTTAGTCACACTGGCCATGGGAAGCCTATTGTTGGGCTCTTTTTCCCACAAGCTCTTGCCGGACAAAGGATCATAAAGGATGGCCGAAGCCGCGGTGGTTTCCAGTGCCGCCGGCGTAACACCGGTCTTGGCGGGATTTTTTAAACCGGTTGTTTCCGGCGCCGCCACTCCGGACATTCCAGACAGGGTAAAAATAAAAACCAGGCAGAAAATCACAATTTTTTTCCAGGACATGTCTTATACCCCCTCGTTTATTTAACGCATTATTAACATTAAAATCATTGCTGCCGGTGAGATGTCTCTTCAGTATTATGTTTCAGCCATCCATTTGAATATGCGTGCGCGGGGGAGATAAGTTTTTCCAGAATGAATTCCAAAGCGACGTTTCCCGGTCAACAAAAAAATCCCGCTCATGTGGCGGGATTTTCTAAAACAGATTTCATTTTTCTGCGTCGGCTTATCGTGTTCAAAAATGGAGCACAGTCAGTCCTCACCTCTCACGCCCCTTCGGTTTTACCCCGTCGCGCGCTACGTCAATCCGGGTGCGAAAGGGAGTGTTCACGAACACGCTTTAATAGTCATGGCCCGCCGGGCTGCTGCCAGACAGCTGCATTTACATTACAAAACCAACCCTATTGATAAACAACTTCCCCGGAGGCCAGCATATACTTGGCACCGAGGACGGTTAATTTACCGCTTTCCTTGAGATGTTCCACCACAGGGCTCTTATCCAGTTCAGCAATAACGGCCTTGATATTTTCATCGGCAGATTTCTCATATAGGTCTTTGCCGGTGGCTCCCGCTGATCTTGCCTTTTCGACGGATGGTTCAATTTTTGTAACGATAGAGCCGATACTGCCGGGGTTCTCTCCTCTATCAACGGTTGCCTTGACTGCCCCGCAATTCTCATGCCCCATGACGACGACAAGCGGTGAGTTGAGATGCTCCACGGCGTACTCAACACTGCCGACTGCCACAGGATCGACCACGTTGCCCGCTACGCGGATTACAAAAAGGTCGCCGAGAGCCTGATCAAAAATTAACTCCGGCGGGACACGTGAGTCCGAACAGGTAACGATCACGGCGAAGGGCTTCTGGCCTTTGGAAGCTAATTCTTCGCGTCTGGTATTCCCTAAATCTTTATCGGCCGGCTTGCCGGATTTAAAACGGTTGTTACCGTCAACGAGCAACTGCTTTGCCTCTGCCGCTGAGTTTACCGCCTCCGGTCTATTGTAGACCGAATCGTGCGCCCCGGACCCGCTTACCTTTGAAGATGCCGTATCAGCAGCCTTATTCTGAGCACCGCATCCGGCAATAATAATGAGAGCAATGACCAAAAATGCCACCAGGAAATATCTTGTCGAGTTCTTTTTAGCCAGTGGGAATTCCTCCTTACAATTGCTTCAATTAATCTTTTATGCTGTGAGTAGCAGCCCGGTTTGACCAAGGGATGATCTTGTCTAAAAAAGCGACTTCAATGAATGATTTTTCCTTCCAAACACCACCATTTCTTTCCAGTAGCCAGGAAATGTATTGTCATTGGTACTAGTATCCGTTTATATAGATATAATTCAATTAACTGAAGAATAATTCCTGCTTAACAATACATAATGATAAACCCCTCCCGCGCCGTTTTACTAAAAAGCCAACGGCCTCTTGGAGACGGCGGATAAGAGCTGGTTTGCGATTTGATACAGGGTTATTTCTCTTTGCTCTAATACTGCAGCGTAAATTCTTTCTATAAATTATCCAGTATTCAAGAGCATCATCTTTGTTTTCCAGTGAGACTGGCAGGCAACAAAATTACGTTTCAAATGGTACATCAATTTCGACTATTGTTTTATCTCCAACCCTCCATTAAACACTTGCGCTTTTCATGCTCATTTAAAACCTGCGAGCAGCTTTCCCAGTCAACTTTTCCAATGGCCTGCTTTTCATATTTTAGCTCAAACGGGTGCTGCTGTGGTATCTCATCAATAATTTTTTCAGCTGCAGCTTTGTTATTTAAAGCCACCTGCACCCATACATCCTCCAGCACATCGGGCAACTGGCCGAAAATGCTGCTGATATTCTGCAGCCGCTCAGACAGCATTTCGTGGACTCTGTCTTCAACTGAACCTTTATAGCGCATATTGTAAATAGTAACCTTGTCGTTAATCTGACCGATTCTTTGAATACGGCCTTTTCTCTGTTCAAGTCTCGTCGGATTCCATGGTAAGTCAAGGTTGATCAGTGTCCCCAAGGTCTGCAGGTTAAGACCTTCTGAAGCTGCATCGGTTCCCAGCAATATCTTAATTGCACGGCGGCGAACCATCGCTTTAACATCTTCCTTGCTACGTTTTTGGAATTTGCCGTCACGAATAATACCCGACTTATCTCCACCGGCATAAACGCCAATGGCAACGCCCTTCATATCATTGGAAAGGTTCCCGGCAACCCAGTAGGCTGAATCAAAATACTGGGAGAAAATAATGCATCCTTTTTCGGCAAAGCCTTTATTTTGCAACAAGTCGAGCACAAGAACATATTTCGGGTCTTTATCCTTGTTGACATCCAGGGTTTTAATGAAACTGCGCAGGCACTCACGTTCTTCCTCGCTTAGATCCTTGACTTCGCTGGATCTTACCTCTTCAAATCCATCGTCTTCGTCGAATTCATCAGCAGACATATTCCCCCAGTTAAGCATTTTTACAGCCGTGTTTTTACCGGCAAGCATCGTACTGCCGACCCGCTTTAGCAGCAGGGTCTTAATAAAACCGCCACCTCTTACACGACGGCTCAAAAGCTCGCAAAACTCTTCTGCTTGCTCATAGGCCTGCTTTAAATAGGGCGGCAAAGAAAGTGCTTCGTTATCCTTCTCGCCCAGCAATTCAAGTTTTATTCTTTTCAAATACGGCTCGCCGGTTTCAGGATTCAGCTTGTTTTCAAGAAATTCCCTGGTGCGTCTGACAATATGTCTGATAAATGGATTATGATTCTGCATGAAATCATGATCCATAATACGACCCATTCTTCTTTCTTCCGGTCTGCCCTGGATGTTCTTTAAAATGTCCGGTTTGATTACAAAGATATCTTCCGGCATTCTAAGGTTCTTTCTCAGTGTACCAAAGGTAATTTCATCCTCACTTGCCGGCGGGAAGGGGTTTCTCAGCCACTCCCATTGTTCCAGTCCAATGCCATTTAGTTGTTCCCGATCCATGATTAAATCGAGCGCTTTTTTCGGATCTGTACGCCACCTGCTGAATTTATCGCCTAAAACACTATCGTTTTTCTGTGATAATATGTAAAGCAAATCCCAGCACTCTATGGGATACATCTGTACCGGTGTTGCGGTAGCCAACAACATGCTTCTGGTTTTTTTTGAAATCTTGAGCAAAAACTCCATTAGATGGTTCGGCTGCGGCTTTTGGTTCTCCTTGCCGATACCCAGATTACTACGCCTTGCCCGGTGGGCTTCGTCAACGATAACGCATTCAAACTCCATACTCATAAGTTGTTCTAACAGCTCATCACGCCCATTTACAATTAAGCCCTGTGAAATAATGCCCACCCTGCGAGGACATTTTCTTATATCAGCAACCGGAGGATATCTTATCGCGTTTTCATCCACCCATTCCCTGCCTGTCCAAACAGCAGACGGCATATCCAGCAGATTTTTCATTTCGTTCTGCCACTGCCAGATAAGTGTTTTCGGCACAATGACCAGGACTGGCTTATCTCCCCAAAGGGCCATTAGCTGTGCCGACATGGCAAGTTGAATGGTTTTCCCGAGACCCACCTGGTCGGCCAACACATATCTTGCACCATAGGACTTTTGATGGTCGCGAAAAGCCGTATTCACAAAATACTTCTGATGTTCCCAAAGGCCCAGTTCCTGCCGGTAAACGGGCGACTCAATTACTGCTGACGAGGGTTCCGCCTCTTTTTTCCATACATTGATATCGTCGATCACTTCTCTGTCAGATATACGCTTTATATCCTCAAGCACAAAGTCGGAAAGGGGTATGGCATAAGGGCTGTTCCAGAAATAATCAAATTCATCCTGCACCCATTGGATCGCCTCTGCCGAATCATCTTCCCACAGCATTTCATAGTTTAACCGCCAGGCTGAATAGGTTTCATTGACACTGCCAATAAATGAAGTCTTTCTTCCATCACCAAACGTTATCACTCCCGCCTTGCCATGAATGAGCCCGAACACATCGTCCGGCAAAACGCGCACCTGCATTTTTTCACTGCTCAACAGTTCATAGAGTTTTGTTAGTCTCGTAG
>DHGV01000040.1 GCA_002402945.1 Pelotomaculum sp. UBA4789
GCGGCAACTGTATTCTGAATGGTTTGGATTTGGCCGGATCCCGGATTACCATCCATAACCACAGCGATGGAAAGCCGGCGCATGTTAACTGGAGAACCAACGATGGTCTCCTCCCGGGTCCCAACCTGGTAATTTTTTGTAGATTCCTCCCTGGAGTAATCACCTGACGTTCCGGTTCCTGCTGCTCCAGGATAGCTTGGCGGGAGATTTGAATCGGTTCCGGCCGGTCCTCCGGCCAGGTTGCCCCGGGCATCCTTTTCTGTAAGAGTTTTCTCGCTCAGCACGACAGATGCGCTGTTTGGAACTGTGGTGGTCACCTGCTGCTGGCTGAAGTCCAGGTCCGCCGTCACCATCGCCACGGCCTTGCCTGGACCTAAAACACGTTCAAGCACTTCCTGGACCCTTTTCTCCATTTCCTTTTCGTATGTCCGTTTGACCTGCTGCTGGTCGGATGCCTTCTGGTAAATACTGGCGTTGGACGCTTCCTTGACCTCGTCGCTTAAAATGCGTCCATCCATGTCTATAATGTGAATGTTTTCCGGTTTTAACCCCTCTACACTGCCGGAAACAAGGTCGCTGATTCCCTTTATCTGTTCAGGTTTCAGCTTTTCCAGCGGCTTCATTTTGAGGGCCACTGAGGCTGACGCGGTCCCTTTATCATCAAGAAACACGCTCTTTTGGGGGAGGACAAGGTGAACCCTGGCCTGCTGCACACCCTCCAACTGGATGATGGTTCGCCTTAATTCCTCCTGCAGCGCTCGTTGATAAAAAATCTGCTGCTCAAAATCGGTTATCCCCAGCTTTTTTTGATCAAAAAGCTCGAAGCCCTTATTGCTCCCTTCAAGTGCTCCGCTGCTGGCCAGGCGAATACGGACGTCATAAACCTCGCTCTTGGGTACCATTATGGTCTGTCCCTGGTCGGTTAACTGGTATTTTACCTTCATCGAATTTAGTTTTTCAACAATAGCCCCGGCCTCTTTAGGGTCAAGTTTGGTAAAAAGCGGAGCATAGCCTGCCCGCTCAATCATTGGGGCCAAATAAATAACAGCGGAAATCAGCGCAAGCATGAGTAAAACAAGGGCTGTCTTCCGGGGCGGAGTTAATGATTGCCAGCGATTGACAACCTTACCTGGCAAATCGGCAAAAGCCATCGGCTCACTTCCTTAAGAGACGGCTGTACTAAACCTGCATCCGAGAGATTTCCTGGTATGCCTCAATGACTTTGTTTCTTACCTCAACCGCAAGCTGCATGCTTATTTTCGCCTCTTGCATAGCGATGGTTACCTGGTGCAAATCCTGGACTTCCCCTGCCAAAAACTTCTGAACGAGTCCGTCCGCCCGGTCCTGCGTCTGATTTAACTTGTCCAGGGCTTTTTCAAGCACTTCTCCAAAGCCCGGTGAGCCATTTTGGGCGGAGTCCTTTTCAAATGATGGCTGTCTGACCGGCAACACGTTCGACAGTTGACTAACCTGCATCGGAAAACCCCCTTATACAATCAAATCAACTTAGACATGACTCCCCGAACGCAAAAAAACCAAGCCGCATCATAGCCTGGTTGAACTGTTTTTGGCAACCCGGCTACCATAGCATCTAACGCTTTAGGTCCGCAGCTTTGCGCCCTCTCCTTTCAGAGAGTTTGCCTTTTCATAAATATTCCGTTTTTACCAGGAGCGTGGCGGACACTACCGCCCGATCTCCAAGGCTTTCAGTGCCATTCCCTTTGCAGCGTCCAAAACGGTCGCGTTGGCCTCATAAGCCCGGGTCGCGGAAATCATGTCCGCCATTTCATTCGTCAAATTTATATTAGGATAGGCCACTAACCCGCTCGCGTCCGCATCGGGATGGGCAGGATCGTGGACCATTCTGGGCGGACCGCTATACTCAGTTATGGTCTGCACTTTAACCCCGGCTCCCTGGTACAACTGCTTTCCGCCGGATTCCTGCGCCAGTCGAAGCCGCTCAGCAAAAACAGCGCCGCGCCTCTTGTATGGCCCCCCGCCGGGGGTGCGGGTCGTGTTCATATTGGCCAGGTTGTTGGCAATGATGTCAAGGCGAAGCCGTTCCGCCGACAGACCGGACGCGCTGATGGAAAAAGAATCAAAAAGCCCCATTGGTTTTACCTCCTGCCGGTAATTACGTAACTTAAAAGCGCGAGCCGCTCGTTTATCGCCTGAGTGGAAGCGTTATAAAGAATGGTGTTTAACGCCAGCGCGCTCATTTCCTGATCCACATCCACATTGTTTCCGTCAGCCCGCAGGGTCGTTCGTTCATTTTTTACCACTACCGGCTCCATTCCTGCATCAGAGCCTGTCCCGCCGATATGCCGCGGGTTCGAGGTGAGTATGGGCAAATCGTCTCCAGTGGCCCTTTTTAATGTTTCTTCGAAACGTACAGAGGACTTTTTAAAATTCGGGGTGTTGACGTTGGCGATGTTGTTGGCGATTACCCGTTGACGCATAGTACCCGCGTCAAGTTCCCTGCGGAGAAGTGTCATGATCGAATTCCCCGAAAATTCCACCCGCAATACCCCCTGAGATATAAAAATAGCCAATACACCCATTAGACAGCCTGTCAGGGGAAATAATTCCTGACGAGTTGTTTCTACTTTAAATAATACAATTTACGACTATAATTTGCAATGAATTTTTGTCGAAGTGTCTAAAGTTTTCTTTAAATGGTGACGAATAAGTAATTAGATTCAAGAAATTTCCTGTTTCACAGTACGGGAGCAAACCGGCCGGGTGCTGCCAGAGGCGGAGCAAGGAAGATAGGAACATTAAATTTTAAAGGAGGATAAAAATGAGAATTAACCATAACATCGCCGCGCTGAACACGTATCGTCAGTTGAGTGCAGCAGGTAACGCCGCCAGCAAAAACATGTCAAAGTTGTCATCAGGTTTGCGCATCAACAACGCAGCAGACGATGCTGCAAGTCTAGCCATCTCAGAAAAAATGCGTAATCAGATTCGTGGCTTAGAACAAGCTTCTCGTAATTCCCAAGACGGAATTTCACTTGCCCAAACTGCTGAAGGCGCTTTAAATGAAACCCATAGCATTCTTAGCCGTATGCGTGAGTTAGCCGTTCAATCGTCAAATGAAACATTAACAGATGATGATAGGACAAAAATCCAAGCGGAGCTTAATCAACTTGTCGATTCAATTGATGATATTGCAAACAATACGGAATTTAACTCAAAAAAATTGTTAAATGGTAACATTGGAACAACAGCTACATCAAATAATAATTGGTCGGATGGCAGTGCTAAAACGGCAGTGTCGATAGTAAGAGTTACAGAAGATACACAGACCGGAACAGCTGCTATGGATCTTACTACGGCAGGTAAGCAATCTTATACAACGGCTGCAGCATGGGCCGGAGGTATAACCGCAGGAGAAACTATCACTGTTACAAAAGGAACTGGTAGTTCTGCAATAACTACCACCTTTGCCCTAAATGCCGGAGATGATCAGAAAGCTATTGTGGACAGAATCAATGGAACCTCCGATGAAAGTGGCGTTGAAGCATTTATTAATACTTCAGGCGGAGTAACTATTCGCTCTACTACTGCTGGTACATCCGGTAATTTAGCCGTTTCCGGAACAGCAGGAACTTTGGCAAAGGTTGGTATAGCTGGAGCTCAAGCTGGAGTAAACGCAGTTGTTACAGTAGCAGGTTCAACAACTTTTAGTAATGACGGAAACAAAATACAAGTAACAGATGGCACTATGAAGGGACTTGAGTTTAAACTTGAAGGAATTCAAGAGACGGCTACTTTAAAAACTGTTGCCTTTACAGCAGCTGCAATTACAGGAGACACACTTACACTTAATGGAAAGGAAATAGTATTTAATACAACAAATGGTGCAACCATAAATGATTTTGCAGATACCTTGAACTCATATGAAAGAGAAACAGGCGTCCATGTATCTGTTAATGGGACTAATTTGGATTTCGAAACCATTGCTAGAGGTGACCAAGTAGGTGTTACAATCAGTTATAATTCAGGTGCCGGCGGAATGCAGTTGGCAGGTCTTGCTGTTGGCACACAAGGTGATGCGGCTATAAAATTAGCAGTTGGAACTTATGCAGCAGGAACTGATAATATTACTGATGGTTCAGCCGCCAACGACGCAACCCTAACAACTAATGCATCTGATGTAAAATTCCAAACCGGAGCAAATGAAAACCAGTATGTGTCTTTACAAGTAGCAGACATGCGTTCTTCCGCATTGGGGCAAGGAGTTACAAATGCTAGTTTGTTTACCAACGTTCAAGATTTAAAAGGCAGTGGTGTTACAACACGAGACAAATCACAGGATACAATAAAGATTATAGACCAGGCTATACAAAATGTTTCCGTGGAAAGAGCTAACCTGGGCGCTAAACAAAACCGTTTGGAATACACAATTAATAACTTGGGCTCAACTGCTGAGAATTTTATCACTGCTGAATCCCGTATCCGTGACGTAGACATGGCCAAAGAAATGGTGGAGTTCACCAAAAATAATATCCTGAGTCAAGCCGCTCAGGCAATGCTGGCTCAAGCCAATCAGCAGCCCCAGCAGATCCTCCAACTCCTCCGGTAAAATGATTTTGAATCCATATCAAGAGGCATCAGAACTCCTGCTGCCTCTCTTTTTATTTTATCGCGCCAGATTACAAATGCCCAGGACATCACTATGGAGACTTTTGATGAGAACCATAAAAATGAGATAAAATAGACTTAAGTTAATAAATTATATGTCGATTAATTATGTAGAAAAACTTTTTAGACTGGGGCGAAGGCTATGAATTCAATTTCAAACAGCTCTAATCTTAGAATTGGCGGGCTTGCATCGGGCATTGACACGGATTCCATAATAAAAAACTTGATGAAGGTCAAGAGAATGCCGGTTGACAAGCTAAAACAGGAAAAACAGATTTTGAACTGGCAGCAGGAGGATTACAGGGGCGTCAATTCGACTCTGCGCGGTTTCCGGGACAAACTGTTTGATATGAAACTGCAATCCACTTACCTGGTGAACTCAGCATCCTCCTCCAACGAAACTGCAGTTTCAGCTTCGGCAAACAGCAACGCGAAGCGGGGTATCTATTCCGTCTCCGTTACACAGCTTGCAAATGCTGTGTCGAAGGGAAGCCAGGAAACACTGCTTGAAGAGTCGAATGCAGATGGGACTATCAAAACCCTGGCGGCCCAGTTTTCAGGCTTACCTGGAAGCATTTCCTTCACCCTTGAAGGAACTACCGGAAGCAAGAGTTTCACCTTTGACACTTCGACAGCAACCATCTATTCGGTCGCTTCGGAAATCAATGCCGCGAACCTTGGCATATCGGCCAGCTACGATGCGACCTTAAACAGGTTCTTTTTAAACACCACTACTACCGGCAGCGATGCCAAAATCAAGATTAGTGATGATAATGCCTCCCATTTCCTCTCCGGCCTCGACGGAAGCGGAAACCCCAGTAACATCCTGAAGCTGCAGGTGGAAAATGGTACCGATTACGCCGGGAAAGATGCAATTTTCAATTTTGGCGACATGACCGGTTTGACCAGCGCGACCAACTCCCCCACTGTCAACGGCATCACTCTCAGCCTGAAGCAGGAGGGAGCGTCCGGCGCTATTTCCGTGACAAGCAATACTGACGCAGTGTTTAATACCATAAAAGATTTTGTATCAGCCTACAACGACACCCTCGCCAAAATTAACGATAAGCTTTCGGAGATCCGTTATCGCGATTATCCCCCCTTAACGGACGAGCAAAGGGATGTCATGTCTGAAAAGGACATTGAAAAGTGGGAGGAATTTGCCCGCAGCGGGCTTCTGAAGAACGACCCCCTCCTCAATGGACACCTTGAGAAGATGCGGACGAACCTATACAGCAGCGTTTCCGGCTTGACCGGCTACAAAAGTTTGGCTGAAATCGGCATAACAACCGGTTCCTATATGGAAAAAGGCAAACTCTATCTTGACGAGACCAAATTAAAAGAAGCGTTGCAAAAAGATCCTGAAGGAGTAATGAACCTTTTTACAAAGTCATCAGACAACAACGACGAAAAAGGCATCGCTGCGCGGCTCTATGACAACGTAAACAACGCCATGTCTTCACTTGCCGAAAAGGCCGGAAATTCAAGTTCCTATAGCCTGGCGGACAACAGCATGATCGGAAAGAGCCTGACTTCCATTGATAAAAACATAAAAACCTGGGAGGACCGCCTGAAAGATATAGAAGACCGCTTCTGGCGGCAATTCTCCGCCATGGAAGAAGCCATCAGCAGGATGAACTCCCAAAGTGCCTGGCTTTCGCAGCAGCTGGGCGCAAGCTCAAACTAATTAGTAGGAGGATTTAACATTATGTCTATGCCTTCCCCTTACCTGCAGTACCAGCAAAACGCGGTCCTGGGCGCGGCCCCGGAGCAGTTGACCCTGATGCTCTATAACGGCGCCCTTCGTTTCCTCAAGCAGGCTCTTCTTGCGATTGACAAAAAAGATGCCCCTGGAGCCCATAATGCCATCGTGCGTGTCCAGGCCATCATCCAGTATTTAAGAAATACGCTGAAGGAAGGGTTAGATCTCTCAAGCAGTTTAGACAGCCTTTATGACTACCTGTCCCGCCGTCTGGTCGAAGCGAATTTAAAAAAAGATCCGTTAATCCTCCAGGAAGTGACAGAACTGATCGAGGGACTGAAGGATGCCTGGAATCAGGCCGCCCGCCAGATGAAATCCGGTGCTTCACTTGGATATGAGTAATTCCTCACAGACTGAAAGAATAGTCCTCGACCTGGTTAACCTGGCTGAAAAGAAAAAATCACTGGTAAACAACATTTTTAAACTAACCGTCAACTATTTTGCCGTCACAGAGGCGCCAATCGAGCATAAAGCGGAAAGACTCTTGCGGCTCCTGGAAAATCGGCAGGAAATCATCGACGA
>DHGV01000101.1 GCA_002402945.1 Pelotomaculum sp. UBA4789
ACTAATTCGGTCAAGTCAGGTATTAAATAATGCTTTAAAATAATTTAAATTTTTATTAAAATATCTTAGTCGGGGCAATATCCCTGAGCATGCGGCAGGCAAAAGGATAAAAGTACTTTGAAGAACTAAGCGGTATATGTTAAAGTTATATGAAATACGTTTTAAAGCGGATGCCTGAGGTGGTAAAATGTATAAACACAAGGTAGTTGCAACTGTGGTGGAAATCCGGGGCGATGGTAAATGTTCATACGGCCATAGAATCGGGGACACATTTGAGTTTGCGCAATTTACACCGGGAGGGCTGTGCCAGTTTGCCTATGATTCACTGCGTTCCGCTGTGGCAGCGCTTCTGTATGGCGGCAGTTTTCCCTGGGTCCAAGACAGCAATACAACGACCTGGGCCTGCCCCGACCCTGACCGTCCTGTGATCTTCGAACTGAAAAGGATCCCGGTTAAATGAATTACAAAGTAATGATTTCAAATTAGTGGATTAAATATTTGGAGGTGCTTTTAATGCCAATTTTTGAGTACAAATGCAACAGCTGTGAAAAGGTATTTGAAATTCTCCAGCTGCCGGGCCTTAATAACGAGGCAAAATGCTCTGTCTGCGGAAGCTCTGATTTAAAGAAGCTTATCTCGGCTCCTTTTTTACCAAGTTCGGTCGGAAAACCTGCCAATGACACGGCAACCTGCACGGGATGCGAAAGCGCGCCGGCTAAGACCTGTCCCGGTGCAAATGCCTGCGGAGGTCCGGGGACCTGCGGCGGCAGCCTGGCTTAAGGTGTTTTTTGATTTTTATAGGACAGAAAGAGTAATAGCCCAGGCCATTACTCTTTTTTGCTATTAATATTATCGCGGCAGCAGCAAATTTCCTTGATAAATAATGGGGTGTTTATTTATTGAACCAGAGTATTATGACCGCAAAAAAACAAGAGCCGCGTGATGTCCGGATGTCCGGTGGTTCAGTCTACCTGGCCGGTAAAGCTGTGTACTACACGTTAAAAACAAGCCAGAGGGCAAAAAACCTGCGGCTAAAAATTGATATTGAAAACGGCCTGATGGTAACAGTTCCCGAAAAGTATACAGGCAGTTTGGAGCAGGTTTTAATTGAAAAGCAGGGCTGGATATTGAACAAGCTGGCTTATTTTGCAAAGGTGCAGAAAGAAATATCGGCGGCAGGGATAAAACCTGGTAAAAACATACTTTACCGGGGGCGTGAATACCAGGTCGAAGTGAAGGCAAAAAAAACAGCTGCCTGCTCCGTAGAGATTGAGGACGGCAAAATGGTGGTCATGCTGGATGAAGGCAGCGGCAAGGACTCCGCTGTTGTGCTGGAACGCTGGTTAAAAAGCATGGCGCGCCTGTTGATCAACCAGAGGATCAGGGTCGTTAATAATGTTCTGAATCTGCATTTTAACAGGGTCGCCATCAGGGGGCAGAAGACACGCTGGGGCAGCTGTTCAAGGCTTGGAAACCTGAACTTCAACTGGCGCCTGGTCATGGCCCCCCTGCACGTGATGGACTACGTCGTGGTGCACGAGCTTTTACATTTGGTAGAGCCAAACCATTCCAAAAAATTTTGGGACCTGGTTGAAAATGTTTGCCCAAATTATAAAGACAGCCGCGACTGGCTGAAAAAGAACGGCCACAGGCTGAAGCTATAGCTTTGGAATATAATGACCGGTTGTGATAATATGAAAAAAAGGAAGAAATTGCTCTCAGGGGCACGCGGCTACTGGCTGCGAAAACCTGAAACAAAGATAAAGCAGAGCGCTAAGATCTATAGGCGCAAAGGGCGCAGAAGTGAAGACAAAAAACCGTCCCCTGAATTTTAAAGCTTTTATAACAAACAGGTCGTTTCAAGCAGGACGGCTGTCAGAGAGGCTGGCGATGTAATATGCCTGATAATTTGGGGAAGAATGACGATTTAAAAAAAGACATCATAAACTATGCGGCTTGCCACGGCGCGGATTTGATAGGTTTCGCCAGTGTGGAGAGGTGGCCGGAGTACAACGAGATCCCGCCTGATTTCTGGCCGACAGCGCTCTGGAGCATGGCCAGGACCGTGATTGTCATGGGGATGCAGATGCCGCTGCCGATTGTTGACACGACACCTTCAATTTTACACCGTGAAACATACGGCGCCTGCAACCGGGAGCTTGATGCCCTGGCTTTCGGCCTCGCCCGCTGCTTGAATAAGATGGGGCACGCTTCAATATTTTTCACCAGGGATGGTTATGGTTCCATCAAGAACATCATTGAGAAGCCCCGCGCCGCTTTTTCGCATGCATTTGCGGCCAAGTATGCCGGGCTGGGCACTGTTTCGCGCAGCCACAACCTTCTTACTCCGGATTTTGGGTCAAGGGTGCGCCTGGTATCTGTTTTTACAGCGGCTGAGATTGAACCGGATCAGGTGATGGAAAACGACCTGTGCATCAACTGCAAGCTGTGCGCAAAATGCTGTCCCCCGAAAGTATTAAGAGATGAAGTGGATAAGGACGGTTATTATTTTAAATTTGACGCGGTCGGCTGCGCCAGGTGGCATGAGGAATTGACCAGGAGAAGGGCTTATCCCTGCGGTATCTGCACCAAGGTATGCCCGGTCGGGAAAGACAGGGAACTTTACCAGGAAAAAAATATGTCCAATAAATACAGGGAGGAACTGAAAGCTCTTGAAAAAGGTATCGAAGATCCGGAATACAAGTCCTGGAACCATATCAGGAAATACGGCAGCTGGGCTGTGAAAAACGGCCGGATCTTTGACTTCGGCCGGGAAGGGAAGGAATAGAGTTGGATTTAATAATGTCGTTCTGTACAGAACTGGGAGAACTGTTCCAGTCAACAAACAGCCAATCGGAAATATTTCGCCGGGGCAGAGCTCTCCTGAGCGGCCTCGCGCTGAAACCGCTATTTTTAAAGGAAATTTTTAGAAAATATATCATTGATGACGAATTTTTAAAAAACCGCCAGCTTACTTTTGATCCCAACGAAGTTACCATTTTTGTGGACCCCGCCGGGCATTTTTCACTGCGTTTATATGTTTGGGATCCTGCCAAATCATATCCTGTCCATTCCCATGGCTCCTGGGGCATAGTAGCCGGTGTTGCCGGCGCCATAATGGAACGAAAGTTTAAAATAACGGATAAAGGGGAGCGGCCGGACTTCGTAAAATTGCGGGAGTCGGGCAGGGCTATATTAAAGCCCGGCGATACCACAACTGTGCTGCCGCTTGATCTGGGCATCCACCAGATGGATGCTGTAGTGAAAGAACACGCGTCCGTAAGCCTGCATCTCTACGGCAAGTCAGTGCGCAGGGGCTACCTGGAATGCTTTGACCTGCAGAAGGACAGTGTCTACCGGATCATGAATCCTCATCTTTATGGCAAGGTTATAGCTTTAAGAGCTCTCGGCGCCATGGGGGATGATTGGACTGCGGAAATGCTGAACCAGGCTGCCGCGGACAAAAAACCACATATCAGGTACGAAGCCATACGCGCTCTGGCTAATTTAGATGGGGGGGCGGCCATAAAATACCTGGAAGAAGAATTAGCTGCAGAAACAAAGCCGGTGGAAGATTTTGAACATCTGTGCAGGATGATCAAAAACGCTTAGAAATAAGGTTTTATAATAAAATTTTAATAAACAGGACATTTTTATTTAATATTTTAATGATAAATTAAATGTGATAAATCTGCATGGTAATGCTGAAAAATCCGGAGGAGGGATGACAGATGTCAGTAGGAGATATTTATTTATGCAATATTTGCGGCAACAAAGTGGAATTGAAGGAAGTGGGCGGCGGCAAGCTGGTCTGCTGCGGGGAGCCGATGGAAAAGGTATAATTTGATTGTTATAGAGAAAACACCTAAAATTAAGGGCACTGAAAAAACCACGTTT
>DHGV01000032.1:0-2934 GCA_002402945.1 Pelotomaculum sp. UBA4789
GTGTATCAAGACAAAACCCTGACTTGCCGTGACTGTGGCGCTGATTTTGACTTTACTGTTTCCGAGCAGGAGTTTTATGCTGAAAAGGGTTTTACGAATGAGCCCGGACGCTGTCCGCAATGCAGGGCAGCGCGCAAACAAAGCAGCAACAGAGGCTTTGGTAGCCGTGGGGACCGGCCCCCGCGTGAAATGCACCCGGCTATTTGCGCCAGCTGCGGCGCAGAAACAGAAGTTCCTTTCAAGCCCAGCGGTGACCGCCCGGTTTACTGCTTCGACTGTTTCAGCAAAAACAGAGGTTAAAAAACTGAGCAAAAAGAAAAAAGCATAATCTGCAATTAAAACACTGTAACTTTTTTGTTACAGTGTTTATTTATTATATAGTATTTTTCGCTATGTCTAATGCACACTATTGAATTTTTGTTTCAGGACGTTTTTAAACTGCTGCCACAGCTTGTCGTCAGGAGAGATGTATTCCTGCAGGGCGTCGAAACACAGGGTCCGCGGTGTCGGCTTTTCATACCTGGAGTTCAGCTCTTCCAGGACTGCATCAGGAATTGTACGCAGCAACGTATCACAATCGATATAACGGCTCAAACGCAAAAAACGCGGAATGTTTTCATCGTTACGGATTGATATGGCCACCCTGGACTGTTCGGCCGCCGTCTCCGGATCATACAGATTTACACTCAGTTCATCTATGTACCGGGCGCAGTCCAGCGCCTGCCTGCGAAAACTTTCCGCCAGGGTATCCAATTCCGCGGCTGACAAAAGCGCGCCTTTTTTGACTGATTTATTCACCAGCCTGATCCTGGCTCTCCGCAGGCTGTGCCTTTCCCTGTAAGTATGGCAGATCCCGATCAAAAAACTATGCCAGTTTCTTTTGGTCCCGGTTACGGCTTTAAAAATCCGATCCGACTTCAAGCGGTCTGTTTTTTCGGGGCTGATCCCGGGATGTTTCTGCATATAGGACAGGAGGCCATAGGGATAAATATAAGGCCATACTGCCTCTATGCATACTGAAACCAGCCTCTCGTTTGGCTGATCGTCCTTTAGCCTTTCTCCCAGTATTCCGGCCAGCTGCATTACTTCTTTTAATTTTGCCATGTCTGTCCTCCCTGCAATAGCCCAGATCATTTTCCTTTGGTTCTAACAATGCAATATTTCTACAGTTGATCGGGATTTCCTTTGAGATAATTTGTAACCACTGAAGATGGAATTCTTCATGGTTTTCCGTTCGACACAAAATGATATTATGCGACACGCATATATCTTTTTAATATTACAAGCAGGAGATTGATCAACTTGGTTTAATTTATATTTAGCACTTAAATAATAATGATTATTGGATATACTGCCGTTCTGGGGGTGTATGAGCGGGTTGAAAAGGATCTCAAGGCTAACTGGGCTTGTTTTACTGGGCGGGGCTTTAATTGCTCTTCTNNGCTGGATTTTTGACAAAAATGAGGAAAAGGCGAATCCCCTGACGATTAAAGTTGAGGATTTCAGCATATTTCTTTTTGAGTCGTCTGAGGAGATTTACCGGGCAAATGTGAAAAGCCCAGCGATGTGGGCCGGTCTGAAGGACCGCGCTGCCCAGGATGCCGGCTACGCCATCCATTACAAATGGCTGTATGACTCCTATGCCGGCTGGGATGAAAACCGCCGGACCCAGCTCAATGATATCATGCTGGAGTACCACCCCCAGCCGATGGCGGAGCAGCTTATTCAGGATGGCAAGCAGGGCGCCGGACTGGAAGAAGTAATAGAATTCATTAAAGACGATCGCTATTACAGCAGCAACAGGAACATGCTGGTTGATTTTTACACCTGGTATGGGTATAATTACGCCCTGCCTCACTATGCGCAGATTGTACCGCTGCTGCAGCAGAAGGTTGAGGTAACCACCGGCATGGCGGACAGCGGATTCGACATAGTGGGTTACATGGAGAATGAAACCGGGATAAAGCTCAAGAAAAAGCCTGACGCTCTGGAGCTGCTGCTGAACATGCGGCTGATCGGAGCCTCTGGTTTCAGCCGGGATAAAGATTCACTTTACGGGATCCGCTGGAGCGACAGTCCGGAAAAAATCTGGGAGACCGCCTTCAATGAGCTGAGCCTTCCTTTCTTCCGCACGTTTACCGGCGGCTGGTCATTTAAACAGCTTGCAGGGAAATTAAAAAAAGATGATCAATTGATGAATAAGTATAATGAAGATGTGCCGTATACCTGGGAAGGCTGGATTGAGGAAAACCTTACCGAGGGTTTTTCCCGCTACCTGAATGTGCGTTTAGGCGTGGCTGAAAACGTGGGGGAAGGGATATATATCTTTGACCATGAATATGCCCAGGCCTTGGTCGATGGTTTTGATCCGAAAAAAATATCCCTGGAAGATTTCACGGTCAAGTTTTTAAAGCAAAAGTATAATATATAGTATCGCAGGAAGGTTGGAAACATGGATTTCAACCCGCTTGAGCTGAGAAATATGATTGAACGGTGCCTGTGTGAAGATCTGGGTGCCGGAGACATTACTACCAACAGCATAGTCCATGCAGATAATGTTACTCACGGATATATCGTGGCCAAAGAGAGTGGCATTGTGGCAGGCCTGCCACTGGCAGAGATGGTTTTTCAGATCCTGGACGCGGGCGTTGAATTCCGGGCGCTGGCGCAGGAAGGCTCTAAGATTGAATGCGGTAAGGTGCTGGCCGAAATTGCCGGGAACACCAGGGCAATTCTGACCGGTGAAAGGCTTGCCCTTAATTTTCTCCAGCGCCTCTCCGGTATCGCTACCAGGACAGCGCGGCTGGTGGAGCTGGCAGCAGGGGGAAAAGCCCGCATTGTTGACACCAGAAAGACCACACCGGGTTTAAGGATGGCTGAAAAGTACGCGGTACGTGTTGGGGGCGGGCATAATCACCGCTTCGGTCTTTTTGA
>DHGV01000032.1:2961-7232 GCA_002402945.1 Pelotomaculum sp. UBA4789
CATACTGCCAGGATCGAGGTTGAGGCAGAGGACTTTGCCGGGATTAACGAGGCCCTGGCGGCCGGGGCAGATGTAATAATGCTGGACAATATGAGTCCGGCGGAAATGCGGGAAGCTGTAAACATGATAGCCGGACGCGCTTTAGTTGAGGCCTCAGGCGGGGTAACAGAGGATAACATCCGGGCCGTGGCGGAAGCCGGGGTAGATCTGATCTCTGTGGGAGCGCTTACCCACTCGGTTAAGGCGCTGGACATCAGCCTGGATCTAAAAGTGATTAAACGCAAATAGCTTCCATTCTGAAGTGCAACTTTTGCTTCTTCAGATGCATTCCTCCGGGATCTGAAGGATGTCCCCGATTGTAGGTGCGGCTTCAGCCGCACATTAGCGGATTAAAACGTCCTCAACAGCTGAGAAAGATTACTAAATCAGGGAATGTTCTCAGTTTTATGTTAACCACAAAAACAAAAATGGTTGACGATAAAATATATTTTGATTAAAATTAATCAGAGGTGGCAGCCTTGAAAGAAATTATTTTGCGCCTGCTCAAGGAAAGAAGACCGGAATATATTTCCGGGGAGGAGATCTGCCGGGTTCTCAATGTAAGCAGGACAGCAGTCTGGAAACATATCCAGGCCCTGAGGGAAAAAGGTTATGAAATTGAAGCGCGCTCCCGGGCCGGTTATTTTTTGACAGGGATACCGGACAGATTATTCCCGGAAGAGATCGGGGATGGTTTAACAACCCGTTTTTTGGGCAGGAGTGTTTGTTATTGTGACAGTGTTTCCTCTACAAATAACATAGCCAAGGAACTAGCCGCTCAAGGAGCGGCAGAAGGTACGCTGGTTGTGGCGGAGGAACAGACGGGGGGCAAGGGAAGGCTTGGGAGGCAGTGGTGTTCTGCCAAGTATAAAGGGAGTTTCTTTTCCTTCATCCTCTATCCGCCCTTTGCTCCACCTGAGGCCAACATCGTAACCTTGATCTCGGCTGTGGCACTGGCAACCGCCATTAATAATGTGACTGGGGTTGTGGCCGGCATAAAGTGGCCGAATGATCTGCTTCTGGACGGTAAAAAAATTTGCGGTATTTTAACTGAGCTAAGCGCGGAAATGGAAAGAATCAACTATCTGGTTGTAGGCGTGGGTGTTAACGTGAACCAGGAGGAGAGTGATTTTCCCGAGGAGGTGAGGGCCGGTGCAACATCCCTCAAGATTCAGACAGGGATGGAAACTTCCCGGGTAAAACTGGTGCAGGTTTTTCTCAAGGAGTTTGAAAAATGGTATGATATTTCACTGAAACAGGGTTTCACACCGGTGCTTGCCAGGTGGAAAGAGATGGCTGTTTCCCTGAACTGCCCGGTGCGAATTCAAATGCCAAACAGTTCCTGGGAGGGGTGGGCAGAGGATATAGACAAGGACGGGGCACTTCTCCTGCGCCTGCCGGGCGGTGAACTGAAGAGGGTAATCTCAGGTGAGGTTTCTCTGCGTTTGGTGTGATTATTTTACATGGCGCACAGGTTAAATATTTCTTCTGGTAAAAATTTTTAATCCAATTGTTAAATTGGATACGGGTATAGGTTTACATATGATAGGAGTTGTTGATAATGTCAAGGTTTTCTGCCCGGGATATCACGATGGTTGCCGTTTTTGCCGCCCTGGCGGTGGTGGCGGCGATGCTGGTGCGCTACGGGGGAAGTATCGTTCCTTTCAGCCTGATGCCTTTTGTGGTAATGCTGGCCGGAGGAGTGCTGGGAGCCCGGCTCGGGGCGATGAGCATGGTTGTTTATATTCTCCTGGGTTTGGTGGGAATACCCGTATTTGCTTCGCCGCCGTTTGGCGGTCCGGCCTATGTGCTGCAGCCCACCTTTGGTTTCCTGCCCGGTTTTGTGGGGAGCGCTTATGTGATAGGCCTGCTGCTTAAAAACAGAAAGCAGGGCGGTTTGCCTGTCTATTTCTTTTCCATGGTTGCCGGGGTAGCAGTTTATTACCTGTTTGGCCTGGCTTACCTTTACTTCATCTTAAACGTTTACCTGGGACAGGCTGTCTCGATAATAAAAGTAATATACATAGGGTTTATCCCTTTCATCGCACTTGACCTGGTTAAGGCGGCAGCTGCAGCTTTAATGGCAAAAGCATTGTACCGCAGGTTGTATGATATAGTTAGCGGATAGGGGTTGGTATTGCGCCTTGCTGGCCGCTTTGATAGAATGGATTAAAGTGATACGGGAAAGCGGTGATGGCTGTGATCCTGGTTTTTGATGTTGGCAATACAAATATTGTCTTAGGTGTTTTTAACGGCAGCGACCTGGCGGCCAACTGGCGGATTTCCACAAACCGGCACCGTACCGCGGATGAATACGGGATACTGCTCAAGGAACTTTTTTCTTTTTCAGGCCATGAGATGAGCCGGATCAAAGCCGTGGTTATATCTACGGTTGTCCCGCCGCTCACCTTTACCCTGGAAAGGGTGTGCCAGAAATATTTTAAGCTAAGTCCGCTTGTTGTCGGACCCGGAATTAAAACCGGGCTTTCCATCAAGTATGAAAACCCCAGGGAAGTTGGCGCTGACCGCATTGTCAATGCTGTGGCTGGTATTGAAAAGTACGGCGGCCCGCTGATCATTGTTGATTTTGGAACGGCAACCACGTTTTGCGCCATTAACGACAAGAATGAATATATGGGTGGAGCTATAGCGCCAGGCATCAGTATCTCGACGGAGGCTCTCTTTACGCGAGCAGCTAAACTGCCCAGGGTGGAATTGACAAAACCAGTGACGGTGATTGGGAAAAACACTGTTAATGCCATGCATTCAGGTATATTTTACGGTTTTGTCGGACAGGTTGATGAGATCGCAAAAAGGATGAAAAAAGAATTGGGTGATAAAACCAAAGTCATTGCCACCGGTGGCCTGGCAGGTTTAATCGCTCAGGAAAGCGCTTACATTGAAGCGGTAGATCCCTTCCTGACACTTAATGGACTCAGGCTAATTTACGAGAGGAATATACAACGGTGAAAATCGGCTGCATCGAACTGGAGAATCCTGTAATATCCGCCCCGATGGCTGGCATCACAGACAAATCATTCAGGATTTTAGCAAAAGAGGCTGGTTGTAGCCTGGTCTGCACCGAAATGGTCAGCGACCAGGCTCTTTTATATGGAAACCCTAAAACCTGCAGTCTGCTTGATGTTACAGGTGAGGACGGCCCTGTATGCATGCAGGTGTTTGGCTCAGATCCGGGATACATGGCTGGAGCGGCAGAGATCGTCGAAAGCCGCGGCGCCTGGCTGATCGATATCAATATGGGCTGCCCGACGCCAAAAATCGTTAAAAACGGCGAGGGTTCCGCCCTGATGAAAGAGCCTGAAAAGGCTGCCGGGATCATCAGGGCGATTGTCAGGGCAGTAAAGGCGCCGGTTACTGTAAAGATGCGAAAAGGCTGGGATGAATCAACAGTGAACGCGGTAGATCTGGCCTGCCTGGCGGAGAATGCCGGGGCAGCGGCGGTGACGGTGCATGGCCGCACCCGCTCCCAATTCTACTCCGGGAAAGCCGACTGGGGGATCATTGCTTCGGTAAAGCGGGCAGTAAACATTCCGGTGATAGGCAACGGTGATATATGGACGCCTGCTGATGCCCTGCGTATGCTGGAGCAGACCGGCTGTGACGGAATTATGATTGGCCGCGCTGCCCTCGGGAACCCCTGGATCTTCAGGCAGACCGTGCATTACCTGAAAACGGGTGAATTGATACCCGGACCAAGCGCCGGGGAAAGGGCCGCAATGGCTTTGAGACATTTTGGTTTGCTGGTTGACAACAAAGGGGAAACAGCAGCTGTAAGGGAGATGCGCAAGCATGCCGCCTGGTACATGAAAAGCCTGCGCGGCGCCGCACGCCTGAGAGAGCTGGTGAACAGGGCAAAATCGGCTCAGGAAATGAAAGACATTCTGGGTAGTCTATTATAGGATGAAAAATAAAAAAAGGAATAAGATATATGAGCCCATTGAAAAAGGGCTCTATTTTTGTTAGAATTCACGTGTACACATATTTGTGCACACGAGGTCTTATGCACAGGTTGCTTTACCTGGAGGCGAGTGTCTTATGGAACTTATCCGTTTGGGCGATAAAATCATCAGCAGGGGCAAAATTGATCAGACAGTAAATAAAATATTAAACTACAGGGCCAAAGGCTTATCCCAGACTGAGGTTGCCCAGCGGTTGGGCATAGACCGGACCCTGGTCTGCCGCCTGGAAAACCTGGGGGAGATCAGGAAGGG
>DHGV01000067.1 GCA_002402945.1 Pelotomaculum sp. UBA4789
GCAATAAATCCCACGTGGCAAAACCTGATGTTATATCAATCAAAAATGGGGGGGGGCTGGAAGACAGATATTCAAGCTCGGTGCTGGCAGTCGCCTGCAGGAAAGCAGTACCGGATGCAAATAAACTTAAAGTAAGGGAAGTGCTTGAATGGATTTTAGATTAACAGAAGAGCAAGAAATGATCCGGAAAATGTGCCACGAATTTACAGATGATGTAATTATGCCCAGGGCGGAACAAATGGACAAGACCGGCGAGTATCCGTACGATATTATAGAACAGATGGCTGAACTGGGATTAATGGGCATCCCCTTTCCTGAAGAATACGGTGGCAGCGGTGGCGATTGGGTCAGTATGCACCTCGCCATAGAGGAAATATCCAGGGGGGACTGCACGCTGGGGGCATTGCTGGATGTTACTACCAGCGTGGTTGCCCAGGAACTGTATGTGTTCAGTACAGAAGAACAAAAGAAAAAATGGCTTATTCCCATAGCGAAAGGGGAGGCTATCGGCGCATTTGGCCTGACCGAGCCTGACGCCGGATCCGATGCGGGAGCAACCAAAACGACTGCGGCGCTTGATGGGGATGAATGGGTCATTAACGGCACCAAGCAGTTTATTACGAACATCGGCCTTGACAATGCTTCACTGGTGATCATTACCGCCCGCTGCAGGCGGAGTGAGGACGGTAAAGACATTATCAACACCTTTATCGTGCCAAAAGGAACTTCTGGTTTTACCCTGGGCAAAAGGTATGATAAAATGGGATGGATGTCGTCGGCAACCAATGAGTGTATTTTTGAAAATTGCCGCATCCCGCGGGATTACCTGCTGGGAGAAGAAGGAAGAGGCTTGGCCCAGCACCTGGCAGTTCTGGACACCGGGCGGATCAGTGTCGGCGCGGTCAGCGTGGGCTTGGCCCAGGCCTGTTTGGAAGCTGCTTTAAGCTATGCTCAGCAGAGATATCAGTTTGGTAAACCGATATACTCCTACCAGGGGGTTTCATTTAAAATTGCCGATATGGCCATGAACATTGAGCTGGCCCGCAACATTTACCTCAAAGCAGCCTGGCTGAAGGACAATAACCTGCCCCATACCCTGGAATCTTCTTACGCCAAGCTCTTTGCTTCTGAGATGGCGGAGCGGGTTGCCAGCGATGCGCTGCAAATTCACGGCGGTTATGGTTATATGAACGAGTATCCCGTTTCGCGCTATTATAAAGGGGCTAAGCTGCTGCAGATTGTTGAAGGCACGTCTGAAATTCAGCGGCTGGTGATCAGCAGGAACTTGTTAAATAACGGTTAAATACCGTCAATGTATAAAAGAATTATGGAAGGAGGCTCATTGGATGGATCAGCAAAAAAGCCTTGAAGCCAACGCAGGGATGCAGAAAAAGCTGGAGCAATTAGAAAACCTGCGCCGGAAGGTGCAGGCCGGCGGCGGGGCCAAGCGGGTGGAAAAGCAGCATGGCGCCGGAAAATTAACGGCCCGGGAGCGGATCGATATACTCCTTGATTCCGGTACATTTGTGGAGATCAATGCCTTTGCAGGAGATTCCGATATAGATAATCTGAAGAATCCGGGCGAAGGCATCGTTACCGGTTACGGATTGATCGACGGGCGCAAAGTATATCTTTTTGCCCAGGATTTCACGGTAGCCGGAGGTTCCCTTGGAGCGGTTCATGCAGCCAAAATCTGTAAAGTGCTGGACCTGGCCATGAAAACGGGCTCCCCGGCAATCGGACTGAATGATTCCGGCGGGGCGCGCATCCAGGAAGGCGTGGACGCTCTAAACGGCTACGGGGAAATATTCTACCGCAACACCATCGCCTCAGGCGTAATCCCTCAGCTATCCCTAATTATGGGACCGTCTGCCGGGGGCGCGGTTTATTCCCCGGCCCTGACCGATTTTATATTTATGGTCCAGAGTACCAGCCAGATGTTTATTACCGGCCCGGAGGTGATCAAGTCCGTTACCGGTGAGGAAGTGAGCATGGAAACACTGGGCGGCGCGCTCACCCACAACCAGGTCAGCGGCGTGGCCCATTTTATGGCAGAAAGCGAAGAAAGCTGCCTGGCCATGCTCAGGCAGCTGCTGAGCTATTTACCCTCCAATAACCTGGGAGAGGCGCCGGAACAGCAGCCGGTGGAGCCACCGGGCAATCCGGAGGAACTGTTGCGGATCATCCCTGATAACCCCAACCAGGCCTATGATGTACGTGAAATAATCCGCCTGGTGGTGGACGGCGGGGAGCTGCTGGAAGTACAGGCCCTCTACGCCACCAACGGTCTTATTGGTTTTGCGCGATTGAACGGCCAGGCCGTTGGCGTGGTCGCCAACCAGCCCAAACATCTGGCAGGCTGCCTGGACATCAATGTTTCGGATAAAATTAGCCGCTTTGTGCGTTACTGCGACGCGTTCAACCTGCCTTTAATTACCTTTATGGATGTACCTGGTTTCCTGCCGGGAACCGCCCAGGAATACGGCGGCATCATCCGTCATGGAGCCAAGCTGCTTTACGCCTATTCCGAAGCCACTGTGCCCAAGGTTACCGTGATTTTACGCAAAGCGTACGGCGGCGCCTATCTGGCCATGTGCAGCAGTGCCCTGCGCGCCGACGTTGTTTTCGCCTGGCCCAGCGCGGAAATAGCTGTTATGGGTCCGGAGGGCGCGGTCAATATCGTCTACCGCAACGAGATTGCCAACGCCGGTGATCCCGCAGCGGCGCGGGCCAACTTGACTGCCGAATACCGGGCAAAGTTTGCCAACCCGTATATCGCCTGCTCCCGCGGTTACGTAGAAGACGTCATTGACCCCCGTGATACCCGGGCACGGTTGATTAAGACGTTGCAGTCGCTGGCTACCAAGCGGGAAAAAATGCCGCCCAAAAAACATGGTGTTTTCCCCGTATAGGTTTAACTTTAAATATTTTCTTGGAGGGTATGTTGATGTGGAGGAGAAAAAAGGTCAGGCCTGAAATGGCGGCGGCGATTACTTCGGCCCTTGTGGCGGGTGGTCTAATGGACGCCGGTGATAGAATGGCAGGCATTTACCAGAAAAGACAAGACAGTCTCTGGCGACAGGTTGGTTTGGTGGAATTAATGAACAGCCGGAACATACGCAATGGTTTCGACCTTTAATAAGACATTACAGGGGAGGATCTAAATGAAAAAATTTAATGTAATTGTCAATGGTGAGAGCTTCGAGGTGCTGGTAGAAGAAGCAGGCGTCGCCGCGGCCCCTGCCAGTTTCAAGGCAGTCCCTGCTCCTGCCCGGCTTGCGTCTCCAACGCCGCGTGCCGTTGCGCCGCCGGCTTCCGTGTCTGCTGTGCCAGCTGCTTCTGCAGCCCCGGCTGCGCCTAAACCGGCTGTATCACACAGCGCCGGCACGGTAATAGCGCCCATGCCCGGTAATGTTAACGCCGTGAAAGTAAATGTGGGAGAGCAGGTAAAGGACGGCGACGTGCTGCTGGTATTGGAAGCGATGAAAATGGAAAATGAAATTACCGCCCCCGTTAGCGGCACCGTCAAGGAGATAGCTGTAAAACAGGGGCAGACAGTTCAGAGTGGAGATGTAATGGTGGTGCTTGGCTGATAAAGCGCGACAACCGGAATATACCTTAAGCCATCTGGATTTTGGCATATTCCGGTCAATAAATATCACGTTGTATTTGGAAGTTTGGTTTTGCTGTCATCATTTATTTTTCGCCATAGGGTTGATCGTGAAATTCCAAGCAGGTGGGCTGCCGCTGACTTGTTTCCATTGGCCACCTCCAGTGCCTGTTTGATTTCATTGGATTCGATCTTCTTTATTTTGTTTTTCAGCACGTTGATTGATATCATAGGCGACGGGCCATTATTGGTGTGGGTGTCGGTTTTATTAACAGCTTCCGAAAATACATTGTACAGAATTTCTTCCTTGTTTGGCTTTTCTGCAGCCAGCGCGATAAACCGCTCTAATATATTTTCCAATTCTCTAATGTTACCGGGCCAGGTGTAGTCTTTTGAAAGAAGGTAAATTATTTCGATTAAAGCATCATCAACTTTAGGCTGGGTTCTTCTAAGAAAATTTTTAGCCAGATGCGGGATGTCCTCTATCCGCTCACGAAGAGAAGGGGTGTGTAATTCAAGGATGTTCAACCTGTAATATAGGTCTTCCCGGAATTTGCCTGCCTTAATTTCATTCCAAAGGTTTTGGTTGGTGGCGGCTATGACTCTTACGTTCACAGGGATAATTTTTACTCCTCCTACCCGCATCACCTCTTTTTCCTGTAATACACGTAATAGGCGGGCCTGCATGGAGGGCGTTATTTCGCCGATTTCATCCAGGAATATTGTGCCGGTATGGGCCAGTTCAAAGAGGCCTATTTTCCCTTCTTTATTAGCGCCTGTAAAGGCTCCCTGTTCGTAGCCGAATAATTCGCTGTCCAGCAGGGTTTCGGGAAGTGCGGCACAGTTAATGGCGACAAATGGTTTATTGCACCTCAAGCTGATATTGTGAATGCTTTGGGCAAAAAGCTCCTTTCCCGTGCCTGTCTCTCCAGTAATTAAGATGGTGGATTCGGACTGGCCGAAAGACCTTGCCTTTGAGATGGTTTGTTTGATGACCGGACTTTCCCCGATGATATTGGCGAAAGTATAATTAGCCACAAGCCTCCTTTGATGTAATTTTTGTCTGATCTCCTGCTCATTTTTTTGAAGGGTGACAGTATCCTGAATAACGAATACAACGCCGGCGCAAGTATCGTTAACGATGATTGGCATTACATCCATAACCACGTTGGCCTGATCGATGGATACAAGCTTATTTTTCTGAGCAACTACCTGATTGGTTGAGGCTGGCAAATCAATCAGGGGAAATACTTCCTTTATGGATCGGTTAAGCACATTGCCTTTCACATTAAGAATTTTTTCAGCGGCGTTGTTAAACGTTGTTATTCGCCAGCTATTATCCGTGCATATAATACCGCTTTGCACGAAATCTATTATGGTGATAAATTGTTCCTTTCTTTCAGCTTCACGGTGCACTGCAAGGATCATTTTTGCGGCATTAGTTAATGCTTTTTTGGTAGCAAGCTTAGTGTACATAAATATGCTTTTCATTCCATATTTTGAGGCCAGATTGCAAACATTGCTGCCGCCAATGATTATTTTATGACCTGCAGACTTTAACTCTTGCAATACATATTTCAGTTCTTCATTTCTATTGAAGACTATTTGTTTTACCTTAACATTTAAGATGCTTTGGAGCTCTTCGATTTCACTTATTTTTTTATAATAAATTACCAGTACGATTTCATTTTTATTCTCCATATATTTACAAGCTTTTTTTACTGCCTCCATTAATTCATAGCCTGTAAAATTGACCGGTATCACCGGCAGGTTGTAATTTTCCTGCAAATAAAGAGCGCCTCTGTCTGCCGCTACTAAAACGTTTTGAGATTCCAATTTATAGCGGGTTTTATGGGCGTTAATGTTTTCCAAAAACCGGTTGTACGGTAATGTTTCCAAATCAATACCTTGAAATATTTTTTCTTCTTTGAATATGCTTCTGGCGAGCCTGTGCAAGGCAGGGTAACCAACAATAATGATTTTAGGCAATATATTCAAAACCCCCCATTTTGGAATTTAATAATCCATAAACAAAACCATAGTTTTGTTTATTTAATAATTCAAAATCCTGCCCTAAAGAAGTGTATCATTTTTGAAGCAGATCTGCAACAGGTCTCAAAGAAAATACAAGCATTTTATTCAACGGGGCAATTCTACCGGTTTTTGGGAGGTATTTCTGTTGGCGCTTATAGGAGCCGGATTTTTGGGATTTTACGGGTATTTCGCGTGTATTGCAGAAGTTGTTGACAGTAAGCACGCTGGCGTTGTAGCAATATCCGGGGTGATGGCCGACTATTTGGGCTATCAGTGGAGTTGAGTCATATTGGTGGCGACAGACCCGTTTAGC
>DHGV01000009.1 GCA_002402945.1 Pelotomaculum sp. UBA4789
GTCTTTTTCTCGCGGCCGTAAAGAACTCCTGTGGCAACATTTTCAATGAGATTAAGACCGGCGAGCGGCCGGACAATCTGAAAAGTGCGGCCGATTCCCAAACTAGCCCGCTTATGAGGCGAGAGGGATGTTATCTTCCGGTTCCCGAAAAACAAATCACCGTTTTCGGGATCGTAAATACCGGAGATGACATTAAAGAGCGTCGTCTTTCCCGAACCGTTTGGTCCGATAAGCCCGACGATCTCACCGCGCCGCACCTCGAAATCAACCTCCGACAGAGCCGTCAGGCCGCCGAAACGCTTGGTTATTTTTTTGCCACTTAAGATTACATTTTCTGTTGAATCCATTTGCGCCTCAAATTTTATTTATCGATCATGGCCACTGCCCGGCACCAGCCGGCGCTGCCTCCCGTAAGCTTCACGGGGAAACAGGCAATCTTAAAACCGAACGGCTTTGGCAACTTATCCAGATTAGCCAGCTTTTCCAGGTGGCAATATTCCCTTTCAATGCCTGCCAGATGAGCCTCCCACAGGATTTTCCGGTCTCCCGTTCTGGCAAAAGCCTCTTTGATTGCCCAAAAAGGCCTGTCCCAGCCCCAGGAATCAATTCCCATAACCCGGATGCCTTTTTCCACAAGCCAGAGAGTTGATTCCCGGCTCATGCCGCAACCCGCATCAAAATATTCGGCTTTCCCCCAAAATTTATCGGCGCCAGTCATAATAAGAACAATGTCGAACGGTTTTAACGTATAACCGATACGTTCCAGTTCTTTTTGCAAATCTTCGCTGGTAACGACTGATCCTCTTTGTTTTTGCCGGAAATCCAGAACCACGCCGTCGCCATAACACCAGGTAAGGGGAATCTCATCAATAGTTCTGGCTTTCTTCCCCTCGCTCCGGGGAGCATAATGCCAGGGGGCGTCAAGATGGGTGCCGGAATGGGAGATCATTTCCACGCTGTCATTGGCATATCCTATACCATCCCGGAGATCCTTCTCTTCGCAGCCGAAAAATTTTGCGAGAATAGGGGCTGATTCTTTATGTGACTGATGGATTACTTTGAGAGAAAGGGCCTCGCTCGGGCTCTCCTCCGTCGGCACACTCAAATCAATCATTTCAATATTGCCGCTCATTTTTTTATTCTCCTATAGCAATTAATATTTTACTTTATCCAGCCCTTTGAGCCCCAGTATCTTTCTGGTCTCGGCAGGAGTTGTGGGCTCAACACCCAGCAACCGCGCAATCCGCACAATGTTTTCCACTTGCTCGGCATTGCTTTTGGCCAAATTTCCCTTTCCCGCATAAAGGCTGTCTTCCATGCCTACCCGCACGTTTCCTCCCAGCAAGAGTGCGGCCGTGCCCATATTTAATTGATTTTTACCCGCAGCACAGACCGACCAGACAAAATCTCCAATTGTTTCTTTCGCGGTTTTGTAAAGAAAAATTAAATTCTCGATTGTAGCAGGGATGCCACCCAAAAGCCCCATGACAAACTGGAGATAAACAGGTTTCTGAATGTGCCCTTTTTCGATCATGTAGGCGAGATTGTTGATCATAGCCACATCATAGATTTCGATTTCCGGCTTCGTCTCATACTTTTTAAAGGCCGCCGAAAATTCCCTGAGGCTCTTAAAGGTATTGGGGAAGATGTAGTCTTCCGTCATGGCAAGATACGCCGGCTCCCAGGGAAATTTAAAATCGCTGTATTTAGAAAGCAGGGGGAACAAAGCTACATTGATTGATCCGAAATTAAATGATCCCAGTTCGGGTTCGAACGCGGGAAGCACCGTCACACGCTGTTCTGTGGACATGCCGAGCCCGCCGCCTGTCGTTATGCAAAGAACGATGTCACAGCGGGATTTTATATCGGTTATGACTTCGCGGTAAAGATCCAGTGATGAAGCCGGTTGCCCTGTTTCGGGGTTTCTCACATGGATATGAGCTACGGATGCTCCGGCCTCCCACGCCCTGACTGTTTCATCAGCAATCTGCTTTGGAGTGATCGGCAGATAAGGGGTCATCGTGGGTGTATGAATTCCTCCCGTAATGGCCGCAGTAAAAATTGCTTTTTTTGACATTGTATTTCCTCCTTGATCTATGTGTTAATGATAGCGACCGGACGGCACCAGCCGGCGGAGGCACGTTTAATTTTTATGGGAAAACAGCAGACCGTAAAGCCATAGGGCTTGCCGATGGCGGCCAGATTTGCCATTTTTTCCATGTGACAGTACCCGATATCAATTCCCGCAAAGTGCGCTTCCCAGATGACTTCAGGGTTGCCCTTTTCTCTGAACTCTTTGGCCAGAAACGGCAACGGACGGTCCCAGCTCCAGGCGTCAATACCGACGACCCGGATACCCCTTTCGGTGAGGTACAGAGTGCTTTCCCTGGTCATGCCGGGCCCCTTGACGAGGTACTGCGGCGTTCCCCAGGCGGCATCGGCTCCGGTCTGAACAAGGACTATGTCGAGGGGCTTGAGCTCATAGCCGATTCTATCCAGTTCCCG
The DNA here is from genome assembly GCA_002402945.1 of Pelotomaculum sp. UBA4789. GTDB lineage: Bacteria > Bacillota > Desulfotomaculia > Desulfotomaculales > Pelotomaculaceae > Syntrophopropionicum. The sequence continues at coordinate 2,506 of DHGV01000009.1, forward strand.
TTCTACGTCTGCCGCGGTAATCCGTTCGCCGTCGGCTTTATGACGAAAATCCAGAATAACTCCGTCGCTCATGCACCATTCCAGGGGAATCTCGTCAATGGTCAGGGCGGGCTTACCCTTATCCTGGGTGGGATGATAGTGATAAGGGGCATCAAGGTGAGTTCCGCTGTGCGATGTCAGCGTCAGTGTTTCAATGGACCAGCCCAGTCCTCCGGGAAGCTGCTCCCGGCTGAGTCCCGGAAAAAAATCCATCATCTGGGCGGCCCCCCGGGCATGATCTACGTAATCTATCCGGGGAATCATCATGGGAGGATCACAAGGCAAATCCACTTCAATGGCGATGCTCAGATCTACAAAGCGTTTTTCCATCTGCAGGCGCCCCCTCTTTTAATAATTCAGAAACTATTAACAGGCATCAACCAAAAACCTTGCCGACGATTGAAGGCTCATGCCCGGCAATAAGATGCTCCGGGCTTCTCAGTAATGACTGAATGCGATATACCGAACGGTACCACGCATAATGGTCATATACCAGGCTGGACGGCACCGCCGCCCCCCAGTTTTTCGGCGCCGGGGTAATTTGCAGACGAGAGCCATCCATCAGAGTCATTTCCTTCATAAACGGAAAAGCTATGGGCAAAATATGAACAGTGTCACCGGCTATGATGTAAACACCTTGCCGGGTTGATACAAGCAGGCACTGGCTGCCCGCCGTATGGCCGGGTGTCAGGATAAGCGATAAACCATCGAAGAGTTCGACATCTCCGACTATTCTTTGGCAGTTGAGGTTTTTCATTTCGGGAATCAGGCTTTGGTCAAAATCCCCTCTGATCATCATTGAGGGCAGCGGATCGAGCAGTTCTTTCCATTCGGCGTCCTGAAAAACGTGCCGGGCATGCGAAAAGAGGTGACAGTTGCCGGCATGGTCGTTATGAAGATGGGAGTATATTACAGTGTCAATTTCATCCGGGGTCAAACCCTCTGCGGCCAGAGCCTTCAGCACCCATTTTCCCCCGCCTTCGGCAGGACTGCCCGCCCAGGCTTTCCCGTCAATGATATACTTGGCATTAATGCCCGTATCGCAAAGAACTTTACGACTGCCGTCCGTCAAGTAAAAACCCAGATACGGAACTTTTAACGGCAGTCCAACATCCAAACCGGTAGTCAATTGTTCTTTTTTGACTTCAATAACGCCAAACACTAATGGTCGGATAAGCCACTGCGACATGTCTGTTAACTCCCTATGCAAAAGATAGTTCCGAAATTGTGTTATGTCAAATTACCACTTGACACTCTTCATTTCCCCGGACAAACATATCTACAAGCAAAAGCAAATCATGTGCCAGGATTGCCAGCTAAAACTTATCGTAAAAAATATCATTATTTCAATATATTGCAATGTTAAGGCGCTAATCTGATTAATGCGGGAAATTTGATGTGTATAATAAAGTTTACACATCACGCTTGTTTTCGTAAAACCTGAGTGTAAACTTTTGTTAACTGTAAACCCTTATTTACATACCATACCGAAGTGACGCATTTTTTTGTAGATCATCGTGCGGGAAATCTTCAGCTTTCTCGCGGCATGCGTTTTATTATTGCCGCAACTCCTCAAGGCGTCATCGAGAGCTGCCTTTTCGCTTGCGTTTTTAATTTCCTTGAGTGAACTGTTCGCGGATGAATCATTGGCAACTGCCGGGACAGGTATTCTCCGGTTTTTGGTAAACCAATCAAAGTGCTTCAATTCCAGAGTTCCTCTCCAGGCAATGTTCATTGCCCGTTCCAAAACGTTCTGGAGTTCGCGCACATTTCCCGGCCAGTCATAACCCGAAAACATTTTCAGCACCTCCGGCGTTACACCTTTCACATCAACACCCAATTGGCGGTTGAGCCTGTTGATTAGCTCGATAATGAGCTGGGGCAAATCTTCTTTCCTCTCACGGAGAGGGGGAACCGTGATGGACATAACATTCAGCCGGTAAAACAGGTCGCTGCGGAATTTTTGTTCTTCAACCAGTTTATCCAAAGCCACATTGGTGGCGGTAATAACCCGGACATCAACTTGCAGACTTGCCCTGCCGCCGATTCTGTCCACTTCCCTTTCCTGCAGCACCCTGAGTAGCTTGGGCTGCAAAGCCAGGGGCAGCTGGTTAATTTCATCAAGGAATAAACTTCCCTTATCAGCCATTTCAAATTTGCCCTGCCGGCCTGACCTGATGGCTCCGGTAAACGCCCCTCCTTCATAGCCAAACAGCTCGGCTTCGAGCAGATCGGCGGGAATTGCGGCACAGTTGATTTTGATAAAGCTGGCGGCGTTGCGCTGACTGGCATTATGGATAGCGTGGGCCACTAACTCTTTACCGGTGCCGGTTTCTCCGTCAATGAGCACTGTCGAGTTGGATCGTGCGGCCTGATAAATTTGTTTTTTCATTTTTCTCACGGGCGGACTATCGCCGATGATGTTGTCAATGTTATAGCGTGAGCCCTGCAGCCTATGCAGTTCGCCCTTTAATAATTTAACTTCCTTGTCGAAATGCGACAGCCGCTGCTTTAAACTTAAAGCCAGGTTGGTGCTTTTGACAATTATAAAGCCGATAGCGGCAACGAATTTGCCGTCTCTGAATATCGGATAATAATTGACAATCGTTGTTTCCTCGGTATCGGGCTTATCCTTGCTTGTTATAAGGATTTCGCCCACCACAGGTTGCTTCGATCTCAGGACAACGTCAATTTTGCTGTCTTTAACAACATCTCTTACGTACTTGCCCAGAACATCTTCCGGACGTATCCCCAGCCATTCTACCCAACCCTGGTTAACATAGATGTAACGCCCCTCGGTATCACATACCGCCAGGGCATCTATACTTTTGATAATCTCCTGAGCCAGCAACGGATCTAATTCCATAAACTCCACCC
>DHGV01000026.1 GCA_002402945.1 Pelotomaculum sp. UBA4789
CAAGCTTCTGTTGCGACGTTTTCCGAATTCGTTTTATAGATAGTTTTGTGCAGATTAAGTAAAAGTGTTCAAATAATGAAACATGTGTCCTCTTTTCAGTACGTCGCTTTTTTCGAGTAAAAACCAATGAGCATCAATAATAAACCGGACAAAAAGATCGACCGGCTGCTGCCCGGAATTACCAGCCAATGCGGTAAATTGTGGAATGTTGTATAAGGACCCCCCCCTTTTTTTTGTGTTGATAACGAGACATTTGCCCGAAATATAATTGAGGACGTTAGCCGCGCGGCGGGCATGACACCGGGGAGCACGGTCGTGACGAAGGTTTTAATTTAAAATTAGTGTATTCTGACAATTGGAGCTGCCGTAAAAGTATAGAAGCAATTCTCGCGCCTGTTTGAACCGCCACGGAGGCAGCCAGGCCGACGCCCTGAAGTCAATTAATGATTAACCGAAAGTAAAAACCCGGCCACGTGCGCTTGAGCGCATTCACCATCGACAACGCGGGTCCCGTTTTTCTACACGGTGGAACCAACCATAAAACCGGACACTTTATTTTACTCAATATTCATACGCCATTGCCACCTCCTGATTACTATTTTGCATAGAACAAGTGTTCGTGTCAACGGTTTTTGTTAGTCTTCTCTATCTTTATTTAGATATTCTGCAGCTGCTTCAAACCTCCCGTGCATCTACATATTACAAGCAAAGACCATGCCAGCCGGTTAAGTACACTAAAGAACACCCGTTCTTTCAGTCCGGAATTATTCATATTAAGCATAGTACCACAGCGCAACATACCGGTTGCTTCATCTATCCGGCAACCCGGGCCTTCATATTGCTGAACCAGCTTGCTTTGATCCCGACTTGCAGTGCTTGCAAGCAATATACGCAAGTTTCATACCAGGACGTTTAGGAAAGCAGGCACAAGCTGGAGATTCCTAATTCAGCAAGCCGAATTTTTTCATCTTGACATACAGCCTGGAACGGCTCAGATTGAGTATTTTTGCCGCCCTGGTTTTATTGCCCCCTGCCTTTTCAAGCGCCGCCACGATCATGTCCCTTTCTGTCTCGTTCAATTTGCTCCGGTAACTGCTTATCTCCCCGCCGGAAGTATTTTTTACCTGATCGAACGCGTTTATCAAGTAGGGTGGCAGGTGAGTGACTTGAATAAAGTCGGAGCGGGCATAATTCACCGCCCTTTCGATGACGTTCTCCAGTTCCCGCACATTTCCCGGCCAGCCGTGCCGCACCAGCACTGCCGTGGCGCTTGCGGAAATCCCTTTGATGTCTGCTTTAAGGATACGGTTGTACTTTTCGATAAAGTTTCGCGCCAGCGGCTCTATATCTCCGGAACGCTCCCGCAGCGGAGGCAGGCGCAGGCTGATTACATTCAAACGGTAAAAAAGATCCTCGCGGAAAAGCCCGTCAGAAATCGCTTTCTTGAGATCTTTGTTGGTCGCCGCCAGAATGCGGACATCAACCCTGATGCTCTTGGTGTCGCCCACCCGCTCGAATTCCCGCTCCTGTAAAACCCGTAAAATCTTGGCCTGCAGGGCCAGCGACATATCCCCGATCTCGTCTAAAAAAATAGTTCCCCCGTCAGCCATTTCAAAGCGCCCCGGCTTGCCGTTTTTCACCGCTCCCGTAAAGGCCCCCGCGGCATAGCCGAATATCTCCGCTTCCAATAAATTTTCAGGAATGGCGGCACAGTTTACCTTGATGAAAGGGCCGCCGCTCCTGTCGCTGCACATGTGGATGGCCTGGGCGACCACTTCTTTGCCGGTGCCGCTTTCGCCGGTGATCAGCACGGTGGATATGCTCCCGGCCACCTGCATGATTTCCTGCTTGATGTTTTTCATGGCCTGACTTTCCGCCACAATGCCGTCCAACATGGTCCGGGCTGTTTTGGTTTTTTGCAGCTCTTCCTGGTAATACGCGACCTTGTTTTGTAAAAAGCCCAGCTTGACGGCCAGTTCCTGAACTTCGGCCAGCTGAGGGAAAACTATTTTCCCGACCGCCCCGACGGTCCTGCCGTCCTTGATGATCGGAAGACTGGAAACGATCAGCGGCTTGCCCCTGATGTTTTGAATTTCACAGGTCTCGGGAATGCCGGTTTTAGCCACTATGTGCAGCCTGCTTCCACCGAGTATTTCGGCAATGTGTTTTCCAATGATATCTTCGGGAAGCATGTCCATAAACTCTATAAAAACACGGTTGGCCAGGGTGATGTACCCCTCATCGTCAACCAGGATTATTCCGTCGTAAATGATGTTAAGAACGGTATGCAGGGTTTGGTTCAACGCCTTTACGGTTTCCAGTTCCCTGGCGACCAGCCCCAGGTCGGTCAGGTCCTGAAAGATCGCGATGGCGCCTACAACCGCATTGCCATCGGTCAATGGAGTAATATTTGTAACGGTTATTACTTCACCATACCTGTACTTGAGGCCGGCCTTAACCTCGCCGCGCTCCAGCGCCGGAGTCATGTCCAGGTCCGGCAGCGCCCTGCCCAGCGGTTGTCCCAGACATGTTTTTTCCCTTATGTTAAATAGCCTTTCAGCGCCGGAATTAAGCAGCGTAACCAGTCCAGCGCGGTCGACTGCAATGACTCCGTTATACATAGAATCTAGAATGGCCTTGAGTTGAGTGTTCAAAATCTCTGATTTCCTGAGCAGGGTTAAAACCATATTCGTCTTGGTAAACACACCGACTACTTTCCCTGCCGCGTCGATTACCGGGGCGTTGCCCACCGGGCTGTTTTTAACAAGGTCGGCAACCGTATCGTAAGGCAGGTCGGCCTGCAGGCTGACAACCTTGCTGACAACGTAGGGGTCAATGGATTCTTTCAGAGACGCGCTGCTCAGCAGCGCGTCATATAGATTGGTTCTCGTAAACGCGCTTAATAATTTTGCTTCCGGGTCAACCACGGGTATGGTGTCGATTTTGCAATTTTTGAAAATACGCACCGCTTTTTCCAGGGAATCTCCGGGATTCAAACAAAGAATACGGTCTTTTATCATATCATGCAAGAGCAAAAAGAAACCACCTCACCTGACTAACAATTATCCCGCCTCGCGCATCGACCGCTACCCACTCATTTCTTTCGAGCTCCGGCAGCTTACACCGCAATAGCGCTATCCGCCAACATTTTTCAGCCTCTTCCACAGAGTCGTCCTGCTGATTCCAAGCAGGTCGGCCACCCGGTTCTTGTCCAGCTTGTACCCCTCCACCAGCTTGACCAGTATCTGCAGCTCCATTTCCCGGAGCGGTCCGATCCTTACCTCCAGCACATCGGGATTCTGCCTGTTTTGGGCTGATTCTCTGGATATAGTGTCCATCAGGAACCGATCAATCAAGTAGTCGTTATTATGTTCACTTTTATACAATAAAACGTATCTTTCAACGAAATTTTCAAGTTCACGAACATTGCCCGGCCAATGATAGCGCAGCAGCTTGTTGATTTGGCTGACATTAAAGAGTGGCACTTTCTTCCCTATTTTTTGGCGGTATCTCCCGATGAACAGGTTTGCCAGTTCTTCTATGTCTTCCTTGCGTTCCAGCAATGACGGGAGATTGATATTGAGTACGTTCAATCTGTAATACAGGTCTTTGCGGAAATTTCCTTTCTTTACTTCCTCCAGAAGGTCTTTGTTTGTCGCGGCCAGCACTCGCACATCCATCGGGATCACCCGGTCACTGCCGATGCGGCGGACCTCTTTTTCCTGCAAAACACGCAAGAGCTTCGCCTGCAAAGCGATCGGGAAATCTCCAATCTCGTCCAGAAAGATAGTTCCCTGATGGGCAAGTTCAAACAGCCCCGCTTTGCCATACCTGTCCGCTCCGGTAAACGCCCCCTTCGCATACCCGAATAATTCGCTCTCCAGCAGTGTTTCCGGCAAACTGGCACAGTTGACAGCCACAAAAGGCCCGTATCTGCGGTGACTGCTGTTGTGAATGCCCTGGGCGATGAGTTCCTTGCCTGTCCCCGAATCTCCAATGATTAGAATGGTGGAATCGCTGCACGCATACTGTTCCGCCTGACTCTTGATATTCCGCGCGATAATGCTTTTCCCGCGGAAATCTGAAAGCGCAAACCTGGCCTGCAGCCCTTTGGCAATGTTTTCGGCCCTGATTTGCTGGTCCAGTCTCTGGACTTCACTCACATCCTGGAGGATGTATAATGTGCCCCAGGGAGTGTGATCGTCCAATTGCAAGGGCGTCCTTTTAAGCACCAACTGCTTGTCTCCATAGCTGATGATTTTTTCCTCTTCACTGCAGCCTGCCGGAGGGGCCTGATTAAATCCGGCGCTCAGGGAACCGGCTTTCTTTCCTACAATTTCATCAGCGACCCTGTTTAAAATCTTTTCAGCCATCTGGTTGATCATAATGACGATCTGCCGGTGATCTGTAACCAGCACGCCGTCACGGGTTGAATTGATAATGGTCTGCAGCCGCCTGTTATATTCCGCGTAACTATCATGGGCCGCTATGGTTTCTTTGGCTCTCTGGATGGCCTGGAGAACAGAACTTCGTCCGGGGTACACCACCCCGGCCCGCATTCCATAGCTGGAACACTTTTTCAGGATGCAGCTGCCCGTTGTCAATACAATATCTACTTCATTA
>DHGV01000111.1 GCA_002402945.1 Pelotomaculum sp. UBA4789
CAATAGCCTTATTGTATGGCTCCAAGCGCACCCCTCCTTATTCACATTATTTTTTCCATTATATCACAACCTAAGACGAGCGGAGAAAATTATGCGGGCGGGCTACGGCAGACTCCTGGGAAATTATTTGATTCGGCTATAACGAGGGGCCGTCCCGCGATGGCGATTGATTCTGCTCCTGTTCTTCCTGCTCCATCTGAGGGGCAAGATTCAGAACAAAATCCCGAACCGCTTTTGCGCTGCCAAGTGCCTGGCGCATATCCCTTTCCTCCAGCAAAGGTTCCATGGGGTATCTGGGCTGAACACCGTAAGCTGTGAGGTCGGAGCACTGGTCGGCTATCTCATTAAAGGTATCGGATAAACTCGAACAGAGTTTGCGCAGTTCATTTAAATCATGTATCTTGGGCGGGTTTTGGCCGTGCAAAACAAGATAACCCTTAAGATATTTCTCGGCGGATTGCTGGGAGAGGCAGCAGATAATTTCCACGGGCACAGGTTTCATGGTGAGCAGGTGCTCGGCGCAGCTTAAATCCATTTCCCCAAGCCTTTGCCATTCCTGGGCGCAGGTGCGGTTATCCATATCCCAGCACCATCCCCTCCTGGGCTATTTGCCGCTCGATGGTGGGGGCGGACTTGCGCCGGTTAAACTTATCTTTTTTGCTGACGATCACGTCCACCGGCACTGTTTTTTTGTCCCGGATTGCCCTGTGAATCAGCCTCATGGCGTCAATTTCCCGGATGCCAGCGTTCTCCGGCATCACCACATAAATATCCAGGTCGGAGTCAGCGTGCGGCGTGCCGTTAGCGTAGGAGCCGAACAGGAAGATCTGCTCCACGGGAACAGTGTTCACGATGATATCTTTTAAGATGTTCAGCTCATCCCGGATACGTTTTTCCATCTCGGCACCTCCATCCATTCGGCATATCCCGGTAGTTTCATTATTACCACCCGTCTTGAATATAATCACTATACCATAATTTCTGGAAAAAAGGTGGCTTTGAAGAGGTTCTTCTCGGTGGCGTCGTCGAACGCTATAGACCGGGCGTGCAGACGCAGCAGGTCGCCCAGATCGCAGACATCACGGCAGAAGATTGCAAGACTGTGGAAACTGCTATGACAAAGTGCTCTAAGTGGCTGCCCGGCCACGATCAGGCGGCAGCAGCTCGGGCCGACATTCCCGAACCTGTGGGAGTCGTTGCGGTCATCGGCAACGGGGTTTGGCGGGTCATGACCCGACAGGTCCACAATGTTTGCGGTGATGGTCCCCTGGCTGGCTCTGCCCCTGCCTGTGACTGACACATTGATGGTCATTGTTTGCGGGGTGGCGGGTGTCGTCCAGCGGACCCAGACAAGCTGGCTGTCGACATCGGGATAATAGACGTTGTTCACCGCTGTGCATCAGCACAATCTGCGGGACACTCAACCGTTTCACTTGGCCAGTTCCTCGAAGGCGGCGCGGTGCTTGGCAATCAGGCGTCTGGCGACGCTTTTCACATCCTCGTCATCTGTCACCTGTTCCGCCTGGTATTGGCTGAATTCGGTAATTACATAACGCGGCACATTGTTTTTCATAATGACCGCGACACCAGTCTCATCAACCAGGCGGGCCACCTTGGAGAAATTCTGGTTGGCCTCGGTAATGGATACCAGGCTGTTTGTGTTAATATTCATTCAAAGCGCCTCCTGCTTCTAGTATAAACAGAAATAGGATAAATAAAACCTATTTTATTAAAACATTTCGCCCAAGGATTTTACAATTTCCAAAGCGATGATCACCAGATAGGTGAACAGAAAACACATCAGCATAACGAAAGAGAACACCCGGATTTTGGGCGGTATCTTCTGCGCCCGGCTCTTAAGCCGCTGCATCTCCAGGGCTTTGAAGTCATGGGCCAGCATCTGAAAATAGACCGCGCTGTCATCCCCGCGCAGGACGCCGATCAGTCCCCTGACCACGTCGGAGAGCATGGGGGAATTAAGCCTTTGGGACACCGTCATTGACGGTAGCCTGAGAAACGCCATTTAAAGTGGTTTCCGCCAAACAAGGATACATAGAAAGTAAATTTAGAATATCCAGGGATAAGCATGGACAACGAAGTTACATATCCGGCAAGGATAGAGCAAGTTTAATTGCTGATCTGGATATATACGATCTTGAACTAGAAACCACCCGCCCGCTTAAATGAGAGTGTGTCAAGCGTCAGGGGACGGTTGAGCCTTTTTTACGCGCAAAACCTCCGGTTGCTCCCTTCAAGAACAGTCCCCATGTTTGCCCCACTGTAAGCTAAAACCCGGTGTACTCCTTTTCTAACGTAGCCTTATTGTATGCCAGCCTTAAGGAGAATCAATTCCCAGAGCAAAACAGATTGCCGGAACAGCCTCAGCTATCTTTTCGGTTGAGAGAGTTGTGACTAAATCCCCCAGTTTAGCTTTCGAGACTGTTTGGATGTGATCGAAGTTCACCGCACAGGTATAGGGCATCCCGTCTTCCGGACCAATTACGATTTCTGAAGGAATATCCCGGATGTTAGATGTTATGGGAGCAATAGTGACTTCGTTAAGAAAAAAGATAGCCGAATTACGGGTCAAAATTAAAACAGGACGTTTTTTGTCCGGAGGTTTAAAAGAATACCACCTTATCTCCCCGCGATTCATTCGTTTTTCCACTCCTGTTCGGGTTCCCAGATATCAAATTCTCCCGGTTCAACAGGTTTTTTTGTATAGCCCTCCCGGTGCTTGCGTTCTAAAAGAAAGATATTATGTTCTCTCAAGGCAAGCTGCAGGGCATTTCGTATGAATGCCGAACGTGTTACACCAAGCTGCTGCAAGGCTCTATCTACTTCTGTTAGCAGCGATTCGTCGATAGTAACCTGAATGGTGCGCATTTTACTACTACCACCTTTCTCATGTGGATAATAATAAACATATTACTACACATAATTATAGGTGTCAATAATAAGTCCTGATTACCTCAAAAACCTCCAAAACGTATTCCGTGGGTCAGGGGACGGTTCTTTGACACGCGACTATTGTTGGACTATTGTTGTGGTATAATTATTCTAAAATAGTAAGGGATTGAGGAACAGATGCCCAGAGTAAGCCGAAAATTAAGCAATACCGGAATATATCATGTCATGCTAAGGGGCAATGAGCGAAGAAAAATTTTTATGGATGACGAGGATAGAAAGCGATTTATAGATACACTTTACGAAAAAAGCAAGGAGAAAGAATTTTCAGTTTTGGCCTACTGCCTCATGGATAATCATCTCCATCTGCTTATCAGGGAAGGTAACCACCAGATAAACAGAACAATGAAAAGAATAGGTGTTAGTTACGTATACTACTTCAACAAGAAATATCAAAGGACCGGTCATTTGTTCCAGGACAGATTCAAAAGTGAACCCATAAATGATGATAAGTATCTGCTGGCTGCAGTCAGATACATACACAATAATCCGGTAAAAGCAAATATAGTCCGAGAGCCGGCCCAGTTTCAGTGGAGCAGTTATAACTCGTACATAAGTGATGATAATGCATATAGCGGCTTAAAAGATAGGGAGTTCATCTTAAAAATGTTTTCAGATAACGACGGGCAGGCTATAAAAGAATTTGTAGAATTTTCCATGGAGCAGGCTGATGATCAATTCATAGATGTCAAAGAAGAAACATCGCCGGAGAAAATAATTAAAAACCAAGCGGAATTGCTGGATTATATCGAAAATTTCTTAAGGGAAAAAGGTCAGGCAGGACACGGTGAGGAAATGATAAAAAGTAAAAGCGTAAGGGATGAATTAGTTCGTTATATAAAGGATAATTCAACTCTTTCAACAAGGGAAATAGCCGCTGTTCTGAGTATTAACAGGGGTATCGTGCAAAGAGCCTAATGAATTAATGAACCAGAGAACCGTCCCCTGACACTCCTTATCATAAGAAATGATGGCCATTT
>DHGV01000110.1:0-420 GCA_002402945.1 Pelotomaculum sp. UBA4789
GGGGACTAAGTAACGACGTCGAATATATACTTAAATTTAGGAGGTGGCAAGTTGGATAGGCTAAAATTAGATTTGAAGATGCCCTGCCCAAACTGCGGCGGCAAAGATTTCGGGATGATGAGCGATCCTTACTGCATATTGCCTTCGCTGGTTAAAGGCGAGGAGGGCTATGAATTGTCTCCTGATAAGGGACTGGGGATCATGCCGGTCATATGCAATACGTGCGGTTATATTCTCCTGTTCCATCCCCCGCAGAAGAAAAACCAGAAGAGACCATAATAATAAATGATTTATAGTCTAATAGTATACTTAGTATAATTATATACTATGTTTGATAAAGCACATAGCTATTAGGCGCAAAGGCTTATACAGCAAGTGTACAGCATTTGTGAGACGTCAGAAAAAAGCAGCAATAAATGG
>DHGV01000110.1:441-4012 GCA_002402945.1 Pelotomaculum sp. UBA4789
TGTCATAGATGGGATAAATTAGAAGGCAGCTGCATGTTCTTAAAGGTTGATAATCTGGGGCGATTTGTTTTGCCATTAATTTAGATGTAAGACGGCTATTTTGAAGCGGTTTTTTGTACAAGGCATATCATGTTCTTGAGGCACTCTGTTATTTAATATAATCCGCTACAGGATGGTGTTGAGGCAGCTATGTTTGCGAATCAGAATCTTCCTCATTATTTAGTTATAGTTGAATTCCTGCCTGATCCCACATTTGTCTTGGATAAGGATCGCAGGGTGATCGCCTGGAACCCTGCGTTGGAGGAAATGACGGGTATAAAAAAGGAAGATATTATCGGCAAAGGGAATTATGCTTATGCCCTGCCTTTTTACGGCGTGCAAAGGCCGATCCTGATCGATTTTATTTTTTGGGAAGACAGAAAGAACGAATTGCTTTACAAATTCGTGGAAAGAAAAGGCAATCGTATTTTTGCCGAAACTTTTTGCCCTCTCATTTACGACAGGAAAGGGGCTTATCTTTGGGGAATAGCTTCACCTCTTTTTGATGATAAAGGCAACCTGATTGGAGCAATAGAATCCATCCGGGACGTAACTAAGCACGTGCAAGCGGAGAAGGAACTGCGCTTATCAGAGGAGCGTTTTTCCAAGGCTTTCCGTGCCAGCCCCAATCCAATGTCCATTACATTGCTCGATAGCGGTGAAATCATTGATGTTAATGATGTTTTTCTGGAAACTATCGGCCGCACGAGGGAAAGCGTCATAGGTAAAAAAATATCTGATTGCGGTTTTTGGTTAAACCCGGGTGAACGCGAAGAGACATTAATGCAGCTCAATGAAGGCAGCGGAATCCGCAACAAGGAAATTATCTTTAAGAAGGAATCAGGTGAGCTGCGGATTGGTTTGTTTTCAGCTGAAGTCATCGAAATTAACAATATGCAGTGTATCCTTGCTATTGTTAATGATATTACAGAACGAAGAAGATTTAACAGAGAGATGGCTCGCCTGGACCGGTTGAACCTGGTAGGCGAGATGGCAGCTACCATTGCTCATGAGATCCGGAATCCAATGACAAACATCCTTGGTTTTACCGAAATCCTAAAAAGCGAAACAACGAAAACGCCAAACAGTATTTATTTTGATTTTATTATTGAAGAACTGCATCACGCCAACTCTATCGTCGAAGAATTTCTTTTCTTGGCCAGAAGCAAGCCTTTGACATTAAAGAAACAGGGATTAAATGAAATCTTGAATGCAATTTCTCCTTTGATCCAGGCAAGCGCCATCCATGATAAGAAGGATATTGATTTTGAGCTTACCGATACTGCAGAAATTCAATTAGACGAAAAAGAGATACGTCAATTAGTTTTGAACCTGGTGCGCAATGGCCTGGAAGTCATGGATAATGGCGGAAAACTAACGCTAAGGACGTTTATGAACCAAAATGATGTAGTCCTAACAGTGAGTGACCAGGGACACGGTATCCCACCGGAAGTCATGGAAAAAATCGGCACACCATTCTTTACAACAAAAGAAAACGGAACAGGTTTGGGTCTTGCAGTTTGCTACAATATTGCTGCCAGGCATAACGCCGATATTAAAATTAAAACCGGACCGAATGGGACCACTTTCTTTATCATCTTCAAACAGAGCTGAGATCCAGGTATTAGGGTATCGATATAATCTGCCGGTGTATAGAACACCGGCATTTTTATTGAGCAGCAGGCTGTGAGAGCACTAAATAAAAGGCTGTCAGTAAAAGTTGCTGACAGCCACAGTTTTTCTAGTTCCAAAGGAATTTAAAGTTTTTAATCCAATTTATGTTTTGTGTCCGGTTGGTCACCTAGGTGGTATTGCGTCTCAGTATAGAACCCAAACCTGCCATAGTAAGCCCCGCGTAGACAAAGGCCATCGCATTGCCACCGGTAAACGGCAGTTCCTGCGCCGCTTCCGGGACACCGATGCTTGTATTAAGCAGTTCCGGAACCGGCTGTGCCGAGACCTCATGGGGAGCACTTACACCTGTGTCTGCAGGAATAATGATTCCTGCCGCCGCAACCAGATCTGTGTCATGGCTCTTCGGACTGTCACCGTTCTCGCTGTCACCGCTGGCATTCTCGTTGCCACCACCGGGGTTATGATTGTCACCGCTGGTATTCTGATTGTCATCACTGGGATTATCGCTGTCACCGTTGGGATTCTCATCGCCATTGCCCGGGTCATCATTACCACCGGGGGTATTGCTGTCATTACCAGGATTCTCGCTGTCGGTGCCCGGATCATCATTACAATTGCCGGGATCGTCATTACCATTAGTGTCATCATTACCATTATTGCCGCCATTGCCATTGTTACCATCAGTGTCATCATTATCATTATTGCCGCCATTACCATTGTTACCATCATTACCGCTGCCATTGCCATTTTCGTCCCCGTTGTTGTCATTGCTGACTTGGCTGTTGCCACTGTTACCGTTGCCGATTTGGCCATCAGTATTGTTATTGTCGTTACTGTTGCTGTTACTATCATTGGTACTATAGTTGCTTTGATTGGATTGACTGTTACTGTTTGATGAGTCTGCCCATGCAGTGCTGTAAGAGAAAATAAGCATCACAGTCGTTAGCACCAGGAACATTTTCCTTGCTCTCAATTTCAATTTATTCAGCTTCATTTTCTTTCCCTCTTCCTTTTAAAATTTTTATAGGTTAATCCTAATTATTTTGCCCTGTTAATAAACCAGACGGTAAAGCCTACCTTCTTATTTATTGCAAGAGAAACATAAGACCTCGAGTTGATCGTCATAAGGCCGGCTGCGCTAGCTCCGTACAGTTCAGGCGCGCTACTGCGTACTGTACCTCATTACTCCGGCAATATTTAAGTCAATTTTCGGTCTGTTGCGCCAGTGGTTCCGTACAGTTAAGGCGTCCAACTTCAAACTGTACTTTATAATCTTCATTAATGTTTATTTAATTGAATACTAACATATAGCAAACAGCCTGCAATTCTACAATCGGACGAATTTGCCATATCTAATTTAATAGAAATTATCTATTCCCAAGCATAGCCCTGTAGTATCGAAAGTTTATGATGAAGGGCCAAATTAAGACCCGCAAGCTGGTCCATATAGGTAAAGGTGAAATACGGGATCGCCCAGGTAAGAGCCATCGGCATGACCATTGCTGGAAGGGATAGGATATGTGGTCCCGTGTTGACAAACCGGACAGACTCTTTATAAGATGTGGATATAATCCCATTGCATTTAGGTGGACACATGACATTCGATTTGAAACACCTGACGCTCCTTGCCAAACAATTTCCGACGGTGGACGCTGTGAGCACGGAAATTGTCAATCTCAGTGCCATCATCAACCTGCCTAAAGGCACAGAGCATTTTCTGACCGACATTCACGGCGAGCACGAGGCCTTTGACCATATAATGCGAAACGCCTCCGGAGTGGTCAAGCGCAAGATCGACGACACCTTCGGCGAGACCCTGACTGCTGCGCAGAAAAAGGAACTGGCGACATTGGTTTACTATCCCCAGGAGAAAAGGTAGTGTCAATAATTTTTCGCA
>DHGV01000003.1 GCA_002402945.1 Pelotomaculum sp. UBA4789
AATACGAGGAATGGGGACACACCTCCTTCGGAGAAATGTCCCCAATAAACATACACCTCTCTCTTAAGACCTCCTTTGAGGTCGGAGGAATGTCTCCAAAATTTAAAAAGACGTCTTGACCCAAAAGGAATCAGGATAAACCGACGTCCGACTCCTGACGACCGACGACTGAATTGGGCGGTTTCTTTTTTACTCCGGGATGATCGCTATTCCCAGCGCACCAAGGCCGGTATGAGTACCAATCACTGCGCCCAGGGTGGAAAACACAATCTCATCACAGTCCAGCAGCGGCATTATTTTCTGATGGAGCTGCTTGACGCCATCGGGGTCCATCCCATGCACCAGGGCGCATTTAATTCTGCTTTTTCCAGTTTCCTCTCCGATAATCTGCGCCAGTTTGTCAATAGCGCTTGTCCTGACCATTGCTTTTTCCAGGGGATGGACAACGCCATCCTTCAAAAATAAAATCGGTTTTATGTTGAGAAGTGTGCCCAGGAAAGCTTGAGCTTTACCGATCCGCCCTCCCCGGGCCAGGTAATCAAGGTTGTCAACAATAAAAAACAGCTCTGCTCCAGAGATCATGTGTTTAACAGCGCTGATGATTTCTGACTTTGTTTTGTCTTCAGCTACAGCGCGCGCGGCTTCAAGGGCAATCAAACCCAGCCCCCTGCTTGCCATTCTGGAATCCACTACTTCAATGTCTAAACCGGAAAGCATGTCTTTCGCCATCCGGGCGGACTGGCAGGTTCCGCTTAAATCCGAGGAGAGATGGATAGAAATTATACTGCTGCACGAAATGGATAACTCACTGTATATACTGAAGAATTCCGCCGGTGTTGGCTGAGATGTTCTGGAATATTCATTTCTTTCTACCTGGCGCCGGTAAAACTGTTCCGTATCTATATCCACACCGTCCCTGAGCGGCTCATCATCGTTGAAAATAACTTTTAAAGGGACAATGGCTATTCCTTATTTTGCCGCTAATTCTTTGGGCAGGTCGGCAGTGCTGGCGGTAACTATTTTTACCCGGCTCAAATTTATCACACCTGACTTATTATTTAATGCTTTGCGGCAAGTCTGCCAAGATCTTTATTCAACGGATATAATCAGGTCATAAACAGGCTGGCCGCCTGCATGTATTTCAAATTCGAGTCTGCTGAATATTTCCTGCATTTCCTCTGCAATCTTTGCCAGTAAGGCCTCGTCCAGGTCTTCTCCGCGATAAAGAGTAACCAGTCCGTCATCGCCCGTGTCCATAATTTTCAGGGCCTTTTCGAGCACCTCGGCAAGGTCTGGCCCCGCTACCTGAAGATCACCATCAATTATACAAATATATTCCCCATTTTTTATGTTTAAATTCCCATAGATAGAATCGCGTATCGCATGTGTCACCTCTCCGGTGCGTACTGAGTTCAGGGCTTCTTTCATTTTTTTTGTGGTCATTTCAAAATCAGCCTCGGTATTCAAGGCTATCAAGGCAGCGATCCCCTGAGGTATGCTCTTTGAAGGTATCACCGCGATATCTTTTGGTGACATACCCCTGGCTTGTTCTGCTGAAAGTATTATATTTTTGTTGTTAGGCAGGATTATTATTTTCGAAGCAGGGATCTCGCTGGCGCCTTTTAATATTTCACCGGTGCTGGGGTTCAGGGTCTGGCCGCCGTCAATTACAATATCCGCGCCGAGATTCTTCATTAAAGCGGTGATCCCTTCACCTGCGCCTACGGAAAGAATACCAAAAGGTTTATTAAAGCCTTTTGGTTCAATATCAAAAAGAGTTTTTCTGTTTTGCTCAATCATATTATTTATTTTTATATCGTTTATTGTGCCATAACTGAGGCAGCATTCAAGAACAAGCCCGGGATGGTTTGAATGAATGTGCACTTTTAACAGCTTGTCGTCGCCCACCACCATTAAACAGTCCCCCAGCGGGGAAAGGCTGTTCTTGATAATGCCCTGCGGCAGGCATTCCCCCTTCAAGGTGAGTTCAGTACAATAAGCAAACATAATAGACTGCTTGCTGCCGGTGTCTGCCGGAACACCTCCGCCGGTAATATTGTATTTTGCTTCGGGCAGCGCCTGGGCGTTAAGCTTAGCTCCCAGAGACGCTGACTTCAGGGCGCGTTTCGCTCCTTCCAGAATTGTGACAAAGCCCTTACCGCCCGCGTCCACAACACCGGCCTGTTTAAGTACCGGCAGGAGTTCAGGTGTATTCCCAAGTGCTGTGCAGGCGCTTCTGAATACGGCTGCCAGTATCCTGAGCAGGTCCAAACTGTTGCTTCGGGCGGCGCCGGCCGCAGATTCCTTAACCACAGTCAGGATGGTGCCTTCAACAGGGACCATTACCGCACGGTACGCCGTTTGTGAGCCATTATCCAGGGCAGCGGCGAGGTCAGCGGCGGAGGCGTTTTCTTTGGCGCTTAATGTCCGGGCAAAACCCTGCAGGACTTGTGAAAGGATTACACCGGAGTTGCCCCTGGCTCCCACAAGCGCCCCCCGGGCTGCGGCTTCGGCAACCAAGCCGATATGATCGGAATTTATTGATTCTGCCTCCGCTAATGCTGCAGTCAGTGTCTGGAACATATTTGAACCGGTATCTCCATCCGGTACGGGAAACACATTTAAAGAGTCAATATGTTCTCTGGATTGCTCCAGCAGATCTACAGCTCCCCGGAGCATTAATTTCATATCATTGCCATTAAACGAATAGACTGCCATTTGTTGGTTCACCCCGCTGAAACAAACTATTTCTATGTTTCGACATAATCAAGCTATTCACCTTTGATAGAAAGATCAACATGAACTACAACAGCTTGAAGGCGGAAAACTACATTGCTGATCTTTGACATTTTTCTTTTAAAGCTGTACATTTAAGAAAAAATCTTAAGGCAGGTGTTTTTATGGCTAAAGAAAACACTTTTGATATCGTTTCCAAGGTAGACCTGCAGGAGGTCAAGAATGCAGTTGATCAGGCTACACGCGAAATACGCACCCGTTTTGATTTCAAGGGCAGCAGGAGCGATATCATTTTTGACGGAGAGATGATTACCCTGGTTGGAGATGATGATTTCAAACTCAAGAACGTTGTTGACATTCTGGAAGGCAAACTGATAAAGCGGGGAATCAATATTAAGGCCCTGAGATACGGTAAAGTTGAGCCTGCAGCCAAGGATACGGTCCGCCAGAAGCTTAACCTGGTACAGGGCGTGGATAAAGATCAGGCAAAAATAATAACCAAACTGGTTAAGGACAGCAAGCTTAAAGTCCAGGTCAACATACAGGGCGATCAGGTCAGAATAAGCGGTAAAAACCGGGATGATCTCCAGGTGATTATTACGACTATTAAAGATTACGAGTTTGATATACCCCTGCAGTTCGCAAACTACCGGACAATTTAGATTTTTATAATTCAGGGATCATACTTGCCTATTGGAAGGATATTTATATGGCATTGAAAGTGGGACTTGTCAGCCTGGGCTGCCCAAAAAACCTGGTTGATTCTGAAATTATGCTGGGTTTTATAAAAGAATCAGGATTTGCCATTACCAGCATGGAACAGGATGCTGATGTACTGGTGATAAATACATGTTCATTCATAGATGAGGCCAAGGAAGAGTCCATCAACACAATCCTGGAACTAACCAGGCATAAGGTTGAGGGGAAATGCAAGTCTATTCTTGTTGCCGGATGTCTGGCACAGCGTTATCCGCAGGAACTGCTGCTTGAAATTCCTGAAACCGACGGGTTGGTGGGTACAGGTTTTATCACGGAGATTGCCGGGGCGATCAGAAGGACACTAAATGGAGAGAGAGTCCTGCTGGTTGGCGCGCCCGGCTGCCTGCACCAGGCAGGTTATCCCAGGATTCAGGCCACCCCGTCTCACACGGCATATCTGCAAATAGCGGAGGGGTGCGATAACTGCTGCTCATACTGTGTCATTCCGGAAATAAGGGGTCCTTACAGGAGCAGGAAAATTGAAGATGTCCTGGATGAGGCTGCCGGGCTAGTTTCCCGGGGCGTAAAAGAACTCATCCTGACTGCGCAGGACACTACCCGTTACGGTATTGATCTTTATTCCAGATTAGCGCTGGATGAACTGTTAACCGGGCTGGCAGAAATAGAAGGGCTGGTTTGGATCAGAATTCTATACGCATATCCAACTTATATAACTGATAAACTGATCTCGACTATGGCCGCAGACAAGAAAATATGCCGCTATCTCGACATCCCCCTTCAGCATGCATCGGACACTATGCTTAAAAGAATGAACCGTGACGGGAGTAGGAAGGCATATGTCCGCCTGATTGAAAAACTGCGCCTGTCCATCCCGGGGATTACCCTCCGTTCTACTTTTATTGTCGGTTTTCCAGGCGAGACAGAAGAAGATTTTCAAGATCTGTTGGATTTTATGGCGCAGGTTAAATTAGACAGGGTCGGTATCTTTGTCTATTCACGCGAAGAGGGTACAGCGGCAGCAAAAATGGACAGACAGGTGCCGGAAGATATCAAAACAGAACGAAGGGACAGGGCGATGGAGATCCAGCAAAAGATCTCCCTGGAAATGAACCAAAAGAAAATCGGGGATACTGTAACTGTTTTGGTGGAAGGTATTAGTTCTGAAGACGCCGGTTTATACGAAGGCAGAAGTGAAGGGGACGCCCCGGATATTGACGGCAGGGTGTTAATCAAATCAAACAGGGATTTAAAACCGGGGGATTTTGTCAAAGTATTAATTGAAAGCGCGTCCTGGTATGACCTTTACGGGAAACATGTTGTTTGAGACGTGGGATGTGAGACGTGAGAATTGCAGCCTACTATATAGAGTCAATAGTTTTTGATTAAAATTTTTCATAAGGTCTTTGCTCTTTGAGAATTACAAAGATTCGATTAAGTAACTTTCTGCAGATTGCTCCTGTAGCAGTACTGGGATGTTTGCCCTCGGCTATCTTTTTATCATAGAAAGCCTGCAGCCCTGGATCACTCCTGCGGGCCGGCGTAGCCGCCAGCCATAACGCCCTGCGAAGATGCGGTGAACCCCGCTTAGACATATGGTTCTTGCTGCTGCTGAACTCACCTGACTGAACTGTGGTGGGATCAATACCTGCAAAGGCAGCCAGTTGTTCTATTCTTTCAAAACGGTTGATATCACCGATTTCACCCAGCAGGACAGCCGCTGTTGTTGTGCTGATGCCAGGGATTGTACAAAGATATTGATCCCGGTCTTGTACCAGTTCACCCAGCTGAGCTTCAATGTCGGCTATCTGGTCCTCTAAGAACTCGATATGCTCCAAAAGGCATTTAATTTGCAGACGGGCGGTATCCTGGCAAAACCGGGCGCCAACAGAACAGCCCGCAGCTTTTTTCACTTCGCTGGCCTTGGCCTCCTTGAATTTACCCCTGCTGGCTCCGGCCAGTAAGGCGCTCAGCTCCGAAAGGTCGAAGTTTAAGATTTCCTCTGGCAGGGGGGCAGTTTTTAAGAGCTCCCGGGCTGAGCGGATAAAAGGATCAGAGAAGAGTTTTTCGAACTCGGGGAATACCCGGTCCAGCACGGCAATTAACTGCCGCTTTAGATCGCCTGCCTGGTCCACCAGGCCAAAGCGGAAACGTGCCAGTTCACGCACTTGCTGTACCCACTGCTCAGGAACATAACTGGCATGTACGGCGTTGGTCCTTAAAAGCTCGGCAATCACCCATGAGTCACGACTGTCTGTTTTTGTCTTTCTGATCTGGCCTCGCCGGAATGCCTCGGTTTGGATCGGGTTTATTACCAGAACCTTTTCTTCATTGCTTACCATGAAGAGATACAGGTTAAGCCAGTAATGACTGGCAGATTCCATCGCAAGCTGGCGCGGCTGGCCAGGCAGTGCATTCCAGAGCTGCCGGAAACCTTCTTCATCATTATTGAAGCGTGTAGATTTACCCATTGACCTGCCGGTATCGTCTAAAACTGTTGCTTCATGATGGTTTTTACCAATGTCCACGCCAATAAAGTACATGTAATCCCCTCTAAAGCATGTTTTCCTGTCATCGGGAACCCTAAGCTTTGGAGCAAACTCAGCCTCGTTAGTTATGCGTCGCCACTACGACAACCTACTTATTCGAGTCTTTGTCCCGCAAAGCCGAGGCAGCATTCTACAAGACGAGGCTTTGACCTCAAGGTGCGGACCGCTGCCCTCAGACATTGCGAAAAGAATTCTATGTTTTTAATAGCATGACCTTCATATTGTTTTGAGTTTTGTCACTAGTATATACGAGGTGCGGATTTATCCGCACATGGTCGGCTAAAGCCGCCCCTACAGTAAACCGGGACCACCATTGAAGGTGGGTTTTATTTCGGCCATGGGGACGGTTCTCCTGGCGCATATTTCAATGTTGCTTTTATCGTTGAATGACATCAGTCAGAGGAATAGGGGACACATCCGAAATCAGGATATGTCCCCTATTGGATCATGCTCAATAACTTTTGTTTTTGATCTATGCTATGTTATAATTTTAACAGCAAGGATGTGTTAATCATGAAGGCGGAGCTTATTTTTACAGGGACGGAAGTATTATTAGGCCATATATTAAACACGCACGCCCAGTACCTGGGGGTAAAGCTTTCCGGTATGGGAATAGAAATAATATTAAATACAACTGTCGGCGACAGCCGGGAGTTGATGCTCAGTGTTTTACGCCAGGCGCTGGAGCGTTCTGAGCTGATAATTATCACCGGCGGCCTGGGCCCGACAACTGATGATTTAACCGCTGAGGTAGTTGCGGATGTTCTCAGAGTGCCGTTAATTCAGGACCAGGAATCACTGCATGCAATCAAGGATATATTTCAGAGCCGCAGTATGAATATGCCGCAAAGCAATGTGAAACAGACTTATTTCCCACAGGGATCTATAATCCTGCCTAACGGAAATGGGACAGCCCCCGGGGCTTTGATAGAACGCAATAATAAGATAATAATATTACTGCCGGGGCCTCCCCATGAACTTAAACCCATGTTTGAGGACAGTGTTGTTCCTTTACTTTCCGGAAAGATAAGCAGCAGTGAGGTTGTAAAGTACAGGATATTTAAGCTTACCGGCATTTCCGAATCAGCAGTGCAGGACCTGCTTAAGGATTTGGGGGGGCAGGGTAATCCGGGGATTGCCTATATGGCAAAACCTGGTGAGATCCAGGTGCGTATATCCGCGCGGGCAGCTGATGACGAGCAAGCCGAGGGGTTGCTGGAGGAGCTTAGCGGGAAAATCAAGCTGCTGCTGGATAAATACATATTTGCCCTTGATGAAGAAATTCTGGAAGAGCAGGTGGGTAAGCTGCTGTTGGAAAATGGACTCACCCTGGGCACTGCGGAATCCTGTACCGGCGGGATGATCGCATCCAGATTGACTGACATTCCGGGCAGTTCCGAATATTTCAAGGGGGGAATTGTTTCTTACACCAATGAAGTAAAAAACAGGGTTCTGGGTGTCGGCCAGGAAATACTGAACACCTTTGGCGCGGTCAGCGGGGAGACAGCCGGGGCCATGGCCCGGGGAGCGCGTGAAAAAACCAATGCCGACCTTGGCCTGTCGGTTACAGGAGTTGCCGGTCCGGGCGGCGGAACCGCTAAAAAGCCCAGAGGCCTGGTTTATATCGCCCTGGCGGCTGCAGATAAAGTAATCTGCCGTGAGTACCATTTTGCCGGATCGCGCGCGGCGGTCAGGCAGGGTTCTGTGAACTCAGCTTTGAATCTGCTCAGGCAATACCTGACAGGGAAAACATGATAACCGCATAAAAAATATATTGGGAGGAACCTTATAATTGACAACAGCAAAAGAAAATGTTAGCTTCGGTGGTCTTGACATCAACCGCAGGGTTTTTCAGGCTCTTGCCGAAATGGGCTTTGAAGAACCCACACCGATCCAGTTAATGACGGTGCCTCTTCTCCAGCAGGGCAGGGATGTGATCGGGCAGGCGCAAACCGGTACCGGTAAAACGGCTGCCTTTGGCATTCCCATCATAGAACTGGCCAATACAAGGTACGGCGGTGTGCAGGCTTTGATCGTGACCCCGACAAGAGAGCTGGCAGTCCAGGTAGCTTTGGAAATCTCGCGAATCGGTAAATACCGGCGGGTGAGAACCTTGCCCATTTACGGCGGGCAGGCGATCGACCGCCAGATTAGAGGGTTGAGACAGGGTGTGCAGGTGGTGATCGGCACCCCGGGACGTCTCCTGGATCATTTAAGCAGGAAAACGCTGTCACTGGATAACGTAAAAGTTGTGGTCCTGGATGAAGCTGACGAAATGCTGGATATGGGATTTATCGATGACATTGAATCAATTCTTCAGGCCACACCTGCGGATCGCCAGACCCTGCTGTTTTCCGCTACAATACCTGAGGAAATAAGGCGGCTGGCCAGGAAATATTTAAAGGATCCGGAATTCATCACAGTCAGTAAGCAAAATTTGACTGTTCCCCTGATCGAACAGGTCTATTACGAGACCAGGGAACCTAACAAACTGGAAAGCTTGTGCCGCATTCTTGATTCCATGACCGTTACGCTGGCCATCATTTTCTGCAGAACAAAGCGCGGTGTGGATGAACTTGTAGCCGGCTTGCAAGCAAGAGGCTACCCGGCTGCAGCGCTGCACGGAGACTTGAGCCAGTACCAGCGCGATCTTGTGATGAGACAATTCCGCACCGGCCAGATTGACTATCTGGTGGCTACGGATGTGGCCGCGCGTGGCTTAGACATAGAAAACGTATCACATGTTTTCAATTATGATGTGCCGCAGGACCCAGAGTTTTACGTACACAGGATCGGCAGGACAGGACGGGCGGGAAAGGCCGGTGTGGCTGTTACCCTGGTCAGCCCGCGTGATTATAAGCAGCTCAAACTTATTGAAAATCTGACCAAATCACGCATCCGCCGCGAGAAACTGCCTTCCCAGACGGATGTTCAGGAACGTCAGAAGGAAGGAATAAAGGAAAGACTGCAAAAGATGCTTGAGGAAGGCAAGCTGGCTTACTACCGTAATATTGTCGATTCTTTTGTTGATGAGTATGACCCAATGGATGTCGCGGCGGCCGCTTTAAAGCTCTCGCTTGACCTGGATGAGGGCAGTGACAACCTGGTTGTGGAATCATTCGGCAACACAGGAGCCCGCCCCGGCATGACCAGACTATTCATGACCATCGGCAGGACCGATAACATCTCAACAGCTGACCTGGTAAGGGCCATTGCTCAGGAAGCAGGAATTTCTGAGAGCAGTATCGGCAATATAAATATTTATGAAAAGTTTTCATTTGTAGAGGTTCAGGAAGAATGGACCAACCGCGTTATAAGCTGCCTGCATCACCAGACAATAAGAGGTCGCCGTGTCAGTGTTGATCTTGCCCGCGGCAGAAGCTGAGATGAGACGTGGAAGCAGGGGGACGGTTCTCGTGCTTCCTTGGTCGGCTAATCGACCCTACAGTGTGCTGCGGGCTGAGAATCCTTCTTGTAAATACTGCTGTTGTTATTAGATACCAGACATAGGAACGGGGATACATCCGGACAGGTATTGTTAGTTGGTTCTTATGTGTCTATGCTACGTTTATCGTTAAGTGAAACCAGACAGAGGAAGGGGGACACATCCGAAACCAGGATATGTCCCCAATTTACGAAACCAGGATATGTCCCCGAATATGTGTAGCGAATACCTGTTCCCGATTTTTTTAAAATTTGTATTGACAATAACCAGATTTAACCATTATAATCTAAACATATACCGAACAGGTGTTCACGCCTGGGAAATGGGAGAGTGAAGTCATTGTCTGATAAACAAAAAGCATTAGATTCAGCTCTTATGCAAATCGAGCGGCAGTTTGGGAAAGGTTCGATAATGAAGCTGGGAGAAGCATCAGCGAGAATTAGTATCGAAGTTATCCCCAGCGGTGCAATTGCCCTGGACATAGCCCTTGGGGTGGGAGGAGTGCCTCGCGGCCGGGTAATCGAAATATTTGGCCCGGAGTCATCCGGCAAAACCACAGTAGCACTACATATCATTGCAGAGGCGCAGAAAACTGGCGGCGAGGCGGCCTTCATTGATGCCGAACACGCCCTGGATCCGGCTTATGCCATGAATTTAGGGGTAGACATTGACAACCTGCTGGTTTCCCAGCCGGATACAGGCGAACAGGCGCTGGAAATTGCCGAGGCTCTTGTGCGCAGCGGAGCCATTGACGTTATTGTTGTTGATAGTGTTGCTGCGCTGGTACCGCGTGCTGAAATAGAGGGGGAAATGGGTGATACTCATGTCGGGCTGCAGGCGCGCTTGATGTCACAGGCCCTGCGTAAGCTTACCGGCGCTATCAGCAGGTCAAGGACCACGGTGATTTTTATCAACCAGATTCGCGAAAAAGTTGGCGTTATATATGGCTCACCTGAAGTCACCACGGGCGGGCGGGCCCTCAAATTCTACGCCTCGATGCGTATTGAGGTGCGTAAACAGGAAAATATAAAGCAGGGGACGGATATCATCGGCAGTCGCACACGGGCCAAGGTAGTTAAGAACAAGGTGGCGCCGCCATTTAAACATGCTGATTTCGATATCATGTACGGTACCGGCATATCTAAAGAGGGCAGCATCCTGGATGTCGCTGCGGAGATGGACATAATCAGCAAAAGCGGCTCCTGGTATTCCTACAAGGAGAACAGGATAGGCCAGGGCCGTGAAAACGTTAAGGAATATCTCAAAGAACACCCCGAAATAACAAACGAGATCGAGCAGAAAGTCCGCCTGGCGCTGAATATGGGCGGCGCAAAAGAGGCGTCCGTTCCGGATGTTCCGGCTGGAGACCAGGAAGCTAAGTGAAAAGCGAAATAGATCAGGCCAGGTTATTTGCATATAAGCTGTTGAATTATCGTCCCCGTGCGGAGCGTGAACTGCAGCGGCGCCTTGAGCAAAAAGGGTATTCTCAGGAAGTTGCCGAGATCACCATAAATAATTTAAAGAGGCTGGGCTACATTGAAGACAGGGCATTTGCCCGCTATTGGGTTAAAGTGCGATTTGGCAAAAAGGGCTGCTTTGCACTTAGGCAGGAGTTGCTGGGAAAGGGCATTGATGCTGCAATCATAAATGAAATCCTGGCGGAGCTAGACCCTGAAGCAGAGTACAATTGTGCATTAAACATAGCGGAGAAAAAAATCAAGCACGGCGATGGCAGCTGCCCTTATTCACGCCTGGCAAGCTTTCTTGGACGCAGGGGATTTTCGTGTGAAGTTATTTATAAAGTGTGTCAGGCTCTTGATCGCAGGGAGGTTTAGGGCCGTTAATTCTTGACAGTATTATGAAAAACCTGTACAATAAATTCTGGGAGAAAATAGAATTGTATACTACTGTGTACGGGTTTTATTATAGATAAAATCCAATAGTGTCGGGGGGCAGGAGTTTGGCTGGTATTACCGGCCGAACTTTTAGATTATGCTCTTTTTAGAGGGCTGATTTTCCTTACCTGGAACTGGACAAGTATATAAGTAGTAGCAGTATATTTTCTACCGAGTTTACTCGGTGTTTTTTTTGTTGTTTTAACTTAATATGATATTAATAAGGAGGTGAGTCGCATGAATCTAGACTTAAATACTATTATTCAGATTATTATTCCAATCGGAGCTGCCCTGCTGGCTTTTATATTAGGATATTTTCTCAGGAAATATCTTGCGGAAGCTAAAATTACATCTGCTGAGGCTGAAGCCAGGAAAATAATTGAAGAGGCTGACAAAGGGGCAGAAGCCAAGAAAAGAGAGGCAGTTCTCGAAGCAAAAGAAGAAGTACTGAAACTTCGTAATGATGTTGAAAGGGATAACAGGGAGCGCAGGTCGGAGCTGCAGAGGCTTGAACGCCGCCTGGTGCAAAAGGAAGAAACTTTAGATCGCAAGGTCGATTCAATTGAAAAAAAGGAAGAGGGCTTAAACAAAAAGGAAGCTGAAATCGATGCAGTGAAAACACAACTGTCGGAAGTCTATAAAAGGCAGTTAAATGAACTGGAACGTATTTCCGGCTTGACTTCCGAAGATGCCAAACAGATTCTGCTAGCTGATATTGAAAAAGAAATCCAGCATGAAGCGGCTGTATTAATTAAAGACATAGAGAATAAAGCCAAGGAAGAGGGAGATAAACGTGCCCGTGAAATAGTTTCCCTGGCTATTCAAAGATGTGCCGCTGATCATGTTGCTGAGGTGACAGTAGCGGTAATACCGCTGCCAAGTGATGAAATGAAAGGCCGCATTATCGGTCGTGAGGGCAGGAATATAAGGGCCTTTGAAACCTTGACCGGTATAGACTTGATCATCGATGACACACCAGAAGCAGTAATATTATCCGGTTTTGATCCGATCCGCAGGGAAGTGGCCAGGATCGCCCTTGAAAAGCTGATTGTTGACGGCAGGATACACCCGGCCCGCATAGAAGAAATGGTCGAAAAGGCACAAAAAGAAGTAAGTAACCAGATCAGGGAAGCAGGTGAACAGGCTTCCTTTGAGACCGGTGTACACGGATTGCATCCTGAGATTATCACCCTCCTGGGAAGGCTTAAATACCGTACAAGTTACGGACAAAATGTTCTCAAGCACTCAGTTGAGGTTGCACACCTGTCTGGTTTGATGGCGGCAGAATTAGGAGTGGATATTCAAGTGGCCAAAAGAGCCGGGTTGCTGCACGACCTGGGAAAATCGGTGGATCACGAAGTGGAAGGGCCTCATGTAACTATTGGTGTTGATCTCGCTAAAAAATATCGCGAGTCATATGACGTTATTAATGCCATTGCCGCTCACCACGGAGATGAAGAGCCAAAGACGATTATCGCCGTACTGGTGCAGGCTGCTGATGCTGTGTCCGCAGCCAGACCGGGAGCACGCAGGGAAACTCTGGAATCATATATTAAGCGTTTAACAAAGCTTGAGGAAATAGCCAACTCGTTTGAAGGCGTGGATAAATCATTCGCCATTCAAGCCGGACGCGAAGTGAGAATAATGGTCAAACCGGATAAAATTGACGATTTGTCGGCTATCCGGCTGGTACGGGAGATTGCCAACAGGATTGAAAATGAACTGGAATATCCCGGTCAGATAAAAGTTGTTATTATCAGGGAGACCAGGGTAGTTGAGTACGCAAAGTAGAAGCTTGCAATAAACCCCAGGAATATTAATTAATATGTAAGTCTTCATAAGGGAAAAGGGAACATACCGGCTGTGGGGGATCGTAACTTCCTTGCAGGTATGTTTTCTTATTTGAGTGGAGGACTATTTTAGAAGGCATCAGCTTGCTCGGGCAGGAATAAGTGTTTGAAAACAGAATCACTTAGAAAATAGCTGTTTGCCTTCCGGGAAGAAGGCAGGGTAATGGTTTTTATTAAACAACAGGGGGTCAAACATTTGCGCCTGCTGGTTATTGGTGATGTTGTCGGGCGTTCCGGACGCCGGGCGGTTAAGGAAAATGTAAGCAGTTTAAAAAAGGAATTTAAACTGGATTTTGTGATTGCAAACGGTGAGAATGCCGCCGGTGGCAAAGGTATAACCGAAGAGACCGCAAGAGAGCTGTTCACATCCGGTGTAGATGTGCTTACCATGGGCAACCATGTGTGGCATAAAAAAGAAGCATATGAATACCTTGACAGGGAGACAAAAATCATCAGGCCGGCCAATTTTCCACCTGGCGTGCCTGGTCTGGGAGCTGCAGTTTATGATCTTCCAGGGGGAATTAAGATTGGAGTAATAAATATTGAAGGGCGGATATTTCAACAGGCTATCGACTGTCCTTTCCGAAAGGCTGATGCTCTATTATTAAAAATGAGGGAGAAAACCAGAATCATTATTGTTGATTTTCATGCGGAAGCAACTTCGGAAAAAGTAGCTATGGGATGGTACTTATCGGGGCGGGTTTCTGCGGTAGTTGGCACTCATACACATGTACAGACGGCGGATGAAAGAATTTTGCCCGGTGGCACAGCTTATATCACTGATTTAGGCATGACGGGTCCTATGGATTCAGTAATCGGGGTGAAAATGGATATCGCTATACAAAAGTTTCTCACTCAAATCCCTCAATATTTTGAGGTAGCCTCAGGGCCCTTTCAATTTAATGGAGTTATAATAGATATTGATGAAAGTACAGGGGAGGCTGTTTCTATTGAACGCATCCAAAATTACGAGTGATACTTTAAATAGTTAGAAAATTATGGCTTTAATTAAAATATTTGCAGTTAATTTAGAGGAATATTATGGTTTTCAGCGAAATATATTTAAATACAGGGATTTTAGGCGATAAAGCATTTTTGAGGCAATGAAAGGGGTTTCTGCAAATGGATGTATTGAAAGTTTCAGCAAAATCCAATCCAAATTCTGTAGCTGGCGCCCTGGCAGGCGTACTCCGTGAACGGGGTACCGCTGAAATGCAAGCAATCGGAGCAGGCGCTATAAACCAAGCAGTTAAAGCCGTAGCGATTGCCAGAGGTTTTGTCGCACCAAGCGGAGTCGACCTGATTTGCGTACCGGCATTTACCGATATTATCATCGATGGTGAAGAAAGGACTGCCATTAAACTCATTGTAGAGCCCAGATAAAAGGCTGACAAAATGAAAATAAAAACCTGTTTATTTATTTGCTTAATAAACGGGTTTTATTTTTTCTGGTTTCTAACAAAAATCTTCCGCAACAAATTGATACTTATCAGTTTTAAAGAATAATTATGTGAATATATCCAAGATATAATGGCAGGTTTTAAAATATAAGGTGTCGAAAATTTAGGAGTGATCCGTATTATTAATATTGATTTCCAAATGGGATGGTGCGTAATGAATAAGGCAAAACGTATGGACAGCCTGTCTTCGGGAATATTTAACGACATGGATGAAAAGAAGATGGTATTTGAAGCAAAAGGTATTGAGGTAATCAATCTCGGCGTGGGTAGCCCCGACCTTCCACCTGCGCCCCACATAATGGAGGCCCTGCAGACATCTGTCGGCAATCCCATGAATTATTCATATTCTTTGGGCGGGATGCCCCGTCTTTACGAAGCAGCAGCAGGTTGGTACAAAAGACGTTTTAATGTAGATCTGAATCCGAAAAATGAAATTCTTGCCTTGATGGGCTCACAGGACGGGCTGGCACATTTGGCCATGGCATATATTGACCCAGGTGATATAGCTCTTATCCCCGATCCCGGTTATCCTATTTACGGTTTCAGTATTCTTATGGCCCAGGGGGAAGTCTACCCCATGCCGCTGCTGGCAAAAAATAAATTCCTGCCGGATTTAGCAGCCATTCCTGAGGATATTGCAATAAAATCAAAAATGATCTGGCTCAACTATCCAAATAATCCGACTGCTGCTACTGCTGACCGGGAATTTTTCAAGAGCGTGGTGGATTTTGCCTGCAGATATGACATATTGGTCTGTCATGACGTGGCCTATGCGGAGCTGGCATATGACAACTATAAACCCATGAGCTTTCTGGAGGCAGATGGTGCGAAAGAAGTGGGCGTCGAGTTTTACTCCCTGTCAAAAACATATAATATGGCCGGTTGCCGGATTGGCTTTATGGCAGGGAACAAAGAGGCAATATCCAACCTGTCGTTAATCAAATCAAATATAGATTACGGTGTGTTTTTTGCAGTGCAGGAAGCAGGGATCGCTGCCCTTTCCGGCCCTCAGGACTGCGTCAGGGAAACAGCCAGGACATACCAGCGGCGAAGAGATGTGCTGGTTAATGGTTTGGCTGAAATTGGCTGGAAAATACCAAAACCAAGCGCTTCCATGTTCATCTGGGCGCCGCTGCCGCCGGGATATGCATCTTCAAATGAGTTTGTATCTGATTTACTGGAGAAGGCAGGAGTAATTGTCATTCCGGGTGAGGCCTTTGGTAAACAGGGTGAGGGTTACGTGAGAATAGCCATGGTTAAAGATGAAACGCTTTTAGCTGAAGCTGTCCACCGGATTGGTCAGAACTTTTCTTTTAAATAGATATACCTGCTGCAGTGCGGCAGCATAAGTGGATGAAGCGATTTTTAATGTCATTTTGAAATGCAGTGAGGAATTGGCCTGAGATCCTTCTAACTTATATTGATACCGGTAAAGGAATTGTTATAAGCTTCATAGAATATAGAAAACATTCTTTCCACAGGCGCCTTGTCAAAAGGCAAACAGGGGAATCAGGTCAGAGCCTGAGCGGTCCCGCCACTGTGACCGGCAATATCCAGCAATTTTGCGAATTACCGGGAGTCAGGATACCTGTCTGTGGATTCCAGCCGGAAGTCCTTCGCGGTAAAGGGGACGGCGGGTAATACTGCCCGATATGCCTCCCCGGTTTTTACAGCCGGGGAAAAATTTTATAGGTAGTGGTTGGTGTAAAATGAAAGGTAAACTTATTTTGGTTCTGGGTGGTTCGCGAAGCGGCAAAAGCGAGTTTGCTGAAAAAATAGCGGCTGATACAAATAAACGGGTTGCCTATATAGCCACGGCGTCGATATGTGATGAAGAAATGGCGAAAAGAGTGAGGCTTCACCAAGAGAGGCGCCCCGGTAACTGGGTGACTGTTGAGGAGGAAATAGATGTTCCGGGGGTGCTTGGTAAATATGGGCAAGGTGATGCCCTGCTGCTTGATTGTGTCACTGTTTGGATCACAAACCTGCTTACAGATCAGCAATCTGATCAGAAAACAGCTTCAATAAAAATCGAGCAGCATATTTTGGAACAAGCTGCCCGCATTACAGAAGCTGTGGAATATGGGGCTGACCTGATTGTGGTTTCCAGCGAGGTAGGGCTTGGCCTCATCCCCGAATACCCGTTAGGCAGGATTTTCAGGGATTTAGCAGGCAAAGTCAACCAACTGCTGGCAGCAAAAGCAGACAGTGTATTCCTCTTAGTTGCGGGGATTCCAATGGAAATAAAAAGTGACCGGCAAAAAAAGTTTGAAAGTAGTGATTGAAATCAAGGCCAAGACAATTATGGTCCAGGGTACCGCTTCACATGTGGGCAAGAGTGTCCTGGTTGCAGCGCTGTGTCGTATCTTTGTGCGTGATGGCTTTCGGGTGGCTCCTTTTAAATCACAAAATATGGCCTTAAATTCATATGTAACCAAAGATGGCGGTGAAATGGGCCGGGCCCAGGTTGTGCAGGCGGAAGCAGCCTTCATAGATCCCACGGTGGATATGAATCCCATCCTGTTAAAACCTACAGGCAACGCTACATCCCAGGTAATAGTACTTGGAAAACCGGTGGGGAACCTTTCTGCACAGCAGTATCATCTTGATTATGGGCCTAAAGCAATTCAAATTGTTGAAGAAGCTCTGAACCGGCTGCGCTCCACCTGTGATATCGTAGTTATCGAAGGAGCCGGCAGCCCGGCTGAAGTAAACCTGCAGGAGCATGAAATTGTTAATATGCGTATCGCCAGGATGGCTGACGCGCCGGTTTTACTTGTCGCCGATATAGATAAGGGCGGTGCTCTGGCATCCGTGGTCGGCACTTTGGAATTGGTTACGGATGATGATCGTGATCGGATAGCCGGCTTTATAATCAACAAATTCAGGGGTGACCTGAGCCTGTTTCAGCCAGCCGTGGATTTTCTTGAGAAGAAAACCGGGAAGACAGTCTATGGTGTCGTCCCTTATTTCCAGGGATTCAGGATCCAGGAGGAAGACACTGTCTCAGAAGACCGCTGCGCGGTTGAAGAAGCCGGTGCAACGGACCGGGTAGACATAGCTGTTATCCACCTGCCGCATATATCTAACTTCACTGATTTTGACCCGCTGGAAGACGAGCCTGATGTCAGGCTTAGTTATATCGGCAGAGGAAACCGGTTGGGCAGCCCTGATCTGATCATCATCCCGGGCAGTAAAAATACTATTGAAGACCTTTACTATTTAAAGCGGTCCGGTTTGGCTGACAGGATTACGGAACTGAACCGGTCCGGCACCCCCGTTATCGGTATCTGCGGCGGATTCCAAATGCTTGGCAGTGACTTAAATGACCCTCTTCATACCGAGTCGGAAATCCCGCGGATTGAAGGGCTGGGGCTTCTGAACATGTCCACTACATTTTATCTGGAAAAGGTGACCACCCAGGTCGAGGCTGAAGTTGCGGGAGAAAGCAGCCTGCTTTTTGGAGCGAAAGGCCTCCGGGTTGCCGGCTACGAGATTCATATGGGCAAGACCGAACTGGCGCCCGGCGCATACCCCGCGACCAGAATTCTTGAAAGCTCCGGTAAAAAAGCTGATGCGCCTGATGGGGCGGTCAGCAGTGACGGCACGGTTTTTGGCACATATATTCACGGTATTTTTGACAGCGATCAATTCAGAAGACAGGTCCTGAATAATCTACGCTCAAAAAAAGGTTTTGAGCCGCTTTCGCCTGCTGCATCAGTGCCGGCGTTGGAGCAGCGCAGCAAGGATTTGGACAAGCTTGCTGCGGTCGTGCGGGGCAGCTTGGATATGGAAAAAATATACTACCTCATGGGTTTGAAATAATCTGTGATGGACCGGGTAATATAGCTATGATTGATAATATTGGCCTTTATACAGCAATGGCTTTTCTGTTGGACCTGTTAGTCGGTGATCCCCGGTGGATACCACATCCGGTGGTGCTGATCGGAAAAGCGATCGAAATTATGGAAAAATTGTCCCGCAGGATTTCCGGCAATCCTGCCGTTCTGAAATTTATGGGCTTTGTGACTGTGATCATAATTGCAGGCGGAAGCTGGTACCTGACCTGGTTTGTAATGCGGTGGGTATTTAATTTCAATTTCTGGGCCGGCGCGGTACTATCTATCTGGCTTATTTCAACTACCATAGCAGCGTGCGGCCTATCCAAGGCTGCTATGGAAATATACAGCCTGCTGCAAAACAATAATTTAGAGGGGGCACGCCGCAAAGTTGGCCTGATAGTTGGCAGGGACACCGGCAATATGGAGTCCGGGGATGTAATCAGGGCCACCGTGGAAACCGTGTCGGAAAATATAGTTGACGGTGTAGTGGCGCCGGTGTTTTACGCTTTTTTGGGTGGGGCGCCGCTGGCAATTGCTTACCGTGCTGTCAACACTCTCGACTCAATGCTGGGATATAAAAATGAGCGATACATAAATTATGGCATGGCATCCGCACGTTTTGACGATCTGATAAACTATATTCCCGCCAGGCTGACGGGAATCTTTTTGCTGGCTGCTTCCCGGATACTGAAGATGAGTACCAGGGAAGCGTTTGACGCTATGTTGCAGGATGCTTCCGGTCACCCCAGCCCCAACAGCGGCATACCTGAATCAGCGGTTGCCGGAGCGCTGGGAGTGAGACTGGGGGGACTTAACTATTACAATGGCTGTGGATCATTCAGAGCCTATATGGGAAAGGATCTTATGCCATTAGAGCCGTTTCATATCAGGCAAGCGGTCAAGTTGATGTATATGGCTTCATCCATCGCAGTTTTAACCGGGTATTATTTATCTTTTATATTTTAAGAGGGCCTGGCAAGGCATTTAATAATTGGGCCTGATGATGTTGCGCATAGGCAGCCTTCAGAGAAGGGGATGAACATATTTCTTGAAAAGTTTTTTATTTGCCCTGCAGCATTTGACCAGGCTGCCCTCCCCGAGAGTATCTTTTAATGAGGCGGCCTGCGGCAGGGCAACAATATTTTTCCCGGTTGCAGGCGCTTTATTGGGTGCTGTAATGGCAGCCTTGGTTTGGGCTGCAGGACCGTACTTGCCTCTTCAGCTGCAAGCCTCTCTTTTAATCTTCATCATGGTCGTGTTAACAGGGGGAATTCACCTGGACGGCTTTATGGACAGCATTGATGGTTTGTTCAGCGGCCGGCCGAGAGAAAAAAAGCTTGAAATCATGCGTGACAGCCGGGTAGGCGCTTTTGGCGTCATAGGTGTGATCTGCCTGCTGCTGCTTAAGTTTAACCTGCTGGCCGGTATTTCCAACCATCTCCTAATAAAACTGCTCATCGTAGTCCCTGCTTTAAGCCGCTGGAATATGTCTTTTGCTGTTGTTGTTTTCCCTTATGCCAGACCGGAAGGACTTGGCACAATCTACAAGGAATACAGTGGTA
Source organism: Pelotomaculum sp. UBA4789 (assembly GCA_002402945.1). Classification (GTDB taxonomy): domain Bacteria; phylum Bacillota; class Desulfotomaculia; order Desulfotomaculales; family Pelotomaculaceae; genus Syntrophopropionicum. The sequence continues at coordinate 20,057 of DHGV01000003.1, forward strand.
TTAAGGAGTTGATTTGGGCAACGTTATTAGCGGCTGCCATAGCAGGGTTTGTTCTTGGCGTCTATGGTGTCCTGCTGATGGTTCTGGGCGCCGCCATTACTTACCTACTCGGGATAAAAATCACAAAAGAACTTGGCGGGCTTACAGGTGATACATACGGTTTTATCAATGAACTGTCTGAGGTTATGCTGTTACTTGCTGCTTACCCGTTATTAAAGATATAAGAACACTTTTGTTTAACAGTTGTATCAATGAAGTTTTGTTTGAAGGGAGCTTGAGCTCTTGCAGCAGCTTGAACATATTCACGGAGGCAATATCACCAGGGCATCCGGCAAATATGGGATTCCAAAAGATAAAATAATTGATTTCAGCGCAAACATTAATCCCCTGGGCCCCGCAGAGGACATCTTTGCAGCCTTGACCAAAAATATTAATACCATAGTCAATTACCCCGATCCGGATTGCACTGAATTAAAGGCAGTACTTGCCGGTTACCTGGGCATAGACCCGGACCTGCTGCTGATGGGAAACGGGGCGGCTGAACTGATTTACCAGCTTGTGCGGGTTACTGGGCGCAAAAAGGCTTTAATCCCAGTCCCGACTTTCAGCGAATACGCATTGTCCGTCCTGAGCCAGGGGGGAGAAGTTGTAGAGGCGGAGCTGGAAGAGGAGAAAGGATTCAGTCTTCCGGTTGAGAAAATAATCAGGCTGATACCCGAAGTAGATCTGCTTTTTATCTGCAGTCCCAATAACCCGACAGGACACCTGGTGGACAAAAAGATTATAGAGCATATTCTTGAGGTATCTGCATCTTTCGATGTGGTGGTTTTAGTGGATGAAGCATTCATGGACTTTGTGCCCCAGCGGGCTCTGTACAGCATGATGTCTTCGGCGGGGAGGATTAGCAACCTGGCGGTGCTTTATTCCCTGACAAAATTTTTCGGCATACCGGGGCTTCGACTGGGCGCTCTGGCTGCTCCCAAAGAATTAATCAAGAGGATGGACACTGCAAAAGATCCCTGGAATGTAAATGTCATGGCGCAGATCGCCGGTGTCGCCGGGCTCAAAGATCTCAACCACATGGAAAGCACGAAAACGCTGGTGAATAAAGAAAAAATGTTTCTTTTTGAAGAGCTGCAGAATATACCAGGGATGCAGCCACTACCGGGAGCGGCTAATTTTATTCTGGTCAAGGTTTCTCAAAGCGGGCTGAAATCAGATGAATTAACAGATTTGCTGGGGCAGCGCGGCATACTGGTAAGGGATTGTCACGGCTTCAGAGGACTTGCCGGCCGCTACATCAGGGTGGCGGTAAAAAGAAGAAATGAAAACGAGATTCTTCTGGCTGCAATCAAAGATATACTGGGAGGAAAAAGCTGAATGGGCTGCCGTATTTATCTGGTCAGACACGGGGAAACGGAATGGAACGCTTCGCTGAAATACCAGGGCCAAACTGATGTGCCGCTTTCCGGGAAGGGGCGGCAGCAGGCTGACCTTCTGGGAAAACGGCTGGACGCCTTGGAGATTGAAGGATTTTACTCCAGCAACCTGATCAGGGCTTATGATACTGCCATGATTATTTCGCAGCACCACAACCAGGAGATTGTGAAACTCCCGGAATTAAAAGAGTTGAATTTTGGCCTGTGGGAAGGCATGAATTTTAACGAGATCAAAAGTAAATATCCAGAGGAAATTAAGATGTGGTGGGAGAAGCCGCTGCACACCAGAGTGCCTGGCGGTGAAACTATTGACGAGATGATCAAAAGGACGGTAAAAGCAGTCAAAACCATTGTGAAAAGTCACAACAAGGGCAATATTGTGTTGGTATCCCATGGCGGAGTGATCAGGAGCATCGTGGGAACTGTGCTGGGTATGGACATGAATAATTACTGGCGTCTCCGCCTGGACAACGCCTGTTTGAATATCATCGACTTCCCGGAATTGGATAAGGGGATCCTGATGCTTTTTAATGACCTTTCCCACCTTGAATCAGCAGCGGCTTCCCGCCTCTGCGCTAAATAGATATTAAATATTAAGGGTAGGAATCGGAGTTGTAAAATGTTTGCTAATATCCTTTTTAACTTGACAGGCTATCAAAATAGTCTGCTCGTATTAGGTAAAGTTGTCCTGGCCTTTGTTGTTGCCGCATCAGCCGCATGGCTTTTTGGCAGGCTGTGGGATATTATCGCCGGACGCCTGGCAGCCCGATCCGGTTTGGGACTCTATATAAATCTTGTTATGTTTTCTCATCGTTATTTAGTGATCATAACATTTTTGGTGTTCCTGAAACTAATTGCCGTGTATCTCAGTTCAGATCTTGGAACTGGTATATTCGGCGCGTTTGATAAAACATTATACGTAGCGGTGGTAATTGTGCTCGCCCTCCTGGTGGATTTGGGTGTGCATGTTGTCGTTGACTGGTATTCCCGGGAATATTTTGCGAAGACACAGGGTTCGCTTGAGCAATTCCTGCCGTTAATCAGACAGCTCGCCAGACTGCTGATTTATTTCATTGCTTTTACCTTTATTCTGGAATACTTTGGCAAGAACATTAAAGGGCTCATAGCCACTGCCGGTGTAGCTTCCCTGGCTGTAGCACTTGCCGCCCAGGAAACTTTGAGCAACATGTTTGCCGGTCTGATGATCATGATCGATCGCCCGTTCAGACCGGGTGACAGAATTGAGCTGGACAAGGGATACATAGGTGATGTCCTGCAAATTGGCACCAGGACTACCAGGATCCTGAATGCTGAAAATAATGTTATTGTTGTGCCGAACAAGGATCTTGCCAACAGCAGGATTATTAATTATGTTTATCCGACACCTCATATTGGCATAAAGTTGGAGGTGGGGGTAGCTTTTAATTCTGACATAAATAAGGTAAAGGGAATCCTCAAGAAAATCATTGCAGAAAATGCCAGGATATTGGATGAACCAGCGCCCGGAATATATTTCTCAGGCTACGGCAGTTCAGCCTTGAATATCTCTATAAGTTTCAGTATAAGAGATTTTAGAGATCGACTTAGTATCGTTGATGAACTGAATATGAGTATTAAAGAGAGTTTTGAAAAAGACGGTATTGATATTTCTGTCCAGGCAGGGATATTACCATGATCAGAGAGGAATGGTTTAGGGATTAACTCGTTTATTAATATATACCAGAATACGTTCGCGTTAACTGCCTCCTGGTGAAAAAAACACTAAAACCAGAGGGATTTTTTATAGTCATATGGATCATATCTGCCTGGAACGCTGAGGGAACCCGGCGCCTAAAATCGCTTGTACATCCGCGAGGTACTTGTGCTATAATTAACAAATACAAAAATTGCATATTATGTATGCAAAGGAGGCTTGAAAAATAATGCGGCCGGGAAAATTTGATAATGAGGGACTTACTTTTGATGATGTCATGATCATTCCTGCTGCTACTGAAGTCCAACCCAGGGATGTGGACACTACTACAAATCTCACAAAAGATTTGAAACTAAATATCCCGCTGATGAGCGCCGGCATGGATACGGTAACCGAATCAAGATTGGCTATTGCTATAGCCCGCGAGGGCGGTATTGGGGTTATCCATAAGAATATGCCGATTGAGCGGCAGGCTCTCGAAGTAGACCGGGTTAAGCGTTCAGAACACGGCATAATTGCGGATCCTATATTCCTGCATCCTGACAACCTGGTGAGTGAAGCCCTGGTTTTAATGGAGAGGTACCGGATTTCCGGTGTGCCTATCACCGTTAATGGAAAGCTTGTCGGCATCCTGACAAACCGGGATCTCCGCTTTGAACGTGATTTTAGTAAAAGAATTGAAGACGTGATGACAAAGGAAAACCTGGTTACCGCACCTTTGGGCACGACAGTAGACCAGGCGAAAGAAATCCTCAAACAATATAAGATAGAAAAGCTGCCCATCGTGGATGATAATTTTATGCTCAGGGGCCTTGTAACTATAAAAGATATTGAAAAGACCCGCCAGTTTCCTAATTCAGCAAAGGACAAGAGAGGCCGTCTGATAGCAGCGGCCGCGGTCGGTGTTTCACCTGATACCATGCGGCGAGTGGAAGCTTTGGTGAACTCCAGTGTGGACGCGGTAATAGTTGATTCGGCACATGGTCACTCCCGCGGCGTTTTAGATATAGTCACAAAGATAAAAAAAGCGTTTCCTGATGTTTCTGTTATAGCCGGCAATGTGGCTACGGCCGAAGGGACAAAGGATATTATCAATGCAGGCACTGATGCAGTTAAAGTAGGGATGGGGCCAGGGTCAATATGTACAACAAGAGTTATCGCGGGAATCGGTGTACCGCAGATAACCGCGATTTATGACTGCGCCAATGAAGCAGCTAAGTTTGGCATTCCCGTCATAGCCGATGGAGGCATTAAGTACTCGGGTGATATAACAAAAGCCATAGCGGCAGGGGCAGATGTTGTCATGCTGGGCAGCTTGCTGGCAGGCACCGAGGAAAGCCCCGGTGACATCGAGATCTACCAGGGCCGCAGCTACAAGGTATACCGGGGTATGGGCTCTCTGGCAGCAATGAAAGGGGGCAGCAAAGACCGTTATTTTCAGGATGAAACAGACAGCGATAATAAGCTTGTACCGGAAGGGGTAGAGGGCCGGGTTCCTTTTAAAGGTTCATTATCTGAAACGGTATATCAATTGATTGGCGGTCTGAGAGCAGGGATGGGTTACTCAGGCACCAGAAACATCTTTGAGTTAAAAACCAAAACGAGATTTATGCGCTGCACCGCCGCAGGATTAAAAGAAAGCCATCCTCATGATGTCTCGATAACGAAAGAAGCTCCTAACTACAGCCTCAAATGATCCTGTTTTTGGCAGAACCTCGAACAAATTTCAAATAAAAAAAGCCTGCGTTGCCTTTCCGGTAACAGCAGGCTTTTTAATGGAATTGAGGTTTATCTTCGAGCAGCAATTTATCAAACAAGATGATGTCTCCAGTCCTGACATGCTTTCCCACTCTCGCCATTAGAACATTAGCAGGGTGTTCTGTAATCTCAGGATCGTTTGTCGTTCTTCTTTTAAGGTTTACTATCCCAAAAAGCTTTTCAAGCATTTTCTGGTATTCAAACAATTCCAGGCCGCTGCCTTTTACATCCCAACTCCAGGAAAATTCCATGGTGATAACAATGAACTCTTCCATGACCGGATTGCTGAAGGATTCTTTCAGCAAAGCTTCCGCAATGCCTTTTTTCCGCCACTCGGAACTGATCTCTATTGCGCCCAGTTCTATTATTTTCGAATGTTTACTCCATCTGAAGTATTCTTCCGGGCGGTAAAATGTTATATAACCAACAATTTCAAAGCCGGAACGAGCAACATAAACCATACCCCCCGGAAGTTCAGAGATTGATATCAAAGCTTTTTTTTGTTCTTCAGCCGGGCGAAAATTAGTTAACTTTTTATTGATGTGAAGCTTATTAAGGGTCCCGGCAGTTACCGGTCCACCCAAAACATATTCCTTTGTTAAGGCTGTGGGTGCTTCAACGTCGCAGCACACAGTGAACATTAAATCACCCCCTTTAAAAACTTGCCATGCCGTTTAACCGCGAATAATGACCGCTCACAGCTGCAACACAATCCGATACGAAAACTACGCAGTCATTAAATCATGCAAATTACCATTCAATGCCTCATAACAACCATTCACTTTATTATATTGCAATAAGGGAATTATAATCAACTGAAATATAAAAACTTTTTTATTTTAATCCTATTTTGCCGCCTGATTGATTAAGTAATCAAGGCGTCAAACTTATTCCAAAATATTTGCCTTTAAGTGGGCTTATATAATATCCCACTTTGAACAGCGGGAACCCCAGCGGCCAATAACCTTGTCCTCTTCATAAATTTCCACTATTTCACAAACATTGGAGCAGCCGTCGCATTCAAAACTGCCGGTACGATAGGGCAGGCCGGTAATCTTGAAGCCTTTAAATTTTGTAGCACCGTTGCCCACCTCTTCCCGGGCCAGCTGCGCAGCGCCGATAGCGCCCATGATGTCATAATGTTTGGGAATTAAGACCGGCTTGCCCAAGGCTTTTTCAAAAGCCGCCTTGATGCCGATATTGGCTGCCACACCTCCCTGAAAGAGAATGGGGGGCAGAACTTCCTTTCCCTTGCCCACATTGTTAAGGTAATTTCGCACCAGAGCTTCACATAGGCCGTTGATGATATCAGGTATCTGATGGCCCATTTGCTGTTTGTGAATCATATCTGATTCTGCAAAAACAGTACATCTTCCGGCAATTCTTACCGGCTGGCAGGACTGGAGAGCCAGATCTCCAAACTGGGTTATCGGGATGTCCAGCCGCGCTGCCTGCTGGTCGAGAAAAGATCCCGTGCCGGCAGCACAAACTGTATTCATGGCAAAATCAGTGACGATCCCATTTCTTAGAATAATTATTTTCGAATCCTGCCCGCCGATCTCAAAAACTGTCTGCACATCCGGCTCAATCATGGACGCTGCGACGGCATGGGCAGTGATTTCATTTTTAACAACATCGGCGCCAACCATTACACCAGCCAGGTAACGGCCGCTGCCGGTGCTTCCTACGCCTGCAATTTCAATATCGGGCGGAATGTATTCCGCAGCCTGCCTGAGGCCTTCCTGGATCACCTGGACAGGCCTGCCCATAGTGCGAAGGTAGAGGCCGGTTATGACTTCCCCGGCCTCGCTAAGGACTACAATGTTAATACTGACCGATCCAACGTCAATTCCTAAATATGCTTTCATGTTACAACCTTTCTTTCTTTAAACTATTAAAGAGCCCTGTCCAAGTTTAGAGCGTTTTTTCCTTCTCATTAAATCAGTAAAAGCCTCTAACCTTGTAGACATGCCTGCCTTGCCGGTTTGTTCGTCCAGGAAAAAAGTCAGGACGGGGATGTCGTAATCCCTGCTGACACGGGGGAGGATGGTCCGGGAAACAATTTCCGGTATGCAGGTAAAAGGGGCTATCTGAATTATTCCGTCAAAGCCCCGCTTAGCATATAATATTGTGTTACCTATGGTGTCACGACCATGCCCGCCGACCAATTCCGGCAAGTAAGGAGCTGCGGCCTCTGTTACTGTCTTCCGTTCAGTGGTGTCCTTCCATGTGTTATCCCTGGTCCAGCCGGTCAGAAACATGGATCTTTCAACCTCTACGCCCAGGTTGCCAAGGGTCTCTTCCATCTCTAGATTGCTTGCCGGTTCAAGAAGAACATAAATTTCACCCACAATGCCAACTCTTAATACATCCTGGCCATTGTGCTGAGGTAAACTGCGCAGCGCTTCAAGGGCGGCAGATTCAGCATCGATAATTTGTTTGGTAGTGTAGGCACAATCAATCCATTCCAGTACCTGCTGGTACACTTTTGTTGTTGTACCACGGCTTAGTTCCCTGGGCCTGATAATGTGGCTCAATTTCTCAGTGTTATCCAGCGCCTGTACCTTGCGCCAACCTCTTTTTATATGTGCGATGATACCCCTGACAGAGGTATGGTTTTTATTAAGGGTCCAAACATTTTTAATAAAATTAAAAGGATAAATTCTGGGTGGTTCAAAAACGACCATCTTGATATCATGGCCGAGGTCTTTGAGCATCTTATGGTGCAGCAAGGCGTATTCGCCCGCCCTGCATGGTCCGACCCCGCCCGTAGTAACAATGGTGTCTGCGCCCATCTCAATAGCTTCCAGGTATGTTCCCATTAATATTTTCAGAGGCAGACAGGCAAACTCCGGTGAATAACGAACGCCAAGATCCAATGTGCGCTTGCTGGGACGTGGCGGAACCACAACGTCGTTACCCAAATCCTCCAAAAGCATTTTAAAAGCGCGCCAGGATTCACCCATCCGGGGAAAGGTTAGTTTTGACAAGCAGAAGCCTCCTTCCGGCGCCTTACCATGTCGACGAAAGCCTCCAGGCGGGTGGCCATTCCAGCTTCGCCGGTTTGTTCGTCGATCATCAAGGTCATAAAAGGAATGTCTCTGTGTTTTTTTGCTTCCAGTTCAATGAGTTTGTTTAATATCGAATCGGGTCCGCAGCCAAAGGCCGTGATATGAAGGACTGCGTCAACTTTCTTATGGTTAAACAGGTAATATGCTGCCTTAAGAGCTATATCGCTGAAATTCCAAAAAAGCCGTTTGGGCAGATCGCAGTTTCTCTGTATAGCTAACAGAAAGGGATTCAGGTGATCGGCGGTTATAACGTTAACGCCCATTGACTTTAGTTTACCCAGTAAATTGACACTGATAAAGCTGTCATATATTGCGTAAGGATAACCCAGGACAGCAAATTTCAGATTGGCTTTTGACGGTTGGGGCAAATTCCTGCTTGTGGGATGCTTTA
>DHGV01000076.1 GCA_002402945.1 Pelotomaculum sp. UBA4789
CCCACGTGGAAAAGTACGTCTGCCGGAAGATGGGCTTAAAGCCGGCACGAGTTTCCACCCAGGTCCTGCAGCGGGACCGTCACGCCGAGTACCTCACCACCATTGCCGTCATCGGCAGCTCTATGGATAAATTTGCCACGGAAATTCGCAGCCTGCAGCGGACGGACATCCTGGAGGCGGAGGAATTTTTTAAAAAAGGACAAAAAGGCTCTTCCGCAATGCCCCACAAGCGCAACCCGATTGTAACCGAGCGTATTTGCGGCATGGCCCGCCTCCTGCGCGGCAACGCCCAAGTAGCACTGGAAAACGTCGCCCTCTGGCACGAACGGGATATTTCCCATTCATCGGTTGAGCGGGTGATCATCCCCGACAGCACCATGACCCTGGACTACATGCTGGCCAAGTTCACCGACATCATGGAAAACCTTCTGGTTTACCCTGAAAACATGCGGCGCAACATCGAAAAAACACACGGGTTGATTTTCTCCCAGCGGGTGCTTCTGGCACTGGTGGAGAAGGGGCAGAGCCGCGAGCGCGCCTATGAGCTGGTGCAGCGCAACGCCATGCAGACCTGGCGCACCGGCGTTGATTTTAAAGCGCTTATTTTAAAAGACAACGAATTAATGACTGTTTTGTCCGAATCCGAAGTCGCCGTCCTTTTTGACTACGAATACCACCTGAAGAATATTGACGAAATTTACAAGCGCTTTGACCTGTAAAGAGTTGAGTTGGGGGGGGAACTCCCCCCTTTGGGCTGACTATTTGAAATTTCGATTAAATAGAGCAAAAATATTCAATTATGAATGGGGGTTTATATAATTACAATAATTAATTTTTCAGTACTAACAAAGCCGGATTATGTTGGTTCTGTGCAGGAATTATATTACTTGGATAACTATCCTGATTGGATGGTTTGCAAAACTATGCCTGGTGGATCTGTTTTTGATGTGGGAACAATTTTTTCAATTCCGAAAAGTGATATATGCAGGACAGCTATAAGGCATAAAATATATACCTTGCTTGAGTCATCAGAAGAATGGGAAAAGGTTACTAAGAAAATAAATAGCTCATATGTAAACAATAGTTCTCTTATTGATTTTTTGGGTAAAGACGTTTTGGAGAAGTTTGTCCTGAAAGGTGCAAACACTCATCACCTTGGTATGATAGATAAAGATACTGGTGAAGTATATAAAAATGATTTCCCTCCAACTCCCAGTCAATATGTTCTTGTTCAGAAATATAAAATTATTAAACCGAATCGCGTATCATATTATTCGAACTATTTGTGGGATTATAGTTCTTATTACACTGAAGATAAATTTGTCATTCCTTTAGAAAATATTGTTCGTTTCGGTATTACACCAGCGTCATCGATCTATAATAAATATATTGGTTTAAATAAGTTGGATAAAAAAAAGTATATGGATGAATTAAATTTATCAACTGATTTAGTTCCATGGATGAGGTTCCAAACCCCAAAAGTAGACTTTACTACTAAATATGAGCCAGAAGATCGAAATTTAAGTTTGCAAGAAGCTGTCTATATAAGTGGTAATAATGCTAATAATTTTTTAAATATAATTAGAATGAGCTTATTAGGTTCTTTTTTGGTCTCTGAATTTTTTAGTGAACTTGGTTTGTTTTTGTGGGATATGAAATGGGAGATTGCCAGAGATGGAGATAATTTAGTTTTTGTTGATACAATTGACACTGACTCAATTAGAATAACTACTAAGATATCTTATAAGGACAAATTCTATTTTGTTAATTTTAATAAACAAGCTATGCGAGACTATTACAAAATAATGCATTCTGACTGGTATAAGGCAACAAAATTGGCAAAGGAAGAGGCGAAAAAATCAGGAAAGTCATTTCTCTATCATCTAGAGAACGGACAGAAAAATGGTATTTTCCCTGAAACCCCAATTGTTGATAGTAGTTTTATAGAAATCCAAACAGAAAAATTTGAAGTGTTATTGTCCTATATATATAAAAAGATTAGTTCTGATAATGCGATTGGTAAACTAAGTTTAATTGGGCTAAAAGAAATTGAGTATTATGATTATAATGGCAAGTTGAATGAATACTCTAAGCTTAATGGATTTTGAATAACAACACAAATTGGATTAATGGGGGTTAGGGACCATGGCAGAAGAGTTGAAGGGCTTTCAGCAGGCTGCTGAGGACGACGACAAGCCCCATGAAGAGTGCGGGGTCTTCGGTATCTACGGTCCGGGCCTGGATGTGGCCAGGCTGACCTATTACGGCCTTTACGCCCTGCAGCACCGGGGTCAGGAAAGCGCCGGAATCGCGGTGGGAGACGGAAAAGCGGTTCACCTGCAAAAAGGGATGGGTCTGGTGTCCGAAGTTTTCAACCACGACAGCCTGAACAGCTTCCGGGGACAAGTGGCGGCCGGGCACGTGCGCTATTCCACCACGGGGGCGAGCCACCCGGTAAACGCCCAGCCGCTGGTGTTTCGCTACGCCGGCGGGATGCTCGGGCTGGCCCACAACGGGAATCTCACCAATACGGCCGAACTGCGCTCTCAGCTTTATGCCAACGGCTCGGTCTTTCAGTCTTCCACCGACAGCGAAGTGATCGTCAACCTGATCGCCCGTTACAGTCAAAGCAACCTGGTTGAAGCGATCATGAAGTGCATGATCGACATCAAGGGTTCCTATTCTCTGGTCATGCTCACCGAAAAGAACCTCATCGGTGTCCGGGACCCTTTCGGCATTCGCCCCCTGTGCCTGGGCCGGCGCGGCGACGCCTGGGTGCTCGCCTCCGAGTCCTGCGCGCTGGACGCGGTGCACGCCGAACTGGTCCGCGATGTCGAGCCCGGTGAAATCATCGTCATCAATGAAAACGGCCTGACGGCCCACCAGGCGCTGCCGGCCCGGCGGCGGGCGCACTGCATTTTTGAATACATTTACGTTGCCCGCGCCGACAGCCGGATGGACGGCTACAATGTGAACCAGGTGCGCCGGGCCATGGGACACCAACTGGCCCGCGAGTACCCGGCGGAGGCGGACCTGGTCATATCGGTACCCGATTCCGGGACGGCCGCCGCCAGGGGGTTTGCCGAGGAATCGGGCATTCCCTTTGAAGAGGGCCTGATGAAAAACCGCTACATCGGCCGTACCTTCATTCAGCCCTCCCAGGGCGCCAGGGATCTGGGCGTCCGGATGAAATTGAACCCGATCCGGGATGTGCTGGCCGGGAAGAGAGTGGTGGTGGTCGACGACTCCATCGTTCGCGGCACCACCAGCGGCAAAATCGTGAGCATGCTAAGGGAATGCGGGGTCAAAGAGGTGCATTTCTGCCTCAGTTCTCCGCCTATAATTTATTCGTGTTATTACGGCATCGACACCTCCAACGAGGATGAATTAATCGCCGCTCAAAAGCCGCTGGAAGAGGTCCGTAAGTATATCGGCGCCGACGGCCTCCACTACTTGACACTGGAAGGTCTTTTTAACGTCTTCGGCAGCGGGCGGGACCGCTTCTGTGCCGCCTGCTTCTCCGGCGAGTACCCGGTTGACGTGAGTAAAGCGCAGCTGAACGGGAAGTATGTGCTGGAATAGTCTTCAGGTTCCGTTCCGTGCAGTCTGCGGCGACAATGCCGGTGAGAGCATCGGAACGAGCGTGGTTTGAGGACTTTACACTAGCAATTAACGAGCAGTGAATCGCAGAGCAATCGTGAGGAGTGAATGGT
>DHGV01000002.1 GCA_002402945.1 Pelotomaculum sp. UBA4789
GTCATTATCGTTACCGCAAACGCTGTTGGAGAGGTCAGGGGATATATCCAGGAACCTCACGTTGACTTGCCATGTGCAATTGAAGGCAAGTTGCCTGTAGGTGAGGCAGTGGGTAAGGGATTTCTTTATGTCTCTAAAGATATGGGCTTGAAAGAGCCCTTCACAGGGAGTGTTGAACTGGTTTCCGGAGAGATTGCTGAAGATGTGGCCTGGTACCTTCTGAAATCGGAGCAGATACCTGCAGCAGTCGCCCTGGGTGTGCTGGTTGCACCTGACTGTGCGGTAAAAGCTTCCGGTGGTGTTATGATCCAGCTGTTTCCTGACGCCGATGAAAAAGTGCTGCTTCATATAGAGAAAAGCCTGGGAGAGATGGCGCCGGTCAGCAGCCTGATCGAACGTGGGATGACGGCGGAAGAAATAGTAACGCTTGCGGTAGGAGGTCTGAAAGTACGCTTTCTGGAGAAAATACCGCTTAAATTTAAATGCGGCTGCTCCAGGAAAAGGGTGGAAGACATCCTGGTTGCAATGGGGAAAGAGGAGATAGTAAAATTATATCAGGAACAGGGGCAGGCAGAGGTCCGCTGTCATTTTTGCGGGGAGCTTTATAGTTTTGAAGCAGGCGAACTGGAAATGCTGATCAAAGAATTATAATGGATTTTTATATATAAACACATTGCAATAAAATATATAGATAATATATATAGAGGATTATTATATTATAAAATTGAATAAAACTGCATCTGAATAAATAGAGAAAGGGCGATATGCTTGAACATCAGAACAATTGACTGCAGGGGTATGGCCTGCCCACAGCCGGTTATTGAGACCAAAAAAGTTATCGATTCAGGGAGTGAAAAAGATATCCTGGTCATCGTAGATAATGCCGTGGCCCGCGAGAACGTTTCACGCCTTGCCAAAAATGCAGGATGCAGTATTAATGTAAAGGAACAGGAAGGACTCTTCCGCCTTGAAATAACCTTACCGGACAGTAAAATAATAAGCGCTGCGCCTGAGCCGGAAAAAACACACGGGATCAGTGAAACAGCCGGGAATGTTTATTTCATCACCACCAACAGCATCGGGCAGGGCTCACCCGACCTGGGCGAAGTGCTGATGAAAAGCCTGATGGTGGCCCTGACTCAGCAGGCGCCGCCGGCGGCGCTGCTGTTCCTGAATACCGGTGTGCACCTGGCCATTGAGGGTTCTCCCGTTTTGGAGCAGCTGCAGGCTATGGCAGGCAGGGGGACGGAAATGCTGGTGTGCGGTACCTGCCTGAACTACTACAAAATAAGCGAGAAGCTCGCGGTGGGCGTTGTTTCAAACATGTTGGAAATAAACAGCTGGCTCACCGGCCCTTATAAAGTAATTGCTGTAGGATAATAATGAGGACATTTTATAAGGGACATTTCCTGACGATGCATGGCCGGCTTTAGCCGGTCATCGTTGTTTTACCGACCATGTTGTGCGATTAAAATCGCACCTACAAATTCAGTCGTCAGTCGTCAGAAGTCGGACGTCTGTTTATCCCACATTCCACTTCGGCCATATAACACAGGGAGGCGGATGCAAGAAACCATTCACCGCACACAAAACTCCTGTAGGGTCGGATTTATCCGACCAAATCTTTTGTGCGTAATCGGGGACATATTCTGAATTCGAATGTGTCCCCNNCGCTGTCTGGTTCCATTTAACGATAAAAGTGTGTCAAGGGGACAGTTCTCCTGACACGTTTTTAAATTGCGACAGTGAGGACATCCCATTGCCTCACTTCAAAACCACTTTACCATAGCATATGTTTGTATTATAATCTAATCAGAACATATGTTTGGTAGGTGGTTTTTTTGCGTTGTCCAATATTGCTGGCGGACATGAATTCTTTTTTTGCCAGTGTGCACCAGGCTATGGAGCCCCGGCTCAGGGGTAAGCCGGTTATAGTCGGCGGCGACCCCGCCAAGCGCCACGGCATAGTCCTGGCTGCTTCCTATGAGGCAAAGGCCTTCGGTGTAAAGACGGGTATGGCGGTGTGGGAGGCCAGGAGTCTCTGTCCGGCTGGCATTTTCCTGAAGCCGGGGCACGGCCATTATGTTAATTTTTCTGCCAGGATTATCAGGATTATGAAAGATTTCAGCCCGCTGGTAGAGCCTTTTTCCATTGATGAAGCCTTTATTAACCTTTCGCGGTGCGGCCATTTTTTCAGCTCCTCCCTCGAAGCGGCGCTGCAGCTGAAAAAAAGGATTAAAGAGGAGATCGGTGTGCTGTGCAGTGTAGGGGTCGGGCCCAACAAACTTCTGGCCAAAATGGCCGCCGGCATGCAGAAGCCTGACGGGCTCACGGTTCTGGATCTTGCAGATGTGCCGGATAAATTGTGGCCGCTGCCGGCGCGGGATCTTTTTGGGGTTGGCGCACGCCTGGAGAAACAGCTGCGTGATTTAAACATCCATACCATCGGAGAGCTCGCCTGTTATCCTCTGCCGGTGCTGCGAAAAAGGTTCGGCCTTCTCGGACATGTACTGCACCTGTCCGCCAACGGCATTGACTACAGCCCGGTTGACCCCCATTCCCTGGAACGGGTCAAATCTATCGGGCGCCAGGTTACACTGCCCAGGGACTACCAGGGTTACCGCCAGGTAGAGGTGATTATACTGGAGTTGTGTGAAATTGTATGCAGGCGGGTGCGCTTGGGCGGTTATGCAGGCAGGACGGTAAACCTTACCATAAAGGATGTTGATTTCTCATGGCTGACCCGCGCGCATAGCATACCTTGTCCCACTGCCTCCGTGAATGATATCTACAAGGTGGCGGTGGAACTGCTGCACCGGCACTGGCCGGAATGGAAACCGGTAAGGATGGTGGGGGTGTCCCTGGCCGGGCTCGTTAAGAATACTTCGGAGCAGATGGATCTGTTCGGGGAGGCGGAAAGGGCCCGCCTTCTGCATGCCGCCTGTGACCGGATCAAGGACCGGTTTGGCGAGCAGAGCATTTTAAGGGGTGTATCCCTGACCCCGGAAGGTGTGTTCCGCGGCCGGAAGGGAGGGGGCTGGCATATCTAACATCAATGACTATTACCGGAAAAATTTCCTGTACGGGGGGCACAGGCTGATGCTGCCGGAGCTGCGGGACAGGGTCTCCCACATTTGCGCCCAGTGTAAATTTTATATCATTATAGACGGAAAAACCGAAAGCAAAACGGGCTGTGCCGCGTTTATTCCCCAGTATGCCAGCCTGGCCAGGCGGGCGCCGGAAAAATTGGAGGTGACTGATGTATTAAGGGCGGTGGGCAGGGAAGGTCTGGCCATGGTCCTGGCCGGTCCGGGTAATCACAGCCAGGCCTGCGGTCAGTTCCATCCCAAAAGAAAAAATAATAAAAAATCTAATTAATTATTGTGAATAAAATGGGACCAGTTTTATTTTTCCGCTTGCTGCCAGCCGGTCTTCCTTGATGGCTACTGCTCCGGTGACTCCTGTAATCCCGGCAGCAAACTCCACAGCTTTCTGCACATCCTCCCTGCACTGCACCAGGTTGCCGGCAGCCGTGGCCACTGCGTCGGCCAGGATAGCTGAAGGAGCGAGAACTACAACAGCGTCTGCGCTTCCCAGGCTCAATGAATGCCCCACAGTGCCGGAAGAAGTGCATATACCCAAGGGAGTGTCTTCCGGTCTGATCAACAGGGCGATGCGGTTGGACAGGGAGGACCTGCCGGCAAAGATGCCGATACGGCGCTGCCTGGCGCTGCGCAAATAGATATCCCCGCCGTTTTCCACGATCACATCCCTGGAACGTTTTGCCAGCGTCTCTCCGATATATTGGGCAAAGGCCCCGGCTACTGCCGCCATTGGCCCCACGCCGGTCAGGCGGGACGCTTCAGCCATATCTATCACTATGGGGGGGGCGCTGGGTTTTAAATCGCAGGGCAGCAGGGAATGAAGAAAAGCGTGATCTTCCTCGATATATTTTTCGAGTAGTTCACGCTGTTCCCGCACCATTTCCTCGACCCATGCAGCCAAGTCAGGGGAAAACCTGTCCCTGCGGACGCCTATATCGAGGTCTGTCTGTTTTACTGCCACCTGAAAATGGAAAAGGTCGTCCTGCCGGAATTGCTCCCGGTATGATCGTTCCGTATATTCCAATTTAGAACCTGACCTCCATTGCATTGACCGGACAAACCTTGACGCAGATTTGGCAGACGATGCATTTGTCGCTGTCGAACTTCACTTCCATCGAAGGCCTCTCAACGTACAGGGCGCCGCTGGGGCAGATCGCCGTGCAGGCGCCGCAGCTGGTGCATTTATCCTCGTTTCTGAATACCTCTTCGGCCAGGGGCGTCACTTTGACACCCTGCGATATTAAATATTCCAGACCAAGGTCGCACTGATCACCAGTAATTTCTAAAACCATAGTGCCTTCTTTATTTTGATCTACGTTTGCCTTGAGAATATTTATAACCAGATCATAGTCCCTGGCAAGGCGATAGATGATTGGCCTGTCAGCTATATCTTTCCCAAAGCGCAGGAATATTTTTTTTGATGGCATAAAGACCATTCCTTTCTCCAAGCTGATACATGTAAGCTAAAGAAATATTCTATTTGGTTCAGAGGCCTCTGATTTCCAGGGTTTTTGCAGGGATATTATCCTTGGCTGAGGGCAGCAGTTTAACCGGTTCGGTTAACTCGAAATTACCCTGCAGGATCCAGCTTTTCAGGATGCCGGCAATTTCCCTGGCTTTGGAGTAACTGGACAGGGGAGCGGTGGGGACGTCCCTGCCTTTTACAGTAATTCTGCCGGATTTCAAATCGGCGTAGCTGACAAAGCCAAGGTTGCCGGAAACACGCTGGCCGTATGCTTCGCCGTAATCAACTATCGGGGCGTAGAGGGCCTGGTCGGTCACCGACACGCACCGCATTATCTCTTCATTTAAAATTGGAATGGGGATGCCAAGGCCGACAGTAAGGGTAGCTCCATAGCCGAGAAAACTGGCGCCAACCAGCCAGTTGGGCTTCATCTGTTTAAGGTCACCGATTACAGACAAAGTTCCGCCCGCCGGGCCATAACTTTTCCCTTCAGTGTCTTTCTGAATGCCGGGGAAGTGTTGGGTGCCATTCCAAGCCACATAGCCGACACCGCCGCCTAAGAATATTTTAGTCCCGATACCAATGGTCATAAAATCAGGATCGTTAAGCAGCGGGCTGAGCTGCCCGGCGCTGCAATAGTGGGCATTGCCCAGATCGGGCTTGAGCATTCCCATGTAGGTATAGACTGTCCTTTTGCCAAGGTTGACCGCGCAGTTGTAATTCTGGTAAGAGTTTCTCGGATTAAAGAGAGTGGCCTCATTAATGTCGTCCAGGGTAATGATGGTCTCAATCTCCTGCCTGGGGTAACAGTCAGTGCCATAAGCGATTGCCTCCAGCTTTACCGGTCTGCGGGCCAACAGGTCATGGATCACATGGCCGCCGCCATAACGGAAATCGCCGGGGTAATTGTTGTTGCAGGGGTCGTCTTCAGGGAGTTCAGTAGCGCCAAGATAAGCGTCAACCGCCGCGATACCTGTGTAAGCCTGGACGCTGTTGAGCCAGAGCTTCTGCATTTTAATCTTGGGCTTTGAGTGACCAAAGTTTAAAAAGACCCCGGACGAGCACATGGCGCCGAAAGTGCCGGTGGTCACCACATCAACGCTCCTTGCTGCTTCGGAAATTCCTTTTTCCGCCACCAGGGAAATTATTTCCTCGGCGGTGAAGACCACAGCCCTGCCAGACTTGATCTTTTCATTGATTTCAGCGTAGGTTTTTTCAGTTGCCATATTTAACAATGCCTCCCTGTATACAGTGATCTGTGCCTGATGATAAACAGAAGACCTCTTCAAATCAGAAGAGGCCGGCAATAGTCATCGCTTTTCCCTTATCTGCCAGAAAAATATCTCCTGCAGGAATTAGCACCTTTTTGGGTGGTTTATTTCCTCCTAACGGTTGCCGGGCTTCATTGGGCCAGTCCCTCCGCCGCTCCGGATAAGAGCACATATTAATTTGTTGTTTTATTAGTTTACCAATAGTCCTCTGCCATGTCAACTGTTTACAGGTTGTTTCAGATAAAGAATTTTACGTGTTTAAGCAATGGCGGGGTTTAAGCGCAAACACCGAATATATGTTCAGATTGAAAAAGGTATAAAGCGGCGGTGGTAGAATATTAAATGCGATCGGAAGTATTTGTTTTCGGGGGAGAATTTTATGTACACCCGGATTGGCGGCAAAATCAAAAAAGCAAGGGAGGAAAGAGGCTTTTCCCAGCATGATCTGGGCGCAGCGCTGGGCCTGACAGCTACCGCTATTAACTATTATGAAAAAGGGAAGCGCAAAGTAAGCATCGAAGAGATTTACAGGCTGTCCGGTGTTTTGAAGAAACCGGTACAATATTTTTTGCCTGGAGAAGGTTTGTTGAATAAGGAAAGAACACATGATCCTTTAAATATTAAAAAGGAATTGATTAGAGGCATAAGTATGATTCCGGTTCTGGGAACGGTGCCTGCCGGCAGGGCTTTTTCCACAGAACAAAACCTGCTTGGGCATCTGCCGGTACCTTCTGAGAAAGGGGGAGATGATTTGTTTGCCCTGGTGGTTGAGGGCAATTCGATGGCTGGGAAAGGCATTTGTGATGGGGACATGGTTTTAATCAGGCGCCAGCAGCGTGTTGACTACAACGGCCAGATAGTTTGTGCCTTGGTCAACGGCAGTGAAAACGCCCTAAAAATTTGGCTGAAGGAAAATGACAAAATAATATTAAAGTCTGCAAACCCGACATATGGCGATATTGTCCTCGATGATGACGGTTCTCTGAAAATCCAAGGTGTTTACGCGGGTACTTTTAAATTCCCATGACCGGGATCAAGGCTGCTGCCGGCTGAAGCGTTTTTCTCAGGCTATAACTACTGTCCCGGCTTCACTTGTTTCCGGCCTGGTGGGACGGATATGAAAGTGATTATGCTGTAACTTCACAGAATGTAGCGTGCCGCAGTAAGGGCATTTTTTATTTTCACCGTCTTTGAAGCGTACCTCGCCAATATGCCTGCCGCAGCAGGTCACCTCAACGCTGATGATTTTGCCGCTGCTAGTGAAATTGACCCGGTAGTCATTGATCTTCCCTTTGTTCTGGTAGTTCATGAGCGCATCACCCCTTTATATATTGTGGCTAACCCAAATATAGCATTAGATCAATATAGTGGCAACCCCTGTTTAACCCCTTTTAAAGCCAAAAAAAGATACCTCTGCCAGGTCTCTGCCAACTGGTTAAAAAATATCAAAAATTAACCGATAATAAATAAAAGAATCTTATGGAAATGCAAATAAGAAGGATGCAGGTCAATTGTGTCGAACGTAATATGTGGCTCAATTATATGCGATACAGAATGGTGGAGTATATGAGGAAATACCCAATAACTATTTTTTTCCCCTGTTATAATGAAGAGCAGAATGTGGAGAAAGTTACCTGCGAGGCACTGGACACAGCCAGGCAGATATCTGATGATTATGAGATCATCATAGTAAATGATGGCAGCAAGGACCGGACAGCTGAAATTGCAGATGAGCTGGCGGCAAAATTCCCCCAGGTGCGTGTTATACACCATGAAATCAATAAAGGGTATGGCGCAGCCCTGCAGACAGGATTTAAAAACGCCTCCAAAGAACTCGTTTTCTACACCGACGGAGACGGGCAGTTTAAAATAGAAGAAATAGTAAACCTGCTCCCTCATATTGACAAGTATGATATAGTCTCCGGTTACCGGATCAGAAGGCAGGATCCCCTGCAACGCAAGATTAACGCTTTCATGTGGGGGACAATGGTCAACATGCTGTTCAGGCTGAATGTGTCGGATGTTGATTCTGCTTTTAAGTTATACAGAAGGAAAATATTCGAAGATATTGATCTTACCTCCCAGGGGGCGCTGATTGATACCGAGATCCTGGCCAAGGCAAAATCAAAAGGCTATACCATAACTGAGGTGGGTGTCAACCACTACCCCAGGACTGCGGGCAGTCAGACAGGCGCAAAGATATCTGTGATCGTCAAGGCCTTTAAAGAATTGTACAGGTTAAGAAACAACTTAAATAAAGCATAAATAGTTAGGGAGTTTGTATGAGCGGTATGGTACAGATGTTTAAATTTGCCGCAGTCGGGTGTGTAAACACCATGATCGACTGGGCTGTATATTTTATTATTCTAAAGTTATTCCCGGCTGAGAGTGTGATTTTTTACACCGCGGCCAAAGGGTTCAGTTATTTATGCGGTATCATCAACAGTTTTTTCTTGAACAGAAACTGGACCTTCAAGGGTATCCTCCGTGATAACGAGGGCGGCAGGTTTATTAAATTTATGCTGGTCAATGCGGTTGGTCTTGGTTTCAACAGCATTTCAGTCTATATATTCCTGAATCTTAACTTCAGCCATATCGTTTCCCTGTTCTTAGCCACATCAATTACTTTTACCTTCAATTTCTTATTGAACAAGATGTGGGTTTTCCGCGAGGACAAAATGGTTGCCAAAACATCCGGGGGTTAAATGATTATCTCAGAAGATCTCAAGCGGGTAAGCTTTCTTTATTTCCTAAATAAATTCCTAATTATATTTCTGATCTGGCTGGCGAGAGACGTGCTCAGCCCGATCCTGCCGGCCGCTGTTGACGGCCTGCACCAAAATGTAATTCTCGATTCGCTGATACACTGGGACGCGGGGTGGTTTTTAAGAATAGCGGGGCAGGGTTATAATTTTGACAGCGCTCCATTTTTCCCCATGTTCCCTTTTTTGATCAGGACGCTGACCCTTCTGACCGGCGATAATGTTATTTCGGGATTTATTATCTCCAACGCAGCGCTTTTTGCTGCCTGTTATTTCCTGTACCGGATGGTCAGGGATGACAAAAATGAAGAAATCGCCACGACTACAATATTTATTATGCTGTTTTTCCCGACAGCCATATTTTTTACGTCGATATATTCAGAGTCACTCCTCCTGGCTTTTGTACTGGGATCTTTTTACTATGCCAGGCAGGGTAAATTTACTATAGCCGTTGCCTTGGCTGTGCTGGCAACCCTGACCAGGAACCTGGGCGTAGTCATGTTTTTTGCCCTGCTGTACCACATATACAAGACAAACGGCGGCAGGTTCGATCTGAAAAAGACTGCGCTGCTGTTTGTCATCCCGGCTTCACTTTTAATTTTTATGGCTGTTTTGTGGCATACGACCGGTGACCCCATGGCTTTCGCCAGTTCTTTAAACAGGGAGTACTGGGGCTTTCGCCATTTTGAGTATCCCGGGGCCGGGCAGTTATTGAACCTTTCCCTCTTTTTTTACAATAATGAATTTTACAGCCTCTTTGAATCCGGCATGGCTTTTTTATTTTTATTCTTGATTTTAAACAGTTATAAATATGTCCAGGACAAAGCTTTTATGATCTTCCTGGTGCTTGGTTTTTTGATTCCTTTCTCTACCGTCGTCGACAACCTGCCGCTGGGCATGCCCAGGTATATCATCGTCTTATTCCCTGGCTATATCGCCCTGGCCTGCATGCTGCATAAACACAACCTGGTCCATATCTATTCAATAATTACTGTTTTTGTGTTTTCCACGATCACCGTCCTTTTCGCAGTGGGCCGCTGGATCAGTTGATTAAAAACAATGAAAAGCAGATAACAAAGCAGGCATAAATATTCCAGCATTATACGTATTTATAATCATGGCATACCATACAGAGGTGTTTTACAGTGGCATCGATGCGCCAGATCTTTTACGTCTTCTTATTCTTAGTAGCTTTCATATCCTCAGCTGTTTTTTATTATAGTGAATTCGAAGGGAAGAGCCTCATGGACGCTGTCTGGCTGACCATGAGCTCAGTGACCACCACCGGTTACAGCGATGTTATGCCTGTTACCAAAACAGGAAGGATTATAACGATATTTCTATCGGTCCTGGGTTTTGGTTTTCTGACGTTCGTGCTCGGTACATTTTTGTCAGGAATGGTGGAAGGAAGGATTTCCGGCGCCTGGGGAAGGAGAAGGATGGAAAGAGACATAGCGAAACTGAGAAACCATATTATTGTTTGCGGCGCGGGCCGTGTCGGCCGGGAAGTAATATGTGAACTGCTGCAGGAAAAAAAGGATTTCGTGGTTATTGAAAAAGACCCTGCCCACCTGACCGAGTTTTGCGAAGAAGGAACATTGCATATAAACGGGGACGCTACTGAGGACAAAGTGCTCCTTGCCGCTGGCATTAAAACGGCCAAGAGCGTGATCACCACACTGGCTGATGATGCGGAAAACCTGATGATCATTATAACCTGCAGGGATTTTAATCCCGCGGCCCATATTGTGGCCCGGGCAAACCGGCCGGAGTCCATTGTCAGGCTGAAGAGGGCCGGCGCCAATACCGTGGTCTGTCCTTCAGCCATTGCAGGTAATAGGATGGCGCTGACGTCACTCAAACCTACAAGTATCGCGGTTGTTGAAACGATAGTGGAAGACCGCAATAACAGTCTCAACCTTGAGGAACTGATTTTAAGCGACAAATCAACTTTGATTGGTAAGGATATTAAGGACGCCCGTCTCAGGAAGGATTATGGGACCCTGGTTCTGGCTATTAAGCGTGACGGGGCCAACATCATCAATCCTGAACCGACAGAAATTCTGATGTCAGGTGATCTCCTGGTGCTGTGTGGAACGGCGGAACAGCTTTCACGATTGGAAAAGGTTGCAGCCGGATAATTAAGGATGCCTTGACAGACCAGGTTTACTGACCTTGACTTTTAGCTATAAAAACGTTAAAATTCTTATTACATGCATTACCGCAACATCATCGGGG
>DHGV01000074.1 GCA_002402945.1 Pelotomaculum sp. UBA4789
TTGCGAAACTTATTGTACCTTATCCTTAATAGCGACATTGCTATACGTCCTTACAAGGACAATTCGTGGTACTGCAACAGGGTACTTTCAAATTCTGAAACGACCTCAATGTGACAATGACAATCGAACTCGTGCCATAACAAAAATATAGCATATCATTGCAGTTGCAGGGCAAATAATTTATGATTCGTTTATCGTGGTGCGGTTAACGCGTGTAAATTCTGTGCAAAGCGAAGAATCTTATTGTTGTAGCGCACTATCCATTTTGCCGGGATTTTCACTAAAGGGCTGTCAAAGGGAAGGGAAGATCATGGATATAGTCGAATACCATTTGTGATGAACAAAGAATAGTAATTATATTGAGGCGCCTTTGTGCCAGGCGTGTATTGATGTGAATGTGGGAGAAGGGAAAGTATTATGCTGAGAACAATAATCTGGTTCATATATTTTTGTTGTTATCTTATTGTCATCCTGCCAAATTTGATTAAAGTGAGGGCCCTGCACCGCGCCAATAAAATTGAGCAGAGGGACCGTGAGGTAGATCGTATCGTAAAAAAATGGGCCCGGTCTATGGTTAACTTAAGCGGGGCTAAAGTAATTGTGACGGGAGAGGAGCATGTGCCAATCCAGGGGGGAGTTGTATTTATCAGCAACCATCAGGGAAACTTTGATATTCCGATTTTATTGGGTTATATTGATAAACCCAAAGCTTTTATAGCTAAAAAGGAATTAAAGAAGCTACCGCTGATCAGCAGTTGGATGTATTATATGAACTGTGTTTTTATAGACAGGGGCAATGCCCGTGCTGGATTAAAGGCTATACAGGAAGGGGTTGTCTTTCTGAAGCAGGGCTATTCCCAGATAATATTCCCCGAAGGCACCAGAAGCCGGGGTGAGCAATTAGGAGAATTCAAACCTGGCAGTTTCAAACTTGCTACTAAGTCGGGCGTGCCCATTGTGCCGGTAACCATAAGAGGATCCTATAAGATTATGGAAGCCAACGGCGGGCTGATTAAGCCGGCTGTTGTAGAGATGTTTATTTCTGAACCTATCTCCGCCGCAGGCCTGAGAAAAGAAGAAACTGAACAGCTGCCTGAAAAAGTCAGAAATATCATAGCCCTTCAGCTCAAGCAGTAATCTTGAATACAATAAAAATTATAAAGGTTTCATGGATAGCCGCCGACTTTTAAGAAGTTGGCTTTTTTAATTTAAATAATGAAAAGGATTAAATAGTGAAAAAGAACCATATTATACTAACAGTACTATTATCAATTTTGTCTGTCTTACTTTTAATTAATGTAAAAGCTTATGCGCAAAATACACCCGTGAATTCTCAAACAGCATTTCCTGCTGCTCAGGAAGTCGGACCTCCCGTATTAGTAGCCCCTGGCGATCAATCTGCTGATGTAGGGAAACCGCTTCAGTTTTCCATGAGAACTATTGGCCCAGATTCGGATCTCTTCAATTACTTCGCCACCGGGTTGCCAAAAGGAGCCGTTTTTGATCCTGTTACCCGCACGTTCAGCTGGACACCGGGAACTGACCAAACGGGAACGTATACTGTGAGCTTCCACGTAACCAACTGGGAATCAACGGACACTAAAGGTACAATTATAAAAGTTAAAAAACCCAGTGGCAAAGATTGGCGCTCTGTTTATCCATGCAGCGCCAGTATCAGCAGCCTGAATCCCGCTTTCGGTTCATCCCTAAATAGATTTCTGAATGCCACGGGCGCGCCGTGTTATATAATACTGGAGACTTGGAGATCTGAAGAAAGAAATTGGCTGATGTATTATTCCTGGAAAATTGCTAAAGAAGGATTAGATCCTGCAGCTGTTCCCCAAAATGATAAAATTTATATTAATTGGTTCCATGAAGATTTAAACTCATCAGTAAATGCGGCGGCGGAGATGGTCAAATATTTCAAACTGGATGTCAGGCCGGGAACAAAAAACTACCATGTTACCAGAAACGCTGTTGACATGTTTGTTTTTTGGAGCGCAACTGAATCGAGCCCCAAAATTATATACGATTATTACGGTAATAAGTATCCCTTCACCAAATCAAAGAGCTGTTCAGAACCCCCGGATGCAAACCTTAAAAAAATAGCCGCATCATATGGTGTAAGGTATCCCGGATATGTTATTAAAGGCACGGAAGACGTCGTCCACTGGGAATATTAATCCCTGGGACAAGGATGGGACAAGGGGACAGGTACCTTGTCCCATCGCTACCGTCATCGCCTGCCAAAGATAAAAAAGAAGCGCTGGAGATAGTCTCCGGCGCTGATTCTTTATTAATGTCATATTGATGTTTTCTGAGCAGAGCGAAGAATCTTATAGATTGAAATGCAAAAGTACTGGGACAAGGTACCTGTCCCTCTGTCCCTACAGCAAATGTTCCAATCCCTTATCCTTCAGGGCCTGCACGACTCTTTTGATCTCCTGCACCCGGCTTTTATGGCAGACCAGCAGGCTGTCCTGGTCGTTGATAATGATCAGGTCGTCGACCCCCACCAGCGCCACGGTCCTTTCCTCTGAGACCACATAGGTATTTGCTGTGTCCAGCATAACGCCCTCGCCCAGCAAAACGTTGCCCAGCTCGTCCTTGGCCGCGTACCTATCCAGGGCGGCCCAGTTGCCGATGTCGTCCCAGCCGAAGTCACAGGGGATCAGCAGGACATTGTCAGCATGTTCCATCAGACCGTAATCAACAGAGACCCGCGGCAGCGTTGCGTAAACATCTTCCAGCGTATTTTCATAAGTATCTGTGCCCAGACTGCTTTCAATATCCTGCAGACCCGCGGCCAGCTCCGGGATATATTTGTCGATCATGGCGCGGACCAGGTCGACCCGCCAGACAAACATGCCGCTGTTCCAGAAGTAGTCGCCGCTGGACATGAATTCCAGGGCGCGTTCATAATTTGGCTTTTCCATAAATTGCAGCGCTTTGTAGGTGGAGATGCCGCCGATGACGCCTTCCAGCTCGCCGCGGTGGATATAGCCGTAACCGGTTTCGGGGCTGTGGGGGGTGATGCCCAGCGTGACGACATTGTCACCCTGCGCTGCGGCAGTGACAGCGCTCCACAGCACTTTCTGAAATTCGCCCACATTGCCAATGTAGTGGTCGGCGGGCAGGACAATCATCACCTCACGGGGATTTTTCCTCCCCAGGACCATAGCAGCCAGCCCGATAGCGGCGGCCGTATCCCGTCCAAAAGGCTCGACAATGACATTTTCCTCGGGCAGCGCCGGGACCTGCTCCAGTATGATGTCCTTGAAATCAGCAGCGGCTACGACATACGTGTCCGTTATCCCGACTAGGCTCTCAAGCCTTTCTACGGTCAGCTGCAGCATGGATTTTTCGCCGATCAGGTTCAAAAACTGCTTTGGCCTGGCCGTTCTGCTTCGCGGCCAGAACCGTTCTCCCCGGCCGCCGGCCATTATAACTGCAAGAGGCATGGCAATCCCTCCTTTTTCCATTTAAATAATTATACCATACCTGACGGAGGTATTCCCCGATATAAAAAAGAATTAATAATGGTGTTTGAAAATTATTAATATTGGATACTGATGATTCGGGCGGAGGTTAGAAATGTTCAAAATAGCCATGCTTTCTCCCATAGCCTGGCGGACGCCCCCCGTTGGGTACGGCCCCTGGGAGCGGGTGGTGTCCCTGCTGACCGAAGGTCTTGTTGCCAGGGGGATCGACGTCACCCTGTTCGCCACGGCCAACTCCGTGACGCAGGCGAAACTGCACGCCATCGTTCCGGCGCCATACGAAGAGGACAAGACCATTGACCCCAAGGTCTGGGAGTGCCTGCATATATCAGAGGTGTTTGAAAGAGCGGGAGATTTCGATTTAATCCACAATCACTTTGATTTCCTGCCCCTATCTTATTCAAGCCTGACGAATACCCCGGTGCTGTCCACCATCCACGGGTTTTCATCACCGAAAATCCTGCCTGTATACAGAAAATACAACAAAAAGACCTATTACGTATCAATCAGCAACGCTGACCGCTCGCCGGAGCTTGACTATATCGATACTGTCTACCACGGGATCGACCTGGAAAACTTTACTTTTCAGGAAATACCGGAAGACAACCTGCTGTTTTTCGGCCGCATTCACCACGACAAGGGCGCCGCGGCGGCTATTCAAATAGCTGCTGAGACCGGGATGAAGCTGATCATGGCGGGGGTGATCCAAGATCATGATTATTACAGGTCAGAGGTCGAGCCTCATCTCGACAACGACCGGATCAGGTATGTCGGTGTCGCGGGGCCGGAGCTGAGAGACAAGCTGCTGGGCGGAGCGAGGGCGCTGCTCCACCCGATCAATTTCAACGAGCCCTTCGGGCTTTCCGTGGTGGAGGCCGGCGCCTGCGGCACACCTGTCGTGGCTTACAGCAAGGGCTCAATGCCGGAGCTCATCGAAAACGGGACCAACGGTTTCCTGGTCAGCGACGTTCGTTCCGCGGCAGAAGCGGTGCGCAGCCTGGCGGCGATATCCCGCCGCAAGTGCAGGCAGATAGTGGAGCAAAGGTTTTCCAGAGAACGCATGGTGGATGATTATATCAGGGTTTATCAAAAAATTATCAAGGAAAAAACTAAATAGACATCCAGGTGGACAAGGGCAAGGGTGGGACAAGGTACCTATCCCTCTTGTCCCAGCCTATTTTCATAAGAGGGAGGATTTGTAATGATCTCAAAAAAGAAGGAGCCGGTTGTCAAGCGGTATGCCGGGAATCCGATCCTGACCAGGGACGATGTGCCCTACCCCGTGGCTACGGTCCACAACGCGGGAGTAGTTAAGGCAAACGGCCTTTATACGATGCTGTTTCGCTCGCACCTCCTGAACGGTCGCTCCATCCTGGGCCTGGCGGAAAGCACGGACGGCTATTCGTTTACAGTGCGGCCCGAGCCATTCATGGTTCCGGCGCGGGACGGGATTTTCGGTGAGTACGAGGAGTACGGTGTTGAAGACGGGCGCATCTGCCACATTGACGGTGAGTTTCTGATCACCTACAGCGCCTATTCCAGGCACGGGGTGAGGATCGGCCTGGCCAGGACCAGGGACTTTGCTTCTGTTGAGCGGGTTGCCCTGATCACTCAGGTAGACCGGCGCAATATAGCGATCTTCCCGCAGAAATTCGACGGGCGTTACGTCCGGCTGGACCGTCCCCACTCCGAGATCAGCCCCTGGTCGATGTGGATTTCCTATTCGCCTGACCTCATCCACTGGGGAGACTCACGGGTAGTTGTGAAGCCGGTTGTCTACCACTGGGACGAAATGAAAATAGGGCCTGGCGCTACGCCTTTCAGGACGGAACGCGGCTGGCTGAATATTTACCACGGAGTTTTTGACACGATGGACGGGGCTGTTTACAGGCTGGGTGTGATCCTGCACGATTTGAATGATCCGTCGCGCATCCTGGGAGTGGCTGACAACTGGATTCTCCAGCCGGAAGACCAATGGGAGATTACGGGTTATGTGCACAACGTGGTCTTTACCTGCGGCGCAGTCCCGGAGGAGGACGGCACGGTGAAGATTTACTGGGGCGGGGCGGACAAAGTGATGTGTGTCGGCACTGCCCTCATCAGCGACCTCGTTGCCATGTGCCTGGAGAACCCGAGGAACCCCCTGTAGGCTGCAGTCTCATTCATGCTGCCAGGCTGTAAGATCGAACTGAGGTTGTCTCAATACTCAATTCAGTATATAATTTATTGGGCATTGGCTTGACGAGAAACAGATCTCAAAACCGCTTATGCGGCGCTATCAGGATGCAGTGAGGAAGCTTATTTAGGATAATAATATAGCAATGAGAGGGGAATATTATTGCATCACAGGGGAATAAATCCTTGTTTTATCAGTTCGTATATACCGAAAGAGTGTGGGATCGCTACCTTTACGCATAATTTATTTACCGCCTACCAAAACCAGTATGCCTCGGCCGGGAGAATTGTTGCGGTAAATGGAATTACCCCGGGTGATTATCCCGCAGAGGTCGGTTTCGTCTTCGATAAGAATAAAGAATCAGACTATACCACGGCCGCCGCGCGCATCAATGCGTCTGACCTGCAGGTGGTCAACCTGCAGCATGAATTTGGCCTGTTCGGCGGCCCGGAGGGCCGTCATATTGCCCGGCTGCTGGAAAAGCTGAAAAAACCGGTCGTTACGACTGTCCACACGGTATTGCAGCAGCCCACCCTGGGCTATTATACATCCTTACTCGAGGTTATCCAACGCTCCCAGCGCGTAGTTGTAATGAGCAACAAGGCCATAGAAATCCTTAGAGAGGTTTACTATGTGCCCCCGGAAAAAATAGTGATGATCCCACATGGCGTGCCTGACCTTCCTTTTGTCGAGCCGGAGCCCTTCAAAAAGGAACTGGGCCTGGCCGGCCGCTTTGTGCTGCTTTCTTTTGGCCTGCTGAGCCCCGGAAAAGGATTTGAGCTGGTCCTGGAAGCCATGCCTGATATAGTTCGCAGCAACCCGGACCTGCTGTATATTATCCTGGGGAAGACCCACCCGGAAGTGGCCAGGATCCACGGGGAAAGATACCGTGAGAGTTTGCAGAAACTGGTGCGTGAATATAAATTGGAAAACAATGTTTTGTTTATCGATAAATTTGCGTCTAACGAAGAACTGTATAACTACATCTGTGCTTCCGACGTATATATAACCCCGTATCATTCTCAGGAGCAGATTACAAGCGGGACGATGGCTTATGCCGTGGCGCTGGGCAAGGTAGTGGTCTCCACTCCCTACAGGTATGCTGAGGAAGTGCTGGCCGAAGACCGCGGCTACCTGGCGCCCTTCAACAACCCGAAAGCGCTGGCTGCGACCTTGAGCGGGATCTTATCCCACCGGGGTGACATGAACAAAACGCGCCAGGCGGCTTACGCATACGGGCGCTCGATGATCTGGCCCAGGGTGGCCGAACTGTACCACGGTTTGTTTAAAGAAGTGCACAAGGAATTCCTGCTGAATAAGCTGCAGAAAATCAGCGTAGTTTACAAGAGCCGCCAGGATTACCTGAGAAGCCGCAATATATACCGGATGTTTGAGAACCTGACTGACGATACCGGCATTTTTCAGCATGCCACATACGGTATTCCTGCCTTGAAGCACGGCTATTCCGCCGATGATGTAGGGCGGGCGCTGGGGATTATTGTGAAGGTAGCCCGCTTTGATCATGAGGCAGGTTGCTATGAATTGGCAAAAAAATATTTGGCTTTTCTCCTTTATGTACAGAAAGAGGACGGCCGGTTCCATAATTTTGTGGGGTATGACCGGCGGATTTTAGATGAAGACGGCGGTGATGACACCTTCGGCCGCGTTCTGATGGGTCTGGGGCGCGCCATCGCCTACAGCACAGACCAGTCTGTGGTCGTTCTGGCGAAGGAGATGTTCGACCGGGCCATAGCCGGGAGGCAAAAGGACCTGCCGCTGTCCGCCTATACCAAAGCGATGTCCTATAACATTATTGGCTTAGCCAACTATCTGACGAAATATCCTGAGACAACGGCAGCGGTTGAACTGCTCAGGGCGGGGGCGGACTACCTGGTCAAGCTCTATGAATTCAACAAAAAGACTGACTGGGATTGGTTCGAGCCCTCTGTCACTTATGCCAACGCCAAGGTGCCATACGCCCTGATGAGGGCATACAATATTCTTAAAGATGAAAATTACCTGTCTGTCGCCCTGGCAACATTGAAATTTCTCACCGGTATCCAGTTTAACGGTACATACTTTGACCTGGTGGGAAATAAAGGCTGGCTGGTATACGGGGAAAAGAAGGCTGTCTTTGACCAGCAGCCTATCGAGATCAGTTGTCTCGTCGAAGCTTATTGCGAAGCCTTATACTTAACCCAGGATAAAAATTATCATGACCTGGCGAAGACAGCCTTCCGCTGGTTTTTTGGCAAAAACCGCCTGGGCGTACCGGTTTATAACCTGAAGGACGACTATCCCCTGGACGGCCTGAATGAGAACGGCGCCAACGAAAACAGCGGCGCAGAATCGGTACTGGCGTTTGCACGGGCAGTAACGTGCCTGAAAGATGTCAGCAAACGCAAGGCTCTGGGGCGAAGGGCAGCCCTGGCGATTGCAAAAAAAGCTCAGCCCTCTGATCAGAAGGCTGACCGGCTGAACTGTAAATAAAACAGCAAGGCATCATTTATAATCATAACGGGGGTTTTGTTTAATGGCGGCAGAGGGTTTGAAAGATTCAGAAGCTATTTTTAACGACAGCATCAAAGATGCGGTTGAGCAGGCAAAGTTGTTCAATGAAGTAAATGTGGTCATCGGTATCCCTTTTTACAATGAGAAGGACATGCTGCTGGAAGTGCTAAAAGTGTTGGATGAAGGGCTGTCCGGCCTTCAGGCCCATAGGAAGTCACTTATTGTCTGCGTTGGGGATCCCATAGGCGCTGAGACACTGGAATCCGTCAAGCTGCTGGATTTGCATATACCTCATCTCGCCTTTCTGATGCAGCCTGGGAGCAACGGCAGGGGGACCAGCGTCAGAGCTATCCTGGAGATAGCCAATATTCTCGAGGCGGACGCGATTATATTTGCGGCCGACCTGGTGATGGAGGACGGCAGAGGGCTGCAAACCGACTGGATCAAGCGCCTCATGGATCCGATCAGGGAAGAATATGATTTCGTTGTGACATCCTTCCAGCGTCACTATTTTGAGGGCCTTTTGGGAAGCTTGTTTACAGTTCCGCTGCTGGAGGTATTTTACGGCTATAACATCAATGGCTCCTTGGGCGGTGTTTATGCCATATCCCACGACACGGTGGAAGATTTTTGTGCTGATATAAAATTTTGGCCAGATATCACGCGTGATTTTGGCATAGACCCCTGGTTGGTAAGCAGGGCTATGCGCTGGAACAAAAAGATCTGCGAGGTAGAGCTCGGCGCCAAGCTGGAAGAAATGTCTTTTGAAAAAATGAATTATATCTTCAAGGAAAGAGCCAGGGCCTTGTTTGAATGTATTAAGAGGGATGAAGACCACTGGATTGGCAGCAGGTTCATCATCAGGACGCCTGATATATACAGCAGCAAGAGCTATGACGCGCCTTATAAGGCTGCCAGTTCAGACCGTGACCTGGCCCAGTTTATTAAAAGGTATTATCATCACAAGAACCTGAATGAGACCGCTTTCCACAACTATATGTATGAAGGAATAGGGGATATAAAGTCGGTACCGGACAAGGATTCCGGAATAACGGGAAAATTATGGGCCGAGATTGTATACCGCCTGCTGTTCAAGTACTGGTTTGCTGCCAGTGTGCCGGGCGACGACATCCTGGGTGCGCTGACTTTTGCATACAGCAGCAGGGTGATCACCTTTATTGAGCATGTCCGGTCCCTGGAAGCACAACTGAAGGGCAAAAAAATTGCCGGTACTGGTTCAGATGAGGCTGCGAAAGCAGCAGCACAAAAAGAGTCCATCATCTTAAGCGAAGTTAAGTCGTCAAAAGAAGAGCAAAGAAAAGACTTTCTCAAATTAAGGGAACAGTTTGTGCAGATGTGGAAACAAAAGGGCATGGAAATAACACCGCTGCTCATCCCGGCCGACTACCTGGAATTCATACCGGGCATACCGATTGTCCTGCCCAAAAGGATAAAGGGACGCGGCGGAAGGGTTGTGTCGTCTGAAGAAATATTCACCCGCCTCCAGTCCCAATACCAGGAATCGTTTAACCGCTTTATTCATGACGGGCTGGGGGTGCCGGAAAACGCAGATTCCAAAACGATCATCCGGTATATGATGGAATTTATGAGCGAACTGGAAAAAACGATGGACTGGCTGCTGCCGGGGAACCTCTATACCGAGGAAGGAACCGGGCAGATCGTGGATAACCTTTTCCGGCCTTTTCACTCTCCCAGGACTTTTTCCTTAAAAGACGAGGTATTCCGGGAGATGCTGCTGCGGTACCCGCCGCTTAATGTGATGATCCCAGCGGGATACAGGAGCTCTAGGGAACTGATCAAAAAAATGGACGTCAGGGACGCTGTCAGCCTGGCTAATCTCGTTGAGACCAGGAAGTACGGGGACAGGGCGGCGCTTCTGTGGACGCTGGACAATTTGAGTCCGGACGGTATGAGCGAGGTGGAGATCAAGCCGATCGTGCTGGGCAGGAAGGTCCTGGGCGGCACGGTGAAACTGGGGGATATATCCGATCTCAATAAGCTCACTTCCAGGATTGTAATCCGGCCCCTGCATAAAGGCATGGGCGGGGACTACCCTAAACTGCGCTTTGCTCTTTTTGTAAGCAGGCATATCATGATTGCCGAAAACTATGATCTCCTCTGGAGAACGTACACCAAGGAAAGGAAAAACCTCGGGGCCAAGATCCGCAACTCCCTAATCGGGCGTTACGAAAATGTGGCTTTTTCTGCGCACAATATATTTGAGAACTTCCACCACCGCATGCTTGTAGGCGAATTCCGTGAACTGTCACACAGGTTGGCGGAAGCCGGACACAACGAGAGATCCCGGATGATAAAAATTATGTGCGACGGCTACGGCTTAAGCCAGGTCATGGCCGACGGCACATTTCTGCCGTGCTCGGCCTGGAGTTGGGCCAGTTACAGCTACAAGGACGGCAGGGGTGTTCCCACCCCGCTTTCCAGCCACGTCGAGGAGAAGTGGTTCAACCATGAATTATTAGAGACAGTATATGAAGAACTGGGCTATCACAAGCGCGATATCATGAAGATGGTGATCCAGCTCATCGGTGAGGGCAGGGCCAGCGAAAACCTCCTGGATGTCATCCTGGGCATAAGACCAAGAGATGTGAAAGTGGTTGTGCAGGAATCCCAGATCTACCCGCCGGCGAAGCCCCTGGTCAGGTTCGCCGGTAATCCGGTGCTGAGTCCAATCAAAGAGCACTCTTGGGAAAGCAAGTATGTTTTAAATACGGCGGCCTTCCGGGTAAAAGACAAGGTCTGCCTTCTCTACCGGGCATACGGAGATGATGAGATATCGCGGATCGGGCTAGCTATAACAGACGGCTACAATGTGCTGGAGAGACTGCCGGATCCTGTGTTTGTGCCGCAGGACAGGACAGAAAAAAAAGGCGTTGAAGACCCGCGGGTGACCATAATTGACAACAAGATATACATGCTTTACACTGCCTACGACGGCGTTATCGCGCAGATCTCGGCCGCTGCTATCGGGGTGAATGACCTGTTAAACAAAAGGTTTGACAAATGGGAAAGAAAAGGCCTTGCTTTCCAGGACATCTGGGACAAAGATGCCATCCTGTTTCCGGATAAAATCAACGGGAAATATATGATCTACCACCGCATCGAGCCCAGTATATGGGTGTCACGCCTGGATAAGCTCGAATTTCCGGCTTCCAGGGAAAGGCACTCCATTATCCTGGGACCACGTTCGGGACGGATGTGGGACTCTTTGAAGATAGGCGCCGGCTCCCAGCCGATCAAGACCAAATACGGCTGGCTGCTGATCTACCACGGTGTGGACAGGGAAAGGGTATACCGACTGGGCGTTATCCTGGCCGACCTCGCCAACCCGGAGCGCCTGCTCTACCGTTCGCCGAACCCGATCCTTTCTCCCGAAACCGAGCATGAAATAGGCAGGGAAGGGGTGAGCTGGGTGCCAAATGTTGTTTTCACCTGCGGTGCAGTACCGGCGAAGGACAAAGAAGTGCTGGACGCCAGGGATGAAGTGCTGGTTTATTACGGCGCCGCAGACACCTATATATGCCTGGCCACGGGCCGTGTCGGCGACCTGATACCGTTGTCCGTCAGGCAGGAGATAGAAGGAAAAAACAAGTAGTAAACGAAAATTGCTAGAAATTATGCCGTGTTATGGTATAATACAAGAGCGAATAAAGGGTAAAAGGAGATATAGTGATTAATGAACAAGGAATTGGAAGCACAGGTGAGATTGCCTAAAGACAAGAGCCAAAAGCAGGACTTGCTTAAAAAAGGTTTTATCCCGGCAGTGGTCTATGGGAAAAACATGGACAGCATAGCTGTTTCGGTTAACACCAACGCACTGAAGAAAATTCTGGCGGAAGCCGGAGCGAACGCCCTGATTCATATGAAAATCAAACAAAACGAGGAAATCAAAGAGCACCAGGTGCTGCTTAAATCGGTTCAGCACGAGCCGGTGCACCGTACATTGATCCACGCCGATTTTCATGAAGTATCATTAAAGGACAAAATATTAGCTACTGTTACTGTCCACCTTACAGGCATTGCCCCCGGTGTTGCCAAAGGCGGTATACTGACCCAGCAGTTATGGAAAGTCGAGGTTGAATGCCTCGCCGCAAGCATTCCCGAAACATTAATGATAGATATTTCCGGTCTGGATGTCGGTGATGGCATCACTCTGGCAGACCTGGTCCTGCCGCCTGGTGTGAAGGTAATCGGCGAAGGGCATGCTCACGTGGTTTCCGTAATCGCGCAGGCAGGCGAAGCCGCGGCCCCTGTTGAGGAAGAAGCTGCAGCAGCTGAATAACGGCACAATTGATTACAGTGGGGACGGTCCCCGCTGATAAAGTTGACAAACAGCCCCAGGCTTTGTAAGAGCAGCCTGGGGTTTGTTTTATTCAGGATTAAAGATTGTTAATAGTTTTTTAATATTTTGCATATATTTCAGTAATGTTTTGTCAGTAATATTATAACAAGATGATTTAAGACAGAAGCGAGGGGATCAATCATGATGATGATTCTAAATGCAGCACGCTTTATTAAATGGTTAACCGGCTATGATCCAGAGAACTTTCCTGGAACCATTATCTGGTTATACGCTACTGCTTAGCAGCAGCGAAAATAGCTCTCAATTGTCACAAGGGAGGGAATAATAATTGCAAAATAAAGGGATAAATCCTTGTTTTATCAGTTCTTATGTGCCGAAAGAGTGCGGGATTGCTACTTTTACGAATAATTTGTTTACTTCCTTTCAAAACCAGTATGCCTCAACCGGGAAAGTCGCAGCGGTGGATGGAAATCCCTCCGGCGGCTACCCGGCAGAGGTTGATTTTGTCATTGACAAAAACAAAGTATCAGACTATACCGAAGCCGCCAGGCATATCAATACATCTGATGTGCAGGTGGTCAACCTGCAGCATGAATTCGGCCTGTTCGGCGGCCCGGAGGGGCGCCATATTGTACAGTTGCTGGATAAGCTGAAAAAGCCGGTCGTCACGACCGTCCATACGTTGCTGCAGCAGCCTACAATGGGTTATTACACCTCTCTCGTCAAGGTGATGCAGCGCTCCCAGCGGGTTGTAGTATTGAGCGGCAAGGCAAAAGAGATCCTGCGGGACATTTATTACGTGCCCCGTGAAAAGATAGTGATGATCCCGCACGGTGTGCCCGATCTTCCTTTTGCCGGGACAGAGCCTTGCAAAAGGGAACTGGGTATGGCCGGCCGCTTTGTGCTGCTCTCCTTCGGCCTGCTGAGCCCCGGGAAAGGGATTGAGATGGTCCTGGAAGCCCTGCCCGAAGTTGTCAGCAGCCACCCGGACCTGCTGTATGTCATCCTCGGGAAAACGCACCCGGAAGTGGCCAGGGTCCACGGGGAAAAGTACCGGAAAAGTCTCAGGAGATTGGTCCGTAAATATGAACTTGAAAACAATGTGCTGTTTGTCGATAAATTCGTGGAGTATGAAGAGCTTTATAAATATATCAGCGCCGCCGATGTGTATGTGACTCCCTATCAATCCCAGGAGCAGATATCCAGCGGAACGTTGGCTTATGCTGTCGCGCTGGGCAAGGTAGTGGTCTCCACCCCTTACCGCTATGCCGAGGAAGTACTGGCCGAAGATCGCGGGTACCTGGTGCCCTTCAACGATCCACAAGCGCTGGCCGGGACCCTGGACGGGATTTTATCCCACCGGGAGGATATGAGGAAGACCCGCCTGGCTGCCTATGCTTATGGGCGCTCGATGATCTGGCCCAGGGTAGCCGAACTTTACCATGATCTATTTGAAGAAGTGCACAATGAATTCACGCTGAATAAAACGCAGAAAAGCATTATCGTTTACAAGAAACGCCAGGATTATCTGAGCAGAAGCAATTTGCACGGGATGTTTTAGAACCTGACTTAAGATAACAGCATCCCTCAGCGCCCCCAATAACGTATTCCTAAATGAAGCATGGCTGTTCCGCCGATGATGTTGAGCGGATCCATAATTTTGCGAAATAATCGACCGCTACAGACGGCAGGTAAAGTGACCTGCCGTTGTCTATATGTTTTAAACCCTACTACATAAGGAGGGTTGGCAATGGAGCCAGAACAGACAAGAACTTTTGAATCA
This sequence comes from Pelotomaculum sp. UBA4789, assembly GCA_002402945.1. Taxonomy (GTDB): domain Bacteria; phylum Bacillota; class Desulfotomaculia; order Desulfotomaculales; family Pelotomaculaceae; genus Syntrophopropionicum. The sequence goes on from DHGV01000074.1 coordinate 14,313, forward strand.
CTTTTCCGGCAGAGCATCTACCCTGTCATGGAACACGTGCGCACCCAGCAAAATATCGAGCTTGTCGTAGGGATCCCTTTCTATAATGAAAAAGATACTATCTCTGACGTGCTGCAGATGATTGAAAATAACCTGCCTGAACGCTATCATAAGCATACACTGGTCCTTTCCGTGGGAGATCCGGCAGGAGCCGGGTGTCTGGAAGCTATTCGCCAATTGAACCTGAAAGTTAACCATTTTGAATTCCTGATGAATCCGGGCAGCAATGGCCGGGGGGCAAGCATACGCGCCATTCTTGAAGCAGCCAAATATCTTGCAGCCGATGTGGCGCTGCTGCCGGCCGATGTCAGGCCGGGAGAAGGCGGGCTGTATCCAGACTGCATCAACCTCCTCCTTAATCCCTTAAGGAACGGATATGACATAGCTGTGGCCATACTGGACCGGCCATACTGGGGCGACATGGTCAGCAAGCTTTTCACTGTAAACCTGCTGGAAATGTTTTATGGCTGCGAAATTACAACTCCAGGCAGCGGCATATACAGCCTGTCGCATGATCTCGTAGAAGACTGCTGCACTGAGATTAAATTTTGGGGAGAGATCACCAGGGGTTTCGGGATCGATCTGTGGCTGATTACCAGGGTTATCTGCTGGAAGAAAAGGACCTGTGAGGTACAGTTGGGATCAAAGCCGGCGGTTACCACTCTGGCCAAGATTAACCAGGTCTTTAAGCAAACCGCAGAGGCTCTGTTTGAATGCATAAAGAAGGATGAAGACTTCTGGTCAGAAGGCCGGTTAATTTTAAAACGGCTGGACAGGTTCGATTACCATAACATTGATCGTGATATAGAGATTCCTACGCAACCTCCTTATTCCCAGGTAAAAATGGTTGCGTCATACAAGCGCAGTCATCAACTCTACCAAACCCTCTACGAACTGGTTATGCCCCAGGACCTTAACGCAGTGTTAAAAGAAGCAATATCCATGCCGCCTGCCAGGTTCTCCCTGGAGAACATTACCTGGGCGGGCATGGTTTACTATTTTCTGCTCAGCTATTGGCTGGCTAAAGAGGTAAGGAAGGAAGACCTGCTCGATGTTCTGACCGCCGCTTTCGGGGCACGCCTGGCTAGTGTCGGCACCCGCCTGCAAAGGCTGCATAAGGCATTGAAAGAGGTACCGGCAGCAGAGGCCGCCAGACTGCTTTTCCCGGAAGCCGATGCTGTAAGAGAGGGGCAGAGAGCAGCATTCTTGCGCTTGCGGGATGATTTTCTGAGAATGTGGGAAAAGAAAGCCAGCAAAGTCGAACCTCCCTTTACGCCGGCATACGCCCTGGAGTTCATCCCCGGCAGGCCCCTGGTACTGCCTAAAATCATACTTGCCCCTGGGAATAGAGAAATACTTACCGGGAAAATATTTGATCATCTCCAGCAAAAGTATGAGGATGACTTTGAACAGTTTATTTATAACAGCCTGCAGGTGGCCAAAGGCGCAAGCCCGGCTGAAATCGCCCGGCACATACAGGGGCATATGGCCAGGCTGGAAGAGATCCTGAACCTTTTCCTGCCGGGGGACATCTATACCCAGGAAGGAACCCAGCAGGTAGTCGATGTCCTTTTCCAGTTGTTCCAGCCCCAGAAGATATTTACTGTAAAGACAGGTATTTTGCGGGAAATGCTGCTGCGTTTCCCCCCTGTTGATCTGATGGTTGCCGGTGGTTTTATGAGCATGCAGGAACTTGTCGACAAAATGAACATCAGGTATGCAGCCAGCCTGGCCAATCTTATACTCAGCGAGACACACTCAGATCAGGCGCATGCCTGGCTGCTGGATGAGCTGCGGCCGGACAACATGGAGGAAACAGAGTTGAAGCCTCTGGTATTGGGCGCAAAAGTCCTGAGCGGCCGCCTGCAGGTGGGCAGTATCTCCCATTTTTACGGGCCGGCTGCCAGAATATTGGTCAGCCCCTTGAGCAAGGGGACGGGTGGTGAATACCCCAAACTCCGGTTCTGTCTTTACATTGCCCGGCACATCATCATCGCCGGGAACTACTCCACGATGTGGAGATACTATGCCCAGGAAACAAGGAGCCCCGGGGGAAAGATCAGCAATTCCCTTGTGGACCATTACGATGCAGAACCATTTTCAGCGCATAATCTCCTCGAAAACTTTCATCAGCGCGCCCTGGTTCAACGTCTCAGGATCCTGGGAGAAAAGCTTGCCGAAAAAGGTTATGATGAAGAGGCAAAATTGATTGGCATTTCCTGTGACAGCTATGGCAAGGGACAGGTTCTTGAAGACGGAACCTTTATTCCTTGTTCCGCCTGGACCTGGGCTTCCTTCAGCTACAAAGGAGGCAAAGGCCTGCCTACCCCTTTATCAAGCCATGTCGAGGAACTGTGGTTTGCTCATGATCTGCTGGAAGAACTTTACCGGGCGCTGGGATATGATCCCGGTGAAATATGGAAAACAGTAATGCAGCTGATCGGTGAAGGGAGATCCGGCGAATACATTTTCGATATTATTCTTGGCATACGCCCATCGCTTGTAACTGCTGTTATACAGCAAGCCAACAACTATCCTCCGGCAAAGCCCCTGCTCAGGTACGGGGACATACCAATTTTAATTGCCATCAGCGAAAATCATTGGGAGAGTAAATACGTGCTTAACCCGGCCGCTTTCAGGATCGAAGATCGGGTCTATCTTCTTTACCGGGCCTTTGGAGACGATCAGGTATCCCGTCTTGGCCTGGCTATAACTGATGGTTTCAAGGTGCTGGAAAGGCTGCCTGGGCCCGTATTCTTCCCTAGGGAAGAAAGCGAAAAAAAAGGAATCGAGGACCCGCGTGTGGTCATCATCGGGGACCAGATATATATGATGTACGTAGCCTATGATGGGATTATAGCCCAGATCGCCGCCGCCTCGATCAAGGTTGATGATTTTATAAACAGGAGATTTGATAAATGGGAAAGAAAGGGGCACGCCTTTAAGGATATCTGGGATAAAGATGCCGTCTTATTCCCGGAAAAAATAAACGGCCGCTACGTTATTTACCACCGCATAGATCCCAGTATATGGTTAACATATGTGGACAAGCTGGAATTTCCTTTGTCCAGGGAAAAGCACGCCATAATCATGGGTCCCCGTTTAGGAAATATGTGGGACTCCTTAAAGATAGGCGCGGGTTCCCAACCAATCAGGACTAAATACGGTTGGCTGCTGATTTACCACGGCGTAGACCGGAACAGGGTGTACCGGCTGGGTGTTATCCTTATCGACCTGGCCAATCCAGAGCGCCTGCTCTACCGTTCACCGAACCCGATCCTCTCTCCAGAAACCGAGCACGAGATCGGCAAGGCAGGGGAGAGCTGGACGCCAAATGTCGTTTTCACCTGCGGCGCGGTACCGGCACAGGACAAGGAAGTGCTGGATGCCGGGGACGAAATCCTGGTTTATTACGGCGCTGCAGATACCAACATATGCCTCGCCACCGGCCTGGTTGGCGACCTGATCCCGGAATCCATCAGACTGGAGATTGAGAGAAAAGACAATTAAGAGTTTCAATATAGTCTGCAATGAGGCAATTTACGAAGTGAGGTAATCAGCTGTGAGACCCTATCCCCTGATATTTGAACCTTCATTAAAAAAGCGCATCTGGGGAGGTTCAAAAATAAATGAAATATTTGGTTATCCAGGCGCGAATCAAAATATAGGTGAAGCCTGGGTTGTTTCCGATCATCCTGAAGGCAAAAGCATTATTATAAATGGTGAATTTTCAGGGGAATCGCTGGGGGTATTGATGGAAAAATATCCTGAATGGTTCGCTGCCGCTAAATTAAATAAATTTCCTTTACTGGTTAAAGTATTGGATGCCAATGATAATTTATCCGTCCAGGTTCACCCGGATGATGAGTATGCCATGAGAAATGAAAAGGGCGAAAGCGGTAAAACAGAATGCTGGTATGTGATAGAATCCAAGCCTGGCGCCGAAATTATCTTTGGCCATACTGCGGAAAACAAAAGTGAATTTATCCAACTGGCGAAAGAGAATAAATGGGATAGACTGCTGGCGCGGGTTCCCGCCAGGGCAGAGGACTTTTTCTTTATCCCGAGCGGGAAGGTGCACGCGATAGGGAAAGGGATTTTACTGCTTGAAGTACAGCAGAATTCAGATATAACCTACCGGATTTATGACTATGACAGAATGGGTTTGGATGGCGTAAAAAGGGCTTTGCATTTTGATAAAGCCATTGATATAATTGATTTTCAACCTGCAAATAACAAACCCGAACCTCATACATTTGAAGAGAAGGGTGCTGCAAAAACAACTTTAGTATCATGCAGTTATTTTACTGTAGAAAAATGGCTGGTTAAAGGCAGGCATGATCTAAAGCTTTTTGACGTATTTTTATTAATCTTTATTGTGAGCGGAGAGGGAGTACTGATCTATGATGATGGTTCTGTATTATTAACAAAAGGCGTCAGTATGATGATTCCGGCCAAGATGGGCGGATGCCGGGTTGTTGGAAATATAGAGGCGATAGTAAGCCACATATAAAATATTTTGTCAAAAATTTTCAGCTGGCGAATAAATAAAGAATACAGTTGGTCAGATCGCCCTCCGCGGACACAAATAAGTCTGCGGAGGGTTTTTTAGCGCCTATTTTGCGTCCTGCATAGGATAAAAAATATTTTCGTGTTTGACAAAATTCGATCTTTTATCTGAAGGAAATTTGTTATAATAGTTAAATATAGGAAATATTAGTAAATATAATTATATAATACATTTAATGAAAGAGGGAGCAGGGGGACGGTTCTTTTGCTTCCAAAACGTGTCAAGGGGACGGTTCTTGTGACACGATTTTGTGCCATTATCAGTGGTTAAGCAGCGCTTGAGAGTTGTAGGTGCGGCTTCAGCCGCACACGGTCGGCTAAAGCCGGCCCTACAGGACCCAGGATGGCACAAACGCTCAGGATGATACACGCAGGATGATACAAAGCGCAAGATGATATTGCTTGGAGCCTATTTTACAGGATTGATTAGTGATGCTGATGTCAGGTGATTATCGCAGCGATGTTTTAGCCAACAACAAAGGGTTCACCTTGCTGGAATTGACCATTGTTATTTCCATTACGATTTTGTTCATATATTTTACTCCCGTATTTCCCAGGATCTTTGACCGGCAAAAACTGTATTTTACCGCTTCGGTCATGGCAGAAGATATCCGTTTGGCCCAGCAGCTGAATATCAACCAGGATGCGGTTTACACCATCATCTTCGACTGTCAGAACGACAGGTATTTCATCCAGAGAAATGTCTATACCCATAAAAAAACCGATCTGCCCGGCGGGATAGACCTGGTAACAACCAATTTCGATTTTGACAACAACACGGGGAACGGCTGCGACAATAAATTGAGATTCAATACGGAAGGTGAGCCATTCCGCATTAACGGTTTCCTGTACGGCGGGCACGTCACTTTGCGTAATCAAAACGGGGAATTCCTGTATGTTATTGTTGCTTCTGTGACAGGCAGGGTAAGGGTGGACAAGCAGCCGCCACTGTAAATGAAAAGCGAGATGATTCAAGGTTGATCTTAAATCAGAAAGGCATGAGCCTGATAGAGGTCTCTGTCTCCATTCTTATTTTGGGCATTGTTGCTTTCCCGCTGGCATATTTGTACCGCTCCGGCAGCGTTTATACAGCCGAAGCCAAACACGAGATTGCCGCCTTAAACTTTGCCGCTGCTGTAATGGAAGAGATAAAAGCCATTCCTGACAACCAGACTGGATTTGTCCGGGAGGCGGCTGCAAATACAGTGACCTTGGAAAACAGGAGCAGCGGGTCAGACGGTTTTTATAACAATTTTCACATTGCTATCTGCAGCGGGCCCGGCGCCGGCCAGGTCAAAAAAATAACCGGCTACGACGGGGAGATGAGGCGTGCTGTTATAGATTCAGATTGGCTGACAATGCCCGATACGGCCTCTTCTTATATCATCTTTGGGCAGTGCCCCGGCAATTACCCTCTTATGGTAGCGGCCGAAGCAGGCAGGGACAACCTGAAGACGATCAGGGTAACAGTGTCCTACCCTGCAAATAGCCAGAAAAAAGATGTGTCCCTGATTGCTGAAAAATTAAAGAGGTAGAGCCGTATGCCGGACAATAAAGGCTACACCGTAATCGAAACCTTCATCGCCGCCTTAATATTTTTTGCTGCGGTTTCAGCTGTGCTTTACGTTTATTCGCAAGAGTACTCTTTGTACATTGATAATAACAGCAGGGTCGAAGTGCAGGAGAACATGCGCATCGCCTTAAAGAAAATGTACCGCGGCGTAAGGCAGGCCGGCAGCGTTATATCCTGCAGTGACACGGAGTTAATACTGGAACCGGCTCCGGGTGACAACGTCCGCGGTTTCAGATACGACCAGGCCGGCAAAGAGGCGGAGGTTAATGTGGGCGGTGTATATTTGCCGGTGGCAAGCCAGATCACCTACCTGCATTTTGACTACAGCACAGCAAGCCGAATCGTAAAAATTACCATAAACGGCCAAAAAGGGAACAGCGGCGTGCTTGAAATGAGTACAAGCGTGCAGGTGAGGGCAGATTAACACAGGGGGTATTTGCCATGCTGATCCAGAATGCCAGGGGCCAGAGCATGCTGATGGTGCTGATCATCACCCTGGCTATTTTCTTAACCGGCAGCGCCGCCCTGGCCCTGGGAACAAATGCCGGAAAAATCGCCTCCTTCGAGGTTAATCAGGAAAAAGCATATTACATTGCCGAAGCCGGGATAGAAAAGGTTATGGCTGATGCCCGGTATGGCCGGGAGTGGCTGATGGATTTGAATACCGGCGGCAGTTATGATTACCTGGCTAATAATTTAGGTGGCGCAAAAAATTACGGCGAGGGGACATTGGAATACATCAATGTGAAAAAACTGGCCGAGGATGACGGACAGGCAGTCCTGGAAATAGAAGCCTGGGGCAAGTGCAGGGGCTGCATAAAAAAGATCAGGACAAATACGGTTTTTAATACGGTTTACGCTAAAAATCTGTTCAGGGGATTATGGATTAAGGACAGTAACGCGCCCGGCGGACATGTTTTCAGCCTGCACACCGATGTTTATTTTTCCAATGGTGACGCGGTGATCAACGAAGGCTCAGTTATTACAGGGAATATATACAGCCGCGGCACAGTTTTCTTCCAGGGCGCGGCTGGGAGCGCCACCGTGATCGAGGGAGATGTGTATGCTTCAGGTGGCGTTGCTTTAACCGGGGCCGGCCCGGTTGCGATCAGCGGTTTTATTTATGTTGACGATATCAGCAAGGTCCCGGAGGAATTTAAAGACATTGCGGTTGTTCTGCCCGCCGGGGAACTGAATACCAAAATACCGGAAAGCGCAGCATTCCCGGAACTGCTTAGCGCCGGCAGGCTGAAATGGTACCGGGAAAACGCAGATTTTAATGCACTGCCGGACAGCAGTGAGCAAGTCATGGTTTTCACAGACGGCATATATTTTTTAGCAGGCGGCCAGGAGCTTTCCGGTACATACAGCGGGAACGCTGTGATTGTTGTGGACGGCAGTGTGACAATCAGCAGCTTAAGGAAAAACGCTGAGAGCGACAGCCTGGCGATACTGTCTGCCGCTGATGTCAGCCTTATCGCGGCAAACGAAGCCACAGACGCTTTGATTTACGCCAAAAACCAAGTCAATTTGAGCAATGGCGTCTTGATCAACGGCACCGTGCTGTCACCTGTCCTGGCTTCGCAGGGCAGCCTGATCAGCATCTCTGATGATGAAAACATGTTTAATAATTTCAGGGATACCAACAACTGGTCCACCTGCTTTACAAGAATAACCAAATGGAGCGAGTAGGTGCATGGTATGAAAAAATATCTGCGGCGGTTACTGCCGGAAAAGAAAACATTTACCGGAGTGGATATCGGCACAGAAGAAATAAAAGCAGCTGAAATCAGGATCACTGACGGGTATCCGGAGGTGGCTTCGCTAAGGAGGCTGCCCAGTCCGCCCGGGGTATGGACTGACAATTTTGATGAGGAAAGCCTGGTCCAGTGTTTAAAAGAACTCTGCAGGCCCAACTGCAGAGAGGTTATAACCTGCATTGGCGGTGAAAAAGCAGTCAGCCGGATAGTAAGACTGCCGCGGCTGAACGAAAAGGAACTCTGGTCAGCGGCGCGGTTCGAGATAGAGAAATTTGTGCCCACACCAGTCGATCAGCTTGTCATCAGGTGCATCAGGCTGGGGAGAACGGTTAATTTCTCCGCAAATAAACAGGCAGGGGGATCGCGAGATGATGGCAGCGCTCCGAAAACGGAGGACCTGCTCATCCTGGCCGTACCCCTGGCGACAGTATACCAGTATCACGGCATATTTTCCCGGGCAGGGTTCACTTTGGCAGCAGTCGATTTGCAGGCGTTCGCCTTGTGGCGGGTATTTGGCAGGGACACACAGGGGACCGCAGCCCTGGCAGATATCGGCGCCAGGACCTCTCACTTTGTCCTGCTCAGGGACGGGTTAATCAGGTTCATCCGTCACCTGCCTGCCGGCAGTGAAAATATTTCAGAATGCATAAAAGAACTGCAGCGCTCGCTGGATTATTTCACCAGGCATGAGGATATTTCAGCGGAAAAAGTTGTCTTTAGCGGCAGGCTGGGCAATTTTAGAGAATTAAATGAAGAGCTGCAGCAAAATCCTGGGATTGGCTCTGACGCCGGCGCCCCGGTAGTGGATTTTACAGCCGGCGTAACATACGATCCGGCTTTTGCTGTTTCTGTAGGGCTGGCCTTGAGGGAGGTGTCCGGTAATGTCATTGTATAAGGTCAACTTATTACCGCCCAAGCTGCAGCGGGAGGGAGTCATCGATGTCCGGAGGCTGGTATTAATTTTGGCTGCTATACTACCGGTAGTCCTGCTGCTTGGGTGCTGCCTGTTATTCCGGGTAAACTATTCAGTAATTAACAACGAACTGGCTGAAACCAGGGCGCAGGCCGCTGCCCTGTCGCCGGCCCTGTCAAGGCTGGAAGGGGTTGTCAGGGAAAGGGCAGAGCTGGAGGAGACCATCGAGGAGTGCGAAGAAATATCAAGGAAGCATATTTCCTGGTCCGGCGTGCTGGAGGACCTGGGCAGGGCGGCGCCAATTGACTTGTGGCTGACCGGGCTGAATATTGCCAACAAGGATGACGCTGTTTCAAAAACAGCCCCCGGCCGCGGGCAGGAGGAATCCACTGTCTATACCCGCCCCAACCAGCTTGCAGTCAGAGGTGTTTCCCGGAGCCTGCCCTCGATTGGGATATTCATCAGGAAATTAATTGAATTGCCCTATTTCGAGGAAGTAAAGCTGGTAAAAGTTAATGCCGTCAACGAAGGTATGGAATTTGAAATCACAGCAAGGGTAAAGGATGAGAGCTGATGAGAGACAGGCTGGGCAAAAAGGAATACCTGGTTTTAATCGGGCTGGTAACCGGCGCGCTGGTGTTTTCCCTGATTAATTTTATCCTGGCGCCGCAGGCCAGGGCGTACACCCAGGCTAAATATGAACTGGCGTGTGAAAAGGACAGCCTTTCCGCAGCGCGGGCCGCAGTGGCTTCAGCGCCTGAAGAACGTGACAGGCTGAACAATATCAAAGAAGAGTTTGCCGTCAAGACTGATCCCTATGCTAAAAACATCAGGGATGGTGCGGACATAATATTTTTGGGAAATATTACGGCCGCCGGGAACATTATGGCCATTGAAATTGTGCCGGGTAATATTATCGAAAAACCGCATACTTTAGAGCTGCCTGTCAGAATAACACTGCAGGGTGACTACCGGAGCGTGGTCGATTTCTGTAAGAGGATAGATAAAGGCAGTAAAGGCTGTACATCTGAGATCAGAAGCCTGAGCATCGAAACTGCCAGCCCATCCAAAACTGCAAAAACCACAGACCCTGCTGCAAATACCGGGGCGATCAGGGCTGTGGTTGGGATTGTGATGTACTCAGTTAAAAACCCGGAAGGGAAGCTTTATCTGGAAGGGCTGGCCAAAACGCTGACCGGCCGTCAGGATGTTTTCAGACCTGCGGCAGCCAATACGCGGCCGCCCGGCCTTTCCAGTTATTTCAGTGATCCTTCATAAACCGCACCGGCCTGAAATGTATTTTAAACTTTACGTTTTATATCAGGGCACATATAATAAACTTAAATGTGTCGCAGCGGCGTCATCAGAGGATAAAAAGCCGATATTTGGCGGGATAAATCCCGCCCTACAGCAGGCTATGCGACCGCCAAGGGATGTTGGATAAACAAACGCCCGACATTTGATGGCTGACGACTGAAATTGTAGCCGCGGCTTCAGCCGCACCTAGTGATAAAAAGTTCTATGAGGTGAATTAACCTGATTGACAAGCAAATTCTAAAAGAGGTTTTGGATGCCGCCACCGCCAGGGGCGGTGACTTTGCGGATATCTTTGTCGAAGAGAAAAAGAGCGTCGGTATCAGCTGTGAGGCCGGCAAAATAGAACGGATACTCTCCGGTGTCGACGCGGGCGCCGGGATCAGAGTCCTCTCCGGCGCTTCTACCGCCTATGCCTACACCAATGACCTCTCCCGTGACGGGCTGCTGGAGGCAGCCGGTATTGTCAGCCACGCCGCGGCCAGCGGCAAAAAAGGGGTCAACCTGGAATTTGTTGACGTTAAGCCCGCCGTAAATTTTGATTTCAAAGAGAGACCGGAGGATGTGCCCACTGAGCAAAAGGTGGCTGTGGTGGAAGCAGCAGACAAAACCGCCCGCTCGGTTGATCGTGAGCAGATTAAACAGGTGATGGTCGGTTACGGCGATGTGGTGCAGAAAGTTACGATTGCCAACAGCAGCGGGGACTACGTGGAAGACGAACGCATCCGCACCAGGCTGGTGGTCCAGGCGGTAGCGGCGTCCGGACAGGTCATCCAGACCGGGTATGAGGCAGTGGGCAGCCTGTGCGGATTCGAGCTGTTCAAGCGCTACCCGCCCGAAGAGGTGGCCGGCACAGCAGCAAACAGGGCCCTGGAAATGCTTAAAGCCAAACCTGCCCCTGCAGGCAGGATGCCGGTGGTAATGGCTTCCGAAGCTGGCGGGACAATGGTTCACGAGGCTTGCGGCCATGGGCTGGAAGCCGATCTGGTCCAAAAGAACCTGTCTGTGTATACTGGCAAAAAAGGCCAGGTAGTCGCGTCCGGGGAAGTCACCGTGTATGATGATGCAGCTATTGACAGCAGGTACGGCTCATATCGCTTTGATGATGAAGGGGTAGCTGCCCGGAAGGTGAACTTAATAGAAAATGGGGTGCTGGTCGATTTTTTATACGACCGCCTGACCGCCGTCAAAGACGGGAGGCAGTCCAACGGGCATGGACGGAGAGAATCATACCAGCACAAACCAATACCCAGGATGGCCAATACATGTATAGCCCCCGGCAAAACCGATCCGCAAAAAATAATCAGGGAGACCAGGAATGGACTGCTGGTTAAAAAGATGGGGGGCGGACAGGTTAACACGATTACAGGCGATTTTGTTTTCGATGTTGCGGAAGGCTATTTGATCAAAGACGGAGAAATAGGCCCGATGGTACGGGGCGCTACCCTGACGGGGAACGGGCCTGAAGTACTGCGTATTATAGAAATGGTGGGCAGTGACCTGGGCTTTTCCATCGGCGCCTGCGGCAAGGACGGCCAGGGTGTGCCAGTCAGCGATGCCCAGCCAACCATAGCCATCAGGGAGCTGATTATCGGCGGCGCCTCTCAGGGTAAGCCAAACGGTAAAATCAGAAGGATTTAAAATCTAATCGGGGACATATCCTGGAATGGATGTGTCCCCGTTACTCTATCTGGCAATACGGATTCCTGTAGGGTCGGCTTTAGCCGACCACATTGTGCGGCTGAAGCCGCACCTACAATTCCCCGTGTCACAAGAACCATCCTCTTGTCACGCGGAAGCAAGAGAACCGTCCCCCTGCTTCTCCCCCTGGCGCATTTTTTTATATCCGGTCTAAAGGAGTATTTTGACAGTCATTGAATTATATACTGACATAGCAAAGGAGTGTTTGAGTGGACAAGGATGAAATATTTTTGGGCTCCGCTGAAAACGCTGTCAATAAAGCCAGGCAAATGGGCGCTCAATTAGCGGAAGCTTATATAAGCAGCACCAAGGAGTTAAACATTGATGTCCGGGAAGCCCGCGTGGAAACAATGAAACTTGCCGAGGAGCGGGGACTTGGCCTGCGTGTCATCAGGGAAGGGCGGACCGGTTTTTCTTTCAGCACAGATCTCAGCCCGCAGGGGATCGAGGAAGCTTCCAGGCAGGCACTGGCCAACTGTGAAAATACCGCGGAAGACGCCTATAACCGGTTGCCATCACCCGGCCGGAGCTATGCTGACTTGGATATTTATGATCCCGGCATCCGTGATGCGGCTGTGGAGCAGAAAATTGAAATGGCCAGGCAGATGGAGGAATCAGCCCGCGCCTATGATCCCAGGGTGAAAATCATTGAAAGCTCTGCTTACCAGGACGGGGAGTCGCTGATCACCGTTGTCAACTCTCTTGGTTTGAAGGCGGTATATAAGGGAGCCTACTGCGGCGTATATATAGCCCTGGCTGCAGTTCAGGGAGACGACAGCCAGAGCGGCTTTGACATGGATTTCAGTTTGAAATATAAAAGCCTGAACCCTGAAAAGGTCGGCAGGGAGGCTGCCCGGCGGGCTGTGCGGATGCTGGGGGCGCTACCGGTGACAACCCGCCAGGCCGTTGTGGTGCTGGAGCCTTATGTGGCTACAGGCTTTCTGGGAGTGATCGGCCCAGCCCTGACTGCGGAAGCAGTACAGAAGGGACGCTCGCTTTTTGCAGGCAAGACGGGTTCTTATGTAGCTTCCGACAAGGTCACTGTGATAGATGACGGGGCCCTGGCCGGGGGTATTGTCTCGGCGCCCTTTGACGGAGAAGGTGTGCCGACAGCAAGGACAGTACTGATCGAAAAAGGCCTGCTGGTGCAGTACCTGCACAATACTTATACCGCGGCCAAAGATGGTGTCAGTTCAACCGGTAACGGAGTGCGTAATTCTTTCAAGGGGACCCCGGAAGTGGGGGCAACTAATTTTTTCATTGAGGCCGGACCGCATCCTGCAGAGGAGCTTTTCAGAGATATAAAAAACGGCCTCTATGTTACTGAAGTGATGGGAATGCACACGGCAAATCCGATCTCCGGTGACTTTTCTGTTGGTGTGGCGGGCCTTCTAATTGAGAATGGTGAAATAACCAGGCCGGTGCGCGGGATGGCGATGGGCGGAAACATCATAGAGATGTTTGCCAACATTGATATGGTCGGAAATGATCTGAAGTTTTTCGGCAGCAAGGGATCCCCCACGATCAGGATAGCCGGGATGACCATCAGCGGCCAGTAGCTGCCAGCCGGAAGCATTGGCATAACGGGTCTAACTGTGGTAAAATGTCTGCAGTAAAATTACAGGGATCGATATCAGGGAGACGTGAAACAATACGCTGACATAGAGGGGTGATATTTTGAAGATACTGGTACTCCACGGACCGAACCTAAACCTTCTCGGCAGGCGTGAGCCTGCTGTTTACGGCAGCAATACCCTTGATCAGATCAATGCGATGCTGGCAGAGCTTGCCGCCCAGCTTGGCGTTGAGGTAACCTGCCGGCAGTCCAACCATGAAGGGGAGCTGATCGATATGCTGCAGCAGGCAGTGGATGCGGACGCGCTGGTGATCAATCCTGGCGCGTACACTCACACCAGCCTGGCTTTGCGCGATGCAGTGGCGGCAGTTGGCATCCCGACTATAGAAGTTCACCTTTCCAATATCTATGCGCGTGAAGAGTTCCGGAGCAAATCAGTAATTGCCCCGGTTGCTTCAGGGCAAATCAGCGGCCTGGGTGTTACCGGATACCTCCTTGCTTTAAGGGCGGCGGTTGCGCTGGCGGGAGCATAAGGGGGCATTTTTTTGCCGGATAGGATCAACAGGCTGCGCGAATTTTTAGAGCCTGCAGGGATAGACGCTTTTTATATCACAAACCCGGAAAACCGTTATTACCTGAGCGGTTTTTCAGGATCAACGGGTTCTCTGCTGCTGACCAGGGAGCAGTCGTATTTATTGACTGATTTTCGTTACACAGCCCAGGCTGCTATGGAAAGCCCTGACTTCCAGGTGGTCGAGGTTACAGATTCCTATGCCGGGATGATCTTAAAAATATTTACAGGGCATAAGCTGCACCGGCTTGGTATTGAAGGGGAGAACCTGACCTATAACCAGTATTCCACACTTACAAAGCTGTGTGAAGGGATCGAGGTTAAACCTCAAAGCGACAAGGTTGAACAGCTCAGAATCTGCAAAGATGAATCAGAAGTTAAATTAATCGAAAAGGCGGTATCCATCGCCGATCAAGCCCTTGTGCAAACTCTGCCGCTGATCAAGCGCGGAGTGGCCGAAAACGAGATCTCTCTGCACCTGGAATATTCGATGAGAAGGCTGGGAGCTGAGGGGTCAGCCTTTAAAATTATTGCTGCTTCCGGCGCCCGGGCCGCCCTGCCGCATGGTGTCGCTACCATGAAAAAAATCGCAGCAGGAGATCTGGTCACCCTTGATTTCGGAGCTGTGTACAAAGGCTACCATTCCGATATTACCAGGACGGTGGCGATAAGCAGCGCCAGCCAAAAGCAGAATGATATCTATAAAATTGTTTTGGAAGCGCAGATGAACGCTATAGCCGTATTAAGAGCCGGCATCTGCGCCTGTGATGTTGACCTTGCCGCCCGGAGTGTAATCGAAAAAAACAGCTACGGTGAGTTCTTCGGCCACAGCACCGGGCACGGCCTGGGTTTGAGCATTCATGAAATCCCGAGGCTGTCTGCAAAGGACAATACAGTCCTGGAGCCCGGGATGGTTGTCACCGTGGAACCGGGAATATACCTCAACGGCTGGGGCGGAGTCAGGATCGAGGATACGGTCCTGGTGGAAAACTCCGGCTGCCGGATCTTAACTGGAGCACCGAAAGAAGAGCTATTAATTCTATAATAAATTTTACATACAGGGAGTGGTAGTATTGATATCAACAAATGATTTCAGGACCGGGCTTACTATCGAACTGGAGGGTGATATTTTCCAGGTCATAGATTTCCAGCATGTCAAGCCGGGTAAAGGCGCTGCTTTTGTGCGTTCGAAGCTCCGTAATATGCGGACCGGGGCGGTGGTTGACAGGAACTTTAATGCCGGGGAGAAAGTGCCTAAGGCCAGGATTGACCGCCGTGAGGTGCAGTTCCTGTACAACGACGGGAAAGACTTTAACTTCATGGACATGGAGTCATATGATCAAATCACCATCAGTGCCGAACAATTAGGGGACGCGGTCAAATATATGAAAGAAAACATGATTATCCAGGTGCTGACCTTTCAGGAAAAATCTATCGGGGTTGAAATGCCAAACTTCGTGGAGTTGGAAGTTGTTGAAACCAGCCCCGGCATCTCAGGCGCCACAGCGTCCGGCGGTTCCAAGCCCGCAACCCTGGAAACGGGAGCGGTAGTCCAGGTGCCCTTTTTCATTAATGTGGGGGACAAGCTGCAGATTGATACCAGGACCGGCAACTACATCAAACGGGCCTAAAGGGAAGCAGGGGGACGGTTCTTTTGCTTCCGCGAAAACGGCCAGGGGGACGGTTCTCCTGGCGCATAATCCCTGTTGCTCATATCGTTGAATAAATCTGACAGAGACCTACGGTAATATG
>DHGV01000006.1 GCA_002402945.1 Pelotomaculum sp. UBA4789
GTCCTTTGTGGCGTGAAATATTCACACCCTGGCCATCTGTGTAACCTACGGCGTGATTGATGAGGTCCACCAGTTGTTTGTTCCCGGCCGGGCTTTTCAGGTCAGCGACCTGGCGATGGATACCGCCGGCAGCATCATCGGCATCGCATTTATGTGGTTTGTATATAACATCAGGCGGGATAAGTCGCGATAGGCTGGAAAACAAAAGCTGTTAACGGGAGAGATCCTTCGCTGCCGCTCAGGATGACAATATCGGGATGACAGAATCGTGACAAGGGGACGGTTCTTTTGACACGATATTAGGCACCATTAGAAGGATGAAAATCAGCAATGTAGGTTCGATTTCAATCGCACCTACATTGCTTCTGCCTAGTACCTGTTGACTTCTGCACAATATAATAATAAAATTGTGCAGAACGATAAACCTTTGGGCAGAAAGGATGCTGTTAATGCGGAAATTTGACTATACAACAATTCCTGATGAATTGATGAACCATGAACTGATGAATCTGGTCTCTGCAATTCACGAGTACAAAGGAAAGCAAGAGCTGTTTATTGAGGCAAAGACGGACGTATTGGAGGCCATGCTTGAAATAGCAAAAATCCAAAGTACTGGCGCTTCCAATAGAATCGAAGGTATCTACACCTCCGATGAGCGTCTGGATGCTTTGGTAAAGTCCAAAGTCGAGCCGCGTAACCGCTCAGAGCGGGAAATCGCTGGTTATCGAGAGGCGCTAAGCCTGATCCACGAAAGTTATGACTACATGGCGCCTCGTACAAACTTAATTCTTCAGCTGCACAGAGACCTGTACCAATTCAGCCCATCCTTAGTTGGCGGCAAATTCAAAAATTCTGATAATGTTATCGCAGAAACAGATGCTTTCGGCCAAAGCAAGGTTCGTTTTACACCTTTGCCGGCGTTTGAAACCCCTGAGGCTGTTGACCGGCTGACCAACACCTTTGCTGAAGCAATCAATGCTCAAAAATACGATCCATTGCTGCTCATTTCCATGTTCATTTTGGATTTCCTCTGCATTCACCCATTTAATGATGGAAATGGACGGATGAGCCGCTTGCTGACATTGCTTCTCTTATACCGATCAGGTTACATCGCGGGCAAGTATATCAGCATCGAGATGATTATTGAAAAAACAAAAGAAACCTACTATGAGGTATTACAGGACAGCTCAACCGGTTGGTATGAAGGAAAGAATTTTTACTTTCCATTTGTTAAGTACTACTTGGAGGTCATATTAAGTGCCTATAAAGAGTTTTCAGCCCGGGTAGAATTGATGCAAAACCGAAGTCTTTCCAAGCCGGAACGTATCCGTAGGTTATTTGACGGCACCCTGCAGAAGCTGTCCAAACGCATGATTTTGGAAAAATGTCCGGATATCAGCGAATCAACCATTGAGATGACCTTGGCTTCACTGCTGAAAGAAGGCTATATAATCAAGACAGGCGCTGGCAAAAACACTGCATATATCCGCAATACGAACCATTGAACAGACTATGAATACAAACCGGAACGGTGTGGGGTGAAAATTCTTGGGTGTTAGGGTGTTCTGGCTGGTTGTAACGGTTTTCTGGTGCCTGGCCATATATTATTTTACGGAGCAGCCGGCATTTAATGACGCGCATACGCTGCGGTTTTTCTATTCTATCGGGCTGCCTGAAGCAATGATCAAGATCACTGACTTTATTGTCCGCAAACTGGCGCATGTGGCTCTTTTTTTCACGCTGGCTTTTTTTGCCTTGAAAGCAGTGCGGTATTGGCGCTGGCAGTACCTGGCGGCCTGGGCTTTTGCTGCGGTATATGGGATGACGGATGAATGGCACCAGCTGTATGTGCCTGGACGGTCCGGCAAGGTGGGCGATGTGCTGATTGATGCAGCGGGTGCTATGATCTGTATCGCGATCGTGTATCTGTGGGACAAAAGGCGCCAAAAATCTAAGAAAATATAAAAAGGCTTGGATACAGTTTTAGTACCCATCGAGTACAGTTTCTGTACCCATCGAGTACAGGTACGAGTACAGTCACGAGTACAGTTACTGTACCCGTGACTGTACTCGTGAGGGGCCCTGAGCCGTACAGCGGCAAGGCCTCCCAATCGCCTAAGAATATTAAGAATAAAGAATAAAGAATAAAGAATAATAATAATAATAAAGATGCAGCAGCTGTCCTGCAGAGCACTAAAAAAAGAAACAGACAACTAATTTGCTATCTGTTTACCTAGCGAGAAATCAATGATTCAAGATCAGCAAATTATTCGGATATAATCGAAAAACTTTCAAGAAGTACATATCTTTCAGAGTGTATGCTGAATCCGACCTTATAGCGAAGGTGATGGCGGGCTGAAGCCCGCCCTACAACGCCTGAGCCGCGCCACACCTCCTGTTAAGGTTTATTCCATCAAAAAGGAACTATACGAATTGGGCTTATGCTCTGCCAAGACGCCCTTTGGCAGAAATATCAAAACATATGATATGGAACGCACGATTTGCGACATTTTAAGAAGCCGCAACCAGATGGACATTGCCATTTTGACCGATGCCTTGAAACGTTATGCAAAACGAAAGGATAAAAATCTGCCTCAGCTTATGCGGTATGCTGAAAGTTTCAAAGTATCAAAGATTTTGAGAAGCTACATGGAGGTGCTGCCAATGATGAAAAGCATATTCAAGGGAGTCATACTATCAATCCAACCGAGAATAAGGCTGCTGCGATCATTTGATGAACGGTCACATAACTATCTTGGATATGCGCTGCTCATAAGGGGTTTGGTTGATGGCATGGAACGAGAATTATCCATAGGCATCGGTAAAGCCGCCCAGCAGAAGCACCAATTTGGCGTTGGGGATGAAATATCCGGTGAATGTGTACCTGTTGCTGATGAAAGGATGGAAACGGCAGAGTTTTATAAATCGTCAAAGCTAAATAAAGTCTCGCACATATCAAATGTTTTAACCCCGCCAGTCTGGGGAGGGATACCACCTGTTCTTGAAGTCTACAGAGAGCGGGGTCATCGCAGATTAGCTGCCAGGACTTTTGATACAAAATGTACTGCCTGTATTTGGGGCTGCCGGATGCCTGTAGAGATTATAATAGACAACTGGAATCCCGGAAAACGTAAATACCGGTTTGAGACGTTCTGTTACGGGCCTTTGTCCTGTAAAATTTATAAGGCGGGACCAACCAGGAAAGTTGAAGGCAGAAATGGGATGGTTTATATAGAGGAGGACTGGGTGGATGAAGATGCGACAGGGCACAGGGAGCTGGATGAGTAAAAGTCAGAGCAACAGGGCTGGCACCAAGTATCTGGCACCCTTTACGCATTCTGCTTCAAGGGTACCAGTAATTTGATTTATTCTTTGGGTGGTTCATCTGCGAAAAGAATGGACAGGTAGTCCCGCACTCCGTTCAACACACGATAAACTGAAACATATTCGCCCTCAATCTTATAAAATATGAGATAAACTTCGCATACAAGGAAGCGGTAATCAGTTTTAATATTGATCTTGGAGCTTAGGGAGGCTCCCATTTCGGGGAAATCAGCAAGCCTTTCTATTTTGGAATAAATGACGTTTCCCATCTTTGTGGCTGCGCCAGGATTGTCCTCAGCGATGAAAGCTTTCAATTCCTGTACATCAGAAATCGCCACAGGGTTGATTCTGATTTTGAATTTCACGCTCAGGCCTCCAATGCTTTCTTGAGGTCATCAAGTGATTTCCATTCCTCTCCGGTTTTAATTGCATCTTCTGCCTCGGAGAGCTTTGATAGAAGCTTGATCACTGCCTTCTGCTTTTCATATTCCTCTATATCCAAAATAACATAGCGGCCTCTGCCGTTTTTGGTTAAAAATACAGGCTCCCCAACTTGACAAGAGCGGAGAACATTATTATAGTTTCTTAAATCTGAAACTGGTTTAATATTTGGCACCGTTAACACCTCCATGACTTGATGTGATTATTGTACCCTAAAACTTCGTAAGATACAACATCAAAAATTACAGCAATTAACGAACAACAGTTTGTCTTTTAAAGAAAACAGATAACTTATTTGCCATCAGTTTTGGCGGAAACCTGGTAGTATATTTCCAGGAGGAATGAGATGAAATTTATCGGCAATATCATTTGGCTGTTGTTCGGCGGGATCCTTGCCGCAATTTTATGGGCTATTGCGGGGCTGTTGTTGTGTGTAACCATCATCGGCGTACCCTTTGGTGTCCAGTGTTTTAAGCTGGCCATGCTCGGGCTCATACCCTTTGGGGCGGGAATACACTAAAGCAACGTATCTAAAAAAGCCGGGTGATGATGATCAGGAAATTTCTTAAGGTTA
>DHGV01000005.1 GCA_002402945.1 Pelotomaculum sp. UBA4789
GTTTAAGAGTTAACAGCGTACTAGCCTGAGATAAGGATTATTGTTATCTATACATTTCTATAAATAGGGAGATTAATAATGGAGCTATTTTTAGACTGCCTGCCGTGCTTGCTGAGGCAAGTGCTTGAGGCGGCGCGCATGGCAACAGATGATGAAATAATTCATGAGCGTGTCATGGATGAGGCCGTGCAGATGCTTTTTATGCACAGAAGCTATGACTGCGCACCCAAGCTGTGCGAAGCCATGCATGCGATTGTTAAGAAGCGTACAGGCATTGAAGATCCGTATGCTAAAATAAAAGATAAAGATATTTCAGAGGCTTTAAGGCTTGAACCGCTGATCAGATGTTTTGCTTCCAGGAATGATGACATGTTACTTCAGGCGCTGAAGGTTTCGGCAACGGGAAATGTTATGGATTCTGCGCTATATAAAGACTTGGATATTGAGGCATGTCTGATGGCGGAATTGGAAAAGCCTTTTGCAATTTGCGACAAGGATGTTTTTGAAAAAGACATCCAAAAGGCCAAACAAATATTGATCATAGGTGACAATGCAGGAGAAGCGGTATTTGATAAGGTTTTGTTACAGTATCTTTCAGCGCAGCATGAAGTCATTTATGCAGTAAGAGATGCTGCAATTATCAACGATGCAACAGTTGAGGATGCATTAAAAGCAGGTGTTGCAGGCTATGCGATGATTGTTTCGACAGGTTGTACAGCACCGGGAGCAGTGCTTGAAGCGTGCAGTGCTGAGTTTCAAGCTATATTTGACGGTGCAGACCTTGTAATCAGCAAGGGACAGGGAAATTTTGAAGCCTTGTCGGATACCTCAAGGAGGGTCTATTTTTTGCTTAAGGCAAAGTGCCCCAAGATTGCTAATGCGCTTGATGTTGAGGTAGATGAGTATGTTTTTAAGAAAAATAGTTATGAGATAAAGGCTCCGAAAGGTCTGGCAATCGGAGCTAAAATCCCCGGGAAATAGCTATTAGCATATTGGCGGAGATCATATCTGTTGGAAGAACAGTATAAATACTTCATTACCCATAGTTCACTGATTACTATTGCATTTCAATAGTAAGAGGAGGCTTAATTATGATAACAACTCTAAACCTGATTCCAACCGAAACAGCGGGCATCATTCAGGAAATTACTACCGACCATGTTACGAAAGAACGGTTGGAAAGCTTGGGATTGATGAGTGGGGTAGAGATTGTTTTTATACGCAAAGCGCCTCTTGGCAGCACCAGAATTTATAAGTGTCTAAATACTCTGGTCGCATTACGCAATGATATTGCTGACAAGATTCTAGTTGAGGTGCCTGATGAGCAGAGATGAAGATATTAATGTTGTATTAACCGGAAATCCCAATACAGGCAAGACCTCTTTGCTTAACGCTTTAACTGGGATGAGCTTGCATGTGGGGAATTGGCCGGGGAAAACAGTGGAAAAAAAGGAAGGCTGTATATCTTATAAAAACAGGACGATTAATATTATTGACTTGCCTGGTACATATAGCATCACTCCATATAGCGAAGAAGAGAAAGTTTCACATAATTACCTGATGGCTCAAACTCATGCAGTGATAGTACAAACTATTGACGTCAATGCTTTGGAACGCAATTTGTTAATGACAATGGAATTACTGGCGCTAAGGAAGAAAGTCATCCTGGCTTTTAATTTTAACAAGGAAGCCGAAAGACGGGGCATTAGGATCGATGTGCCAAAAATCAGCGAAGTGCTGCAGATACCGGTGGTCGTTATCGAGGCCAATAAGGGGGAAAATAAAGAAGAATTACTCGAAGAGATTCTGAAAGCAGCTCAAAGTGAATTTCAAATGCCGTATTATTTACAAGAGATGTTGAAAGAGAATTATGAGATTCACCACGAGATATCCATCAGGTTTTTCAAGGAGAAATTGAAACCATTTTATTCAATTGAAAAAACTATCCAGAGAACAGACAGAATCGATGAGATCATATTAAACAAATATACCGCTTTCCCAATTTTCCTTGCTATCATTTTTTTGATGTTCGAAATTACTTTTACCTTGTCCGGACCATTAATCTCTGCTATTCGCAACATCTTTGATTGGATGGGTGGACTTGTTGGCTTCCTGAAGTTGCCTGGCTTACTAAGTTCCTTTCTGTCCGAAGGATTGCTTGGAGGGGTAGGATCTGTTCTTGCTTTTACACCTCTTATTTTCATCCTTTTCTTAATGATCGCCCTGCTGGAAGACAGCGGGTACTTGGGGAGAACTGTGGTATTGGTTGATCCGCTCTTTGGAAAACTGGGAATTACGGGGCGCACCTTTATCCCAATGATTTTAGGGTTCGGTTGTAATGTACCGGCAATTATGGCAACCAGGACGATTAAAGACCGGCGGGAACGCATGATTGCCATCCTGACAAACTCTTTTATATCGTGTGGCGCCCGTCTGCCCGTTTACCTTTTGTTTGCCGGAATATTTTTTCCCAAACATGCGGTTTACATCGTCATGCTGCTTTATTTGTCCGGTATTTCCATTACTTTTATCGCCAGCTTGATCCTGAGCAGGCTGCTACAAAGCCAAACGCAAAATTCATTAATTATTGAACTGCCTCCATACCGGAAGCCGTCTATGACAAATGTACTAAAACACGCCTGGTATCATACAATGGAGTTCTTAAAAAAGGCAGGCACAATTATCTTTGGTTCTGTATTAATCATTTGGACGTTAGCAAGCCTGCCTGCAGGTGTAACTTATGGTTCAGCAGAGAGCGTGCTTGGGCAGCTCGGTCATTCGATCAGCCCGCTGTTTGCTCCATTGGGTTTCGGACACTGGAGTTTTACCGTGGCATTAATTTTTGGATTAGCTTCCAAAGAAATAATTATCGGCACACTCGGCACTCTTTACGGAGTGGGGCAGGGTGCTTTAATTTCAGCAATTCCTACGCATATAACACCATTAGGGGCACTAAGCTTTATGTTTTTCGTTCTGCTATATACCCCTTGTCTGGCGACCATCGCTATAATCAGACAAGAAAGTGGTAGTTGGAAGTGCGCAGTTTTACAACCAATAGTGACTATTGCCATTGCCTGGCTTGTTTCGTTTTCGGTCTACCATGTAGGATTATTGTTTGGCTTCCATTGACTAAAAGCGGATATTTATCTAAGTAAGCGATAACCTGATATTACCATTTAGATTTCTGTTCAAATGATTAAATGAGGGTTTAAACAAAAATTCATTGATATAAGGAGATAAGATCATGGAAGATAAGAAATACTTGTATAAAGGGTTTATCTCTGTGGAGCAGCTGGAGGCTACCATAAAGGGTAAGAAGAGGATTATAGAACGTCTTGAGATCAAGGATGCTGTTACGGCAATAGTCACTGATGCGGATGACAAGGTCGCTTTAGTCAGACAGTATCGCCCGTGTGTCGATGAANNGAGACGCTGATAGAAGAATTATATGAGGAATGTGATATCAGTGCTGCTGACATTGAATTTTTAAGCGAAAAACCTATCTATACATACTATGTAGTTTGCGATTCAAGTGCATCGCAAATGTCCATATACAGAGCGAGGCTCAGCACCGTAGAACAGAGCAAGTCAGTGGAAGACACAGACGTAGATAGAGTGGTATGGCTAACGTTTGAAGAGTTCGAACAGTTAGCTGATAGAGGCGGGATAAAGGACCCGGAGACCCTGATAGCTTATCTGTACCTGAAAGCAGAGATGATGTCCGCTAAGTTAGCTAAGAGTTAGTTGAGTGTTTCCCAAATAACAGGGGGCGGTGCTATAATATTAAACAAGCCGGGTTCACCCGGCTTGTTTAATATTATAGGCAAAGTTCAAGCAAAACGGATTATGCATGGCAAATCCAGGAGGTCTAGTAGATCCACTTTTTATTAATATTCCTCAGGCTTAAACCAAACAGCAGTATGCTGTATCCCGCCAGCACGGAGAAGCTCAGCCATTGTGAAATATCACCGTTTGCGTTGATGGCTGTTTTCATTATGTCAGCCCCATAAGTGAGAGGCAGGGCGTACGAGAGAGGCCTCAGGAAGACAGGCAGCGCCTGTACCGGAATAAACAACCCGCACAGGAAGACCATTGGAAAGCGAAAAAAGTTGGAGAAGGTCTGTGCCTCAAAGACCTCTTTTACAGAAACCGCGATGAACAGCCCCAGAAAGGTTGAAGTCACGGCGATTAGAAACACACTGCTGATGACAGAGACCCATGCAATACCGCGCAGGTCGGTCATGAACGCGGCAAATATAACCGGGACAAAAGCGTTAATCATGCCAAAGATGATGGCCCCTGTCGTCTTTGCCAGCATCAGGGCATTGAGGCTGATCGGTGCGAGCAGCAGCCTTTCAAAGGATCGGCTCCTTCTCTCAAAGGTGATTGTCACCGCCAGCATGGAAGTGGTGCCGAAGAGGACGGACATGGCCATGACGCCTGGCAAAATTTCACGGATGTCAACCGGATTCTGAGACTTTAAAAAGAACATCAGCGTCCAGGCGAAGGGGAATATTATGCCCCAGCTGATATTGGGCGGTTTCAGGTAGTAATTTCTCATATCTTTCAGTAAAATGCTCCAGAAAGCGATCCACGTCTTCACTTTTTACCGCCCTCCTTTTCCTTCTTCATGTGCTCGGGTTCGATGCCCGTCACTTTGACAAAGACATCTTCCAGGGAGGGGCGGATTATTTTGGCCTCATAGAGCACAAGGCCTTCTTTTTCGAATAATTGAATATAGGGCGACAGATTGATCGCCTGCGGGGAATGGACCCTTACTACCTCGTCGCTGATGATTTCAACATCCCAGCCGGAAAGGCCCTTGTCTTTGATAGCCTGCTGCAGCCTGGCGGCGCCACCGGCCAGGGTGAACTGGATTATGCTTTCATGCTGGGCATCGCGGATCAGATCGCTGACAGTACCGATGTGTATGATCTCGCCCTTAACGATGAAGGCGATCCTGTGGCAGAGATGTTCGGCCTCTTCTATATAATGGGTGGTCAGAAAGACGGTGGTGCCTTTGTTGTTCAAGTCTTTAATCAGCTGGCGTATCCGCCTGGCGCTGGCCACATCAATTCCGGTGGTGGGCTCGTCCAGGAAGAGTATCTCTGGATCATGGATAATGCCCGCGGCAATTGTAAGTTTCCTTTTCATCCCCTTTGAGTATGCCTTGAAGAGTTTGTCGCCCGCGCCGGTAAGGTCGAATTCATCTAAAAGCCGGCGTGCTTTTTCCTCCCGCGTGCGCCTGTCGATGCCGTAAAGCGCGGCGCAAAAGCAGAGGTTTTCGAATCCGTCAAGCTCTTCGTAGAGGTTGCTTTCGTCCGGCACGATGCCGATCACCTGCTGGGCCTTTTTTATTTCATGGGCGTAGTCAAATTCCAGCAGTTTTACAGAGCCGGCGGTAATTTTGGCCAGGCCGGTCAGCATATTTATAGTAGTGGTTTTGCCCGATCCGTTAGGGCCGAGAAAACCAAAAACCTCTCTGTAAGCGGTCAAGTAAAATGAT